>NZ_CAAHFB010000001.1:1800000-2100000 GCF_900880625.1 Halorhabdus rudnickae
TCGATCCAGCTTTGCAACGCTGACACGACGCCTTCGACATCCCGTTGCCGTACGACTTCTCCAGCCCCTCCGCTATCGACGATCTGGCCTTCATCGTCATCGGGCTTGGCGATGCAGAGGATCGGCATCCCGGCCGCCAACGAAGTATAGAGCTTGCTCGAGACGCAAACGCCCTTGAATCCTTCCTCGACGGCGACGACAGACACGTCTCCGCTGGTCAAGCTGTACGGGAGATCACTCTTTGGCTGATAGGGGAGGAAGATCACATCCTCGCCAGCGACATCGAGATCTTCAGCGAGAGATACCAGACGTTCTTTATTATCACCCTCACCAATGATGCAAAACCGCACGTCGACACCGTCCGCCGAGAGGCGGGCCACCGCTTTGACGACTGTTTCGAGGTCGTGGAATTCAGCGATATTACCGGAATAGAGGAGCGTGAACGGTTCGACAAGGTTATGTTCCTGACTGAACCAGTTCGATTCTTTCTCTTTGGGCTGGATGAATTCGCCATCCGCCCAGTTATGGATGATCTCGATTGTGTCTGCATCAAACCCTGCGCCAGCTACCTGAGTGATCCGATCGCGCATCGCTGGACCGAGTGCGACGACGGTCGTAGCATCCCGAAAGACGAACTGATGAAGGAATCGCCAAATTCGAGCGATGACGCCGTTTTCTCGCAAATATCCGAGCTCGACAGGCTGTGCGGGATACAGGTCGTGGACAATATACGTGTACTCCCATCCGCGAAGTTTACACACCGGCCACAGGACGATCGGCAGAAACGGGGGGTTCGAAACGAAGACGATTTCCCGGTCCTTGGTCGATCGACTGAACAGCAAGGCGACTGCCATCCAGAGCGTGAACACCGTCCAGTTGAACAATCGACGCGGCAACGACGACTGGCGGAGTTGCGGTGCACGGATGCGTTTTACGAGGACGCCCTCGTGAGTGGTCTCGAGTGGCTGCCGTTCGTTTTCTCCACTGTGGTAGTTAGGCTGACCAGTGTAGACGGTCATGTCCAATCCACGGTCTTCGAGACCGACCGCCAACTCGGTCATAAGTTGACCGGTGGAGGCCGTGTCCGGATGGAAATACTCGGTGACTAACACATACTCGCGTTCTTGCCCGGTCATGATTCCGTACTGGGACCGTTCGCCATTGTAGCACTTTCGAGGCGACACTCGCAGGTTCGAAGATCGAACGACATTCCGATAGGGTTGCTGAACATTCAGACGGTAATTCAGTATTGATCGATCGCCCGTCGGAGCGTGGTCGAGATCTCGTCTACCGCCCGGTCCCACGTGAACGAACGCGCGTGATCTATCTCCTCATTGGTCGGCCCGGGATCGCCCGCTTCTAGCAGAGCCGCGGTCCTCGAGGCGAATTCGTCGGGATCTGTTGGGTCGGCCAAAGCGGTATCTTCAGGTAATATCTCCGTCATCGCCGGTCGGTTCCCGGCAATTACCGGCGTCCCGCACGCGATGGCTTCTAGCGGCGGCAATCCGAACCCTTCCTCCAGCGATGGGAACAAAAACGCCGACGCTTGGGTGTATACGTACTTCAATTCCCTGGCTGTGAGAAAGCCGAGCGATCGGATCTGTTCGCGGTCCGACCCAGCACTGTCACCGACGTGCCCGTCGATGAATCGCTCTTGAGGACCTACCAGAACCAGTTCGTGGGGAACATCGTACTCCTCGCGCAACGCTATGTAACTGTCGACGAGGACCTCAGTGTTTTTTCGTTTACCCGTCCCACCGACGTACAAGAGGTATTCGTCTGGGAGTGAAACGGCCGATCCGGCGTGATCATCGAGAAAGACTTCTTGAAGCCCATTCGGCACAACATCGATCGGTGTATCGGGATCAATCCGCGATGTAACCGTCGAGCGGGTATGTCTTGACGGGGCGACGATTCGATCAGCCGCTGAAAGCATTCGAGGAACTCTGAACTGCTGGAGAAGCGTATAGAGCCGCGGCCCGTAGCCGACGAATCCAAAGATGTCGTGGAGGCGCACGACGACCGGAACGTCGAGCGATCGCACCGGACCGTCGCTGTTTGGGCAAAAGAGGACGTCAATATCGGATTCCGAGACCAGACGGGGTAGTATCAGCTGTTCCCAGCCGAGGCCGTACACTTGTGAGTCGCTGTACATCCCCCGGGTAATAACTGGTGTGTCTGTGAAATGATCGCGGACGGACCGGCTGCCGAAAACCACGACGTCAACGCCAGGTTGGTGAGCAAGGGCACGAACAGATTCGACGCTCGACTGGACAGAGCCGCGGGGTTGCTCGACGGAAAACGTTCGTCCATTGACTCCGACTCGCATTGTCCAGTTTACCTCTTGTGATGGGTATACGGCGTTCCGTATCAGGCTTTCTGCTCATGTGCGACACCAGCGTCAGCACCGAGCACGCGGCGATACGTCTTCGAGGAACGCTCGGCGAGTCGTCCGTATGTCTGGCTTTCCACATACTCGGACATTGACTGCTCGTCAAGTATCCCCTCCGGATTACTCGCGACTGACGCGAGCACAGCAGAGAGTGACTCGGCCGATCCCGGCTCGAATGTCGTTCCGAGATTCCACTTGGACACTCGGGCAGCAAACGCACCGAAGTTCGGAGCGATGACTGGACGACCCGCGCTACAGGCCTTCTGGAAGACACCACTGGTCCGGTAGGTACCAAACGACCGTCGGTAGGGGAGGATCACGGCGTCCGCCGCAAAGAAGTAATCGGGAACTGCCTCTTGTGGAACGAACCCCAGTTCAGGGACGACCGTCACGTCCGGGTTCGCAACGCCACGTTCGATTTTGCGTGCGTCAACAGCGACCGGTTTGCCGGCTAGTATGACCGTAATCGGAGAGCCATCGTACTCCTCCAGTGCGTCAACCAGCAGGTCGACACCCTTCTCTGCGCGCATCTCGCCGAAAAACGTGAACACGTATTCTTCCTCGGTGAGATCGAGACGGTCACGAGCGCTCTGACGATCGAACGCCTCGTTCGACCAGGTTTCGACCGGGTCCGGTATCTTTGTCAGCGGGGCGTACTGCTCAATGTCGGTCGCCGACAGAATCAGCTCTCTTCCGATTTCGGATGCGACGAAGAACTCCTTGACCACGTTGTCTCGGGCTAGTCGATGAAGGTTTACGTGATTCCAGGGGCCACGCCGCGAAAAGACATCGGGCACAGCTGTCGAGGCGATGTCCGTCAGCCCATGCTCGATTAGACGCTTCGCAATCGCAGTACGGCGGCGCGTCTGAACGCGAAAGTACGAACCATTGATCGTCGCGACGATCGGTGTCTCGATCGACTGACCGTGGCGATAAATCTCTTTGAGGATGTCGTCAGCGTGCAGAAAGTGGACGAGATCGTAGGACCGCTCCTCGACGTATTCGAGGGCGTCTGCGACGATCGAACCACGTGGATTCCGAATTGCACGAATGGCGTGGCCGGTAGCACTCTTCGGATGGAGACGGTCCAATACGTCGTCGTCGTAGAGATATTTAACGGTCTCTGGGTCGAGGAACTCTTCGTGATGGCCCTCGCGGACAGTACTCAGGATCGTGATCTCGATATCTGACCACAGTTCTGTTAGCTCTTGGCGGAGCAGGCTAGCGTATTCAAGATGATGCCCACCGGTATGCATATCGAAGAGGAGAACGTGCATTCACGACCAATTCCACTCCCAGGAATAAACAGTGTTTCTCATCAGTTTCAGTTCGCGTGATCCGGCGGATGTCTCCCACAGGTAAGTATGGCCGGACCACCCGCGTCGTAGACGAGATGATCAGACGCCCGGTACGGAACGGGATGGATAGGGCTGGTGTCGAGCTTCGCAGCGATCACGTCGTCTAGTTGCTGGTGTGTCTGCACGCAGTCACTTCCGAACTCGCCGGCCCACTCTATCTTCGATTGATCGGCACGGTCGGCGTACATGTCATATGGGGTGAGTTGCTCGTCCAGCGTCGCTCGTGGTACCGCCAGAATTGACCCGAGTAAGAGTACTACGAACGTGACCTTCAGGACCGTATCGCGTCGATGCGAGAGCACACCGAGCTCCTCAGGGAGTCGATCCTGGCTCAGCATCCACGTCCAGTAAAGTGTGCCAAGAATCCCCGGCACGACGATAGTACGCTTTAGCGTCGCGAAGTCCCCCACAACATACAGGACAACTGTGGCACTGCCGAGAGCGATACTCACGGCGAGAAAGAGTTTCCCGAGCGGCGTGCTTCGGCGTCGAAAAAACGATACTGCGGCAAGTGCCAGCGACGCTGCGGACAGACCTGCGACGACAAAAATGCCTGCCACGGCGATGAACCAACTCGACACTCCGGCAACGGAGGGCCAATCGTTGATGTTATTCAGTGCGGACCTGCTTCCGCTCTGAAAGAGCCCCGGACGATCGAGCATTTCAACAGTCGGACCGTCGGCAGATTGTCCACCCCCCGGTGTCTGTTCGGTCGGCGTCGGCTGCTGTTCGGTCGGTGTTGGCGTCTGTTCTGGGGCTGAATCTTTGTGACCACCGTCGTCGGCACCACTGAACAACGACTGCAGCGGGCCGAGGATGGTATTTTCGAAATATGGGATCGTGATTCGTGTTGTCGATAGTCTAGTAGCGACGACCGCCCCGATTAGCGGGATGAGACTGAGACTCCCGTATCGCAGTCCGGTCCGCCGGGAGAGAAACAGCGCAGCAACGATCGCACCGCCGTAGATAACTCCCCAAATGAAGTTAGTGAACGACACTGCGAACAACGCGACTCCGGCGACGACGGCAAATCTTGGATCCGAGTCGTCTTCAAGGAGTCGATAGATCGCGTAGAGGCCCAGAAAGACAAACGTGAAAGTAAATGTCTTGTGACTGGTTTCTCGGATCCGAAAGATGAAGCCACCGAAGACGAATATGGCAGGCACGAACACAAACGGGTGCCACCACGAACTGGTTGGAGTACTCCGAACGAACACGCTGTAACAAAGAATTACGATCGCAGTAAGGACGAACGCGCCGATAAGAGGACTCACATGATTGAGTGAAGTCGGATCGAGACCAGTCGCCTGAAGAAGAGTCGCAATTCCTGTCTGATAGGTATTCCCATTGTGGTAATTAAAAGTATCTGTGATTTGCCCATGTTGGACTAATTCATAGATATCCCGCAACGGCGCACCCTCGTCAGTAGACACGCGGAGCGGTAAGGCTCCCACTATCGTCATCAAGTACGTTATGATAGTGAAAGAGATGATGAGTAATACTTTTGAGCGGCGGTTCACAACCGAGTCCAGTTGAAGTGTAATAAAAAGCACTACGATTTGGGTTACAGTTTCAGAACAACGAATCCGACCAAATACTAGTTGATTCGGGAAAGTTAGTCAATCTGGCTACCAGAATGTAACCAAAATCGACACATTCGCGGGCTTCAAGTCGGTGAATGCATGACCGTCGCTCACGTATTCAGGGGTGGTCTATCCAGCGGAAAGCGGCATGCAGCTTGTGCGCATTGATCCAGTTTGAGGCGGAGTTGGATAAGGACCAATCCAAACAACCGAAGCTATTTGATTCGAGGTGCGAAAGGCGGCCGTACGAATGCTCTATCGCATCGCGGAGTCTCTTTATCCGGCATGGAACGGTTTGGCTACGACGGTCTCCTCACGGTTGCGCCCCGGAACAAACGTGTTCTCCCGGGAGTGGGACATGCTCGTGATTCTCGACACGTGTCGGATTGACGCGCTCCGTGCCGTCGCTCCCGAATTCGATTTCTTGCCGCCCGCTGACGAGATCGGATCACTCTGGTCGGTGGGAAGTATGACTGCGGAGTTCGTCGCAAACACGTTCGTCTCGGATTTCGAAGGCGACTTCGCGAATACGGCTGTGTTCGCCCAGAATTCCCACTATTATACCGTTCTCGAAGAGCGACGGATGCCCGAAGACGAGCGTCCGACGGTGGGTGCGTGGACAAACTGGCAGACGGTCTCACCGAATGCCTTCGAGCATCTCGATCACGTCTGGCGTCGTACCACTGACGACATCGTGACGATGGAGTCGATTCGAGCGACGACCGATGCCGCGGTTCACTACGCCCGGCGCAACGATCCAGAGCGCCTGCTCGTCCACTACAACCGCCCCCACCATCCCTACCGGGCGAACGCCATCGAGGAGGATCGAACCGACGAGGAACTGCACGACCACGAGCGCGATCCGTTCACGTATCTCCGCGAAGGAGGTGACTTCGAGACGGTTTGGGAGAGCTATCTTGACGATCTTCGGATGGGGCTGCGCGATGTCGAACATCTCATTTCAAACGTCGATGCCGAAAACGTGGTGATCACTGCCGACCACGGCGACGGATTCGGAGAATGGGGGTTCGTCTACTCCCATCCCTTTGGATTCCCCCATCCCGTGGTTCGGCGTGTTCCCTGGGCCGAAACGACTGCGTCCGATTCGGGAGGATACGAGCCGAAACCGCCCGAAACGGACGCTGTCCACAAGTCGGTCACTGATCAGTTGGAGGAACTCGGGTATCTATAGCGTCCTATCGTATCGTGGTGAGCCACTTGATAGGCTTCTTTGGTTTCGGTAGGCGTCTATTCTATTGACTTTATCAGAAATATACCATTATTACGGAAAACTACTTCATAGCCATCCATCTTGTTAACTGTTGACTGGTTAACCATTATCTTTGGAATATAATAATAGTCTGCATCAAATCCATGCTGGATGGATTTTTTAACGATATCGTCAAAGTTACTTGATTTACTTAAATCATGGCTAAACAGACGGAGTGCTTGGAAATCCTGATTAGGGTCGAATTCGGCTCCCCACGGAACATTGAGAACAGTCCTTTCAGCGTAGAAGGGAAGCTTCTCGGAAGCTGCTCCGATTGCAATAAATGTTGACTGTTCTGGTGTATTTTCGTGTATCCAGTTTGCTGCTTGTTGGTCGTCAGCGTTCCATCCACTGGTCATGAGTGTTGTGTCACCATCATAAACTCGCGTATACTGATTGCTTGCGTACATGACCCCGGAGAGTACGCTAAGTAGAATGATTGCTACAAGCGCGCCACGTTTGACAATTTGGCCCCACTCTTGTGACGTCGCTTTCGATTGCAACATTGGCAGGACACCCTCATACAGAAATGATACCGCCATTAGGATTTCCGCAAGATAAACGAACCGTTCCGCACCGGTAGTGAACCACGAGACAACGAACACCACGGGTAAAAACATCTTCCGTCGTGCAAGGAGATACAGCCCTCCGAGTGATCCACTATAGAACGCTACCGTTGAGGCGTATTGTGTCTGTTCCAGCGTCGGGACTTTGATTGCGAACCTAATGAATTTGATCACGGAATCGAGCGAAAGGGATACTCGACTCCCTGACGTGAGTCCCGCGAGAAACGGATCGATACCTGTATGAAGAAGAACGGTACCCCACCAGACTGATGCGATACTCACACCTCCGACGGCGACGATGGTCCCATGTACAAGGCCACTAATCGACCGATCTTTTGTCAAGTAGATGGTTAAAAACCACAATCCAGCTGCGTAACCACACAGGGGATGAGACAATACTGCGAGTCCAAACGAAACTGTTGCGCCGATAAGCCAGCGTCGATCGAAGTCGGAATAAAGACACAGGCCGAAGAAGACAGTCGCTAAAAAGAAGCAATAGCCGAGGCCGCGGACTGCTCCACCAGGAATCGCCATATACCAAAATATCGCTGGTGCCGTCGTCGCAAGGACCGTAGCGACGATCGATTCGATTTTGTCGTCAAATAGCTCTTGGGCAATTTTGTAAATGAGAAGACCCAAAACACCATTCCAGACAAAGGATAAGAAGATAGTCGCTGACAGGTACTCCATCCCTGTAATATCGTGGACGAGGGCGATAAAATAGAATCCTAAGGGAGGATATGCGAATGGAATACCGCCTTCAGTGAAATGGGGTATAGTTTCTGGCAACAAATACCCATTATTTGATATTTCTCGCGCCATTGCGAGATACAGTCCAGGTATTTTCGGATTGGAGAACAAGTTGTATGCTGCGACAATAGTTATCGGAGAGACAATAGCTATGAGATATGGGTAGTACTCCTTATATGGGAGATTCTCCGAAAACTGATCCATAATCCGCTCATGCTATCAGTTGGACTTATATTTGTTGGTATGCCAAGTACACCTCAAACGAGAATTATAAATTTCCTGTTTACCGAAAGCCATGATTATAACAATATTTTCATTCCAGTAAATTCCGAATTATCGGTATGATATAATATTCGAATCTGTTTCCCCCATTCACAGATGTCGAGACACGGTCATAGAGGACGACGAGGTGAAAGTTCTGAAAGCACGCGGGCGAATACAACCTCGATACGGACTATATCTGCTCGAATCCACATATTGCCTACTTCAAACAACCAACCCTTACATCGGCGAGTCGGCACTGGACGATCTTGGCGTTCTGTCCGACGTCGAGAACGCCCGCTGCGTCGCCGAGGACGAGACGCGATACTCGACCTCGACGAGGAGTTCGGACAAACGTGATCAGATGATTCGGGAGAATACTTTGTAACCAAGCCGATCGTCAATCTGGTTGACGGCTCTTCTATCCTCGGCTGTGAAGGAATCAAACACTACTAGAAGTATGAAGTACAGGGCTAAAACCGCCACCGGAGCGATAAGGGCTGTCTCGATGCGTCGTCCGACTATTTGGACGATGAAATATCCACTTATCAACGTAAGGAGCCCAGATAGCCAAAGTTTCACGAGCGATCGGTCCACAGGAACAAACCCCTCGAAGACACGGATCTCGGTAGCGGTCAGCACAGCAAGGAATGTGAGTGAGGTGGCAGTTGCCGTGGCAGCCCCCACAATACCGAACGTTGGGACCAGAGCGAAGTCGAGTATGGAATTCAGGCTGACGAGGACGACCGTGTTGAGGAATGTTATCCGAGTGCGACCGATACTTTCGATGAATCGTCCCGACGGACCCACAGATATATTTAGGAATTGGCCGACGACGAGCAAAACTAGTGCTGGTGCGGCGACAGCGTACTTCGCAGAGAAGAACAGTGACAAGTACTGCCCAGGCAACACTAGCAACGTCACGACCGCGGGGAACGTAAGCATCGTCACCCACCGAACGATTAGCTGATAACGCTCACGGCGAGCGTTCCCGTCGTGCTGTTTTTCCGCGATCATCGGCTTGAAAATCGGTTTGATCGCCGTGTGAACGATCAAGATATTCGTCGCGAGCAAGTATGCGACGCGATATGACGCCACGTCGGCGGCAGGATGAAAGTAGCCAATGACGAAGTAGTCGATCTGTGCGACGGTCGCATAGATGACACCTGCGAACGCCAGCGGCAGCGAATACGACACGAGTGAAGAGATCGAGTCCCTGTTGTATGTTGGCCACGAAATCCAGTTGACCTTCCGGTAGAGCAACCACAACCCGAGAAGAACCGACCCCAACACGCCTAACAGATGTGCGAGCATGAGGCCGTGGAGCGAGAAGCCGAGAGAGAGGAACACCACGACACTACCCAGCATCAAGATGGGTTGGGTGAGGTTCTTCGTGAGCACCCGGTAATGCATCTTTTTGATGCTGTTGAAGGTAGCAAACAGAATCCGATTGAGCGCGACGAGGAGAACAAGCAGTGCTACATACGGCATGATCGCTGACAGTGCTGACTCACCGAAGAGGGCTGAAATCCGATCAGAGAACAACAACACGACCCCGAGAACGACCACAGTCGATGGCACTGTGATGCCGATCACGTTCCAGAAAACCTGATTTGCCCCGTCGTGATCGTTGTCCGCGAGATGTTGGGGGATAAAATAATCTACGGCACGGTTGAGGTTGATATTCGAGAACGACTGTGAGAACATCACAATCGAGATGGCAAGTGTATAAACGCCAAAGGTAGATTGGGTCGTAAGCCGCGTCGCGGCGAGAAAGAACCCGAATTTGATTGCCTTGCCGAATACGTTTCCGAAAAGCGTCGTTCCCCCCTGCAAGAAAAACGTTGAACTGCCGGCGGGGTCCTCATCCTCAGGAACAGTTTCACCAGAGGCGTCACCGCTGGCGTCGGTAGCGACAGTTTCATCCACGTCGTCGGCCATACAATCTATCGGACGATTTTCGAACAAACAAAGGTTTGTATCTCCTATCGAGAGTGTTGATCAATGGTTTCGACGCTCGTCGTGGGCATCGACGCGGCCACCTGGGACATCCTCGAGGGACTGCTCGATGCTGGAGACCTTCCACATCTCGCGTCACTTCGGTCAGACGGCACACACGGGACCCTCACCTCGACACGTCCGCCGATGACCCCCCAAGCCTGGACCTCGATGGTGACCGGCGTCAATCCCGGGAAACACGGCATATTCGATTTCAGGACACAGGATCCCGAGACCTACGAGGTTCGGCCGGTCGACGCGACCGACCGCAGGTTTCCCACGCTGTGGGACGTCTTCGACCACGCCGACCGATCGAGTGGGGTAGTCAATCTCCCCGTCTCCCATCCTGCACCGAGTAACACTTCGTTTTTTGTCGCCGGGTTTCCGGCCTCCGTCGACGACGACATCGTCGCGCCACAGGCGGCCGCCAATCATCTCCCCGACGACTATCGAATCGAACCCACAGTCGATCCGGACGACGATCCGGCGGCGTATCTGGAGGCAGTCGAGGCATTGATGAGCGTCCGAACGGACCTCACGCTCTCGCTGCTGGACGCCTACGATCCGGAGCTGTGTTGGACTGTCTTCATGGGAGTCGACTGGGTGCAACACTACCTCTGGAACGATCAGATCGACGGGGAGCGCGCGGTTCATCGGGCTTACCGCCACGTCGATGCGCAACTCGGTCGCCTTCTGGAGGCCATCGATGACGACGTGAACGTCCTGGTCGTCTCCGATCACGGCTTTCGTGAGATCGACGGCGAGATCCATCTCAACTCCGTGCTCGAATCGCTCGGCGAACTCCGACGGTACGATGCAGACGACGACACAGGGGCCTTCGCCACGTTTGCGACCGCCGCGCTCGCAGCTATCGAACGCTTTCCCGATAGTGTCGAGCACTCGATCAAGGCGGCTGTCAAGCGAGCGGCTCCGGCGTCGCTACTCCGGCGCAGCGAGCAGGCGGCCGGTCTGACGGGCCAGCGCTATCTCCACGAGCGCGTCGAGTGGTCGGCCACGCGGGCGTTCAGTTACGGATCGATGGGGCGCGTGTTCCTCAATCGTGCGTCTCGGTACCGGGACGGGACGATCGAAGAGGCAGACTACGAGTCGGTCCGCGCGTCGCTAGCCGCCGATTTAGAGGGTGTCATACACCCCGAGACCGGCGATCAGGTGTTCGAAGCCGCGACGCCAGGCGAAGAGGTCTATACCGGCGGATCCACCGACGCGGCCCCAGATCTCCTGTTGACACCGACGGACTGGCGATACATGATATACGGCGGGTTCGGCGACGAGTGGCTACATCCTCCCGAGAAACGATACGCCGATCACGCGCCAGCGGGGATTTTCCTCGCCGCAGGCCCCGACATCGCCGCGGGAACCTGTGATGCGTCCGTATATGATGTTGCACCGACCGTACTGGCACTACACGATCTGCCACTGGTCGAAGGAATGGACGGGGCGCCACTGACGTCGATGCTCCGCGGAATCGACGTCTCTGGAAAGACGGTCGCCCCCGATGCGATCCGAGACGAATTATCACACGGACCGACAGATAGGAGTACGGATCCTGACAACGACGTCGAGGACCGGCTCGAAGACCTCGGGTATCTATAGGACGCCCGTGTCGGCGAGATACTGGGCCGTATAGGGGTGGAGATCGTCGGGTGGCGTCTCAAAGATGTCGACGGCGTCGTGCTGGTCGTCAAGCGCGAACGTCTCACTGTCTGTTCGGACGACGAAGCCGTTGGCGAGGTAGTGTTTCCCCCCAGCGTCCTCGACATCGGCGGTTCGATAGAAGTGCTGGTACGCGCCCAGAGACGCCTCGATAGTGACGTCGGCGTCGAGTTCTTCCTCGGCGACCCGGTGGACCGCCTCCTGGAGGCGCTCACCTTTCCGGACGCGACCGCCGGGGACGAACCACTCGCCGCTCGCTGGTTCGTTCGTCCGGCGTGCGAGGACGACCCCGGCACCGGTTTTGACGACCAGGTCGATGGAGACGATCGGGACCGAGGCGACGATAGTCGCCCAGTCGTCAGCGTCGATCCAGCCGGGACCAGTCACCGCCTCGGAACGGATCGCGTTGTCCACGTGCTCAGTCATCTGCGATCTCGTCACGGTGAGTCTCGTACCACTCGATTGTCTCCCGTAAACCGTCCTCGAAGTCAGTCCGAGCTTCCCAGTCGAAGTACGCCTTCGCACGGCTCGTATCGAGGCGCCGCCGGGGTTGGCCGTCTGGCTTTGAGGTGTCCCACTCGATGTCGCCTTCGAAGCCGGTCAGGTCAGCAATCGTCTCTACGAGGTCACGAATCGAGATTTCCATCCCGCTGCCGAGGTTGACCGGCTCGCTTCGGTCGTAGCGTTCCGTTGCGTCGAGGATGCCACGCGCGGCGTCCTCGACGTAGAGGAACTCCCGGGTCGGTTCGCCGGTCCCCCAGGCGGTAATCGCGTCCTCGCCCCGCTCGCGTGCCTCGACGCACTTGCGGATGATCGCCGGAATGACGTGAGAGGTCTCCAGATCGAAGTCGTCGCGCGGCCCGTAGAGGTTGACCGGCATCAGGTAGATGCTGTCGAAATCGTACTGTTTGCGGTAGGCCTTCGACTGGGTCAACAGCGCCTTCTTGGCAATGCCGTACGGGGCATTTGTCTCCTCGGGGTACCCGTCGAAGAGGTCGTCCTCATCGAACGGGACTGGGGTGTGTTCGGGGTACGAACAGATCGTCCCCAGGATGGTGAACGTCTCGACATCGAACTGCCGAGCCAACTCCAGCAACTCGATACCCATGATCGCGTTGTCGTAGAAGTACCGTCCCGGGTTCTTCCGGTTGGCACCGATGCCGCCGACAGTGGCCGCGAGGTGCAGGACGGTGTCCGCGCCGGAGTCGACGAACGCCCGCCTGATGTCCGCACGTTCACGAAGGTCGTACTCGTCACTCCGGGGGATGAACACCTCGACTGTGTCCGATCGTGCGGTCAGTTCCTCGACGAGGTGGCCCCCGAGGAATCCCGACCCGCCGGTGACCATCACCGTTCGATCGTCCCAGAACGACCCGCTCATCGCCAATCGACTCTCCCGTACCAGCGCTGAGTGTTGTTCGCGTACCAGTCGATCGTTCGACGGATCCCTTCTTCCCACTCGACCTGTGGTTCCCACCCGGTCTCCTCGTGAAGCTTTTCGTACCCGACGCGGAGTTCCTCGACGTCGCTATCGCCCGGTCGATACCGGTCCTCGTCCTGGACGATTTCGGGACGTTCCCAGTATCCTTCCTCGGCACCGATGTCGAGGATCATGTTCGTCCACTCGCGCATCGAGACATTCTCGCCGTAGCCGTAGACGTACTGTTCGCCGGGGTTGCCCGAGAGTGCTACGTGGAGGTGCCCACGGACGCCGTCGGCAACGTAACACATGTCGCGCTTGGGCGCGAGGTTCCCCAGCTCGACGATCTCTCGTTCCAGTGCCTGCGTGATGATTGTCCCCGTAATGTACCGTGGGTTCTGTCGCGGCCCGTAGTTGTTGAACATCCGGGTCGTGACCGCCGGCAATCCGTAGGCATCGTGATAGTTCATCGTCAGGAAGTCGGCCGCGAGTTTCGAGGTTGCGTAGACGCTGGTGGGATTGACGGGTGAGCGCTCGCTCAGAATGACCTGGCCGTCGTCGTGGAATTCGTGGCTGTCCCGCATCTCGTCGTCGACGTTCCCGTACTCTTCGCTCGTTCCAGCCGTGTCGAACTTCGCTATATCCAGGTCGAGATCGACAATGCTTTGCAAGAGATTGAGCGTCCCCGTGACGTTGGAATCGACCGTCTCGTATGGGCGTTCCCACGATTCACCGACGTGTGCCTGCGCAGCCAGGTGAAAAATAAGCGTGTCACTGAAATCGATGAAAGTCGATAAGACACGTTCAACCGAATGTTTGTCGCGTAAGTCTCCCCGATGGACAGTGATCTCCTCGCCTTGGTGACGGACATTCTTCAGCTCACCGCTCGACGTCGCACGCACGAACGCGTGGACATCGGCACCACTATCGACGAGTCGATCTACAAGATGGGAGCCGACAAACCCATCCGCGCCAGTTACGAGAACGGGCCGACCATCAAGTTCCGATTGGACGTTCATTTCGACAGGGTCTTTCTGCCATACAGTGTTGGTTCTTTCCTTTCAACAGAAGGGCTATCAGGGAGATGTGATGTTGGTGAACGACCGCGGAATCGAATTTTGATCGAGCCCGGTTGCGGAGAACTTGACTTCGTCGATCAACCCCTGAAACGAACTATGCGTGTCGGCGTTCGCTCCGAGCACAAGCGGGTGCCGCGACCGAATATCGCCCGAATATACATTCGTCCTCACGAGACGTCCGTCAACAAATAGACGCACCATGTCTCCGTCCCAAGATAGTGTCGCCACGTGCCACTGTCCGTCGGCCACTCCCGGGCCGCCAAGAACCGTTGTGCTTGATCCGTTACCCATCGCGGCGAAAATTCGCCCTTTGTGTAATCCGAGCTGATATCCGTCTACGTTTCCGAAATACGACGAATTCGATGTCGATACCAAACGCGGGGCGACAGTATCGTTCCTGTAATCGACCTGCTCGTGTGTCCGAAACCGAACTCTTACCGAGAATTCATCGGTGTTCGTGAACGTTCTAGAATCCCGGATTCGAGCGTACCCTTCGCCATCGAAGGCGAGTCCTGTCGAATTCCCATTCGAGAACCTGTCAACTGTCGCGATCTCGCCGTGGTGGCCGCCGACAGTATCGTAAGCGACGCGGCCCGAACCGGTCTCGAACGCCCAGGAGGCATTCGGTTGGGACCCGACGCCGTCGACGCGGATCACCGATCCATCCCGAACAGCGGTTTCCGTCACTGAGAACGACGCTGAATCCACAGCATACTCGCCAGCGTACGGTACAATCGCAGCGTACCAGCCGTCCGTAGCCGTTGTCACGGTTCGCCGATACTCGATCTGTTCCCGGCCGATCGACGGTTCCCCTTCGATCGTCACAGCGTCACCAGCAGCACGCCCGGTCACCAGCGCCCCGGGAACAGCCTGGCCGACGTGCGGTCGTCCGTCCGGAGCCGTGTAGACCGGCCGAAAGTGGCCCCAGCCGAACGTCGTTTCAGAACCGACATCCGATTTGAGGTGATCAACCAGCGTGCCACCGCCCCCCTCGTCCGCAATTCCATCGGCGACGACGTACTCCACTCGATCCGCGTATTTCCAGTAGGTTGCAACGGGCGTCTCGGACAGACTTACATTGGCGAAGTGAGATTTTGCATACGAATATGATCCCGAATTACCACTGAGGAAGTAATTGTAGACTCGGTTGCGTCCCCAACCGCTGAGTACGTAGTTTGCGTCAGTAATGTTCTCTTGACTGTCGAAGGACTCGACCCACGTGGCCGTCTCGTAGGTATCACCGTCGATCGTGAGTTGGGACTGCTTGACCGGCAGCTGAACGAGGCCAATGCTCGCCACCACCAGAAAAAATACAGCAATGAGTGCGACCATCCGTGGCGAAATCGAACGGGGGTCGAAATCCACGTCGATCGGAGCTTCTGAGGAGGAGTCGCCGAACAGTGACGGAGAGCGAAACAGCTCCAGGTGGGCCCCGATATGAACGAAGCCGACAGCTCCGAAAAGGGCGACGAACAGCGAAAGCTGACCTGCGAACCGGACCTGCGCGATCGCCAGGCCGAAAAACACCCAGGCGTACACGACCGCGACCGCCCACTTGGGCGCATGCGTCCGGTAACAGTGCCAACTGGCCCACGCCAGGTACGGGAGTGCTAACACAACTAGCAGTCCGAAAAACAGGATCGGTCCGAAGATAGAACCCATCTCACCCCCGACGATCGAAGCGGTTTCGACAATGTTGCTCGACCCGGCCCAGCCCATGTAGCGCAGGAACTTCGACATCGCCCTGCCGACCTCTGGAACGAACAACCACGCGAGAAAACTGACGACGAACCCGGAGCCGACGATCGCCCCGATCCCGACACGGAGCGAGATACCCGAGTGCCGTACTCCTTGTGCGGCTGTCAGAACGGTGACCGCACCACCAAGTAGCAACCAGGGCGCAGCGACTCGATACAGTGGAAACCACCCCCACAAGACGTGCGCAAGCACACTCAAAATAGCCCCACCCGCGATCCCGAGTAACAAACCTACGTTTGTCCCGATCGGAGAGGTGCCGGCTCTGACGTCGGACACTGCGCGATAGACCACGTAGAATGCGATCGGGGCAAGCAAAATGGGACCCCCGCGCCACGCTGCGATCTGAGCCCCGATTCCGACCGCGAGAAGTACACTTCCCTGCCAGGCGTCGCGGATCAATGAGAACCACCGGTCCGAAGAGCGGTATGTCGTCGGTGTAGCTAGCAACACGAGGGCGAATACGGTCACGGCTACCCAGACGTAGTCGAAGGCGTGGTGATCGGCGAATCCGAGCATCGTCCGATACCCGTGAACCGGCGTCACTGCCAACAGCAGTACGGTCGCGAGGGCGATTCGCCGATCCTCACTCAGCCGCTTTGCGATCAGATAGAGAACGGCTGCGCTGGCGACGCCTGCGATCACCGGATACCAGGCCAATACGACCCCGGCTACTTCCGGCGACCCGCCGAGTGCGGCGGCGACCCACCATAGGACAACGATCAAGAGTTTGTCCTGAGCGTATCCACCTGCAGGGATCTCGCCGAGAGAACTGAACGAGAACGCGCTGATATCGCCGTGGAGCAGAGACTCGAGCCAGTATCGATACCCCCACGGATCGTTCCCTACGAGCACGACGTCACTGCCTCGAAAGACGGCCGGAAACGGGAGGGCGACCCGAAGGAAAACCACGAAGACGAGCGAAGCTACTCCTGCAAGCACGATAGGTTGTGACGGCTTCGGAACCGAGACTGCCACCGATGAGAGCGAAATCCCGTTATCGGACGTTTCGAGATCGGTATCCGTGCCAAGTGCCTTCTCTACGGCTGTCCGGTCGACAACTCGATAGCCCGCCACATTCTTCTCGACGATATCACGCGAGACGATTTCACCGAATGTCCCGGAGTCGATAGAGAGGTCGTCGAACTCCCACGGCCCATCTTCGTCGACATCGAGAATTTCTTCGAGGGCGGACGCAACTGCTGGCTTCTCGTCGAGCAACTCGGTGACCTCCTCGCGGGGACCGCTCATACAATCCGTTCCTTGCCGACATCGAGCATAAAACCATCGCAGCCGACTACCATCACCGGTCTGCTAGCACGCTCAGGAAGAACGATTTGAAGATCGTCTGTAGCCCCACGACGATGGCAGTAAACGCGAGAATGTCGTGTCGCATGCCGGGCAACGCCCCGTACCCGGCTGTATACCAGACCCAGAGGATCCAGCCAGCGTACACGACACCGGGGAAAAACACGGCGAGACCGATTGTGCCACCGAGTTCCATCGTCATATGATCGATGATCCAGTTGGTCACGCGATCGTCCGGTCGCCGAATCGGATTTGACGCCATCGTCGCAAACGCACCGAGGCCGGCAATCTGGTAGCCAGCGATCATCAAGAGACTGCCAGCGAACATGGTTCGGACACCAAACGGCCAGATGATACCGTCGATGGAAAATTCGACACCGGAAACCGAACCACCGACCATGACCAACCCGGCTATCATTAGAACCACTCCCGGGACAGTAAACAGGTATCCGGGCGCGTTCACAAGCATGAACTTGATGTGGCGCCACCCGTCCTGAAAGCTATTCAGCGTCGCCTCCCCCTCGCGTTCGTGGTAGGTGATCGGTACCTCTTCGATCGTCAGGCCGCGTGCGCCGGCATCCATGACCATCTCGCTGGCAAACTCCATCCCGTCGGAGTGCAAGTCCAGAACGTCAAGCACGTCGCGATGAAAAACCCGAAAGCCGCTGTGTGCATCGCTGATATCGGTATCGTAGAACAGATTCAAAAACGCTGTCAGCAGCGGGTTACCAACGAACTGGTGAAGCGTTGGCATCGCGCCGTCCTTGATTTCGCCCTCGAAGCGACTCCCCATGCAGATGTCCGCGTCGCCGTTTCGGATCGGATCGAGCAGATTGGGCAACTCCTCGAAGTCGTAGGTCGTGTCGGCATCGCCCATCACGATATATTCCCCGCGGGCCTGGTCGAAGCCGTAGCGATACGCGTACCCGTATCCCGTTCCGTCCGGTTCGACGACGTGAGCGCCCATTGCCCGACCGATATCGGGCGTCTGATCGCTCGAACTATCACTTAGAATGATCTCGCCGGGTAGTCCGATCTGCTCGAAGGCTGACGTAGCACGCCGGATACACTCTGCGATCCCTTCCTCTTCATTCAGTGTCGGCATGACGACACTGATCACGGGGTCGCGTTCGTCTCCGGCGGTGACGAAGTGCGAGTCCGCCCCAACCCCGTCAGCGTCTGAAGCCACAGTCGGAACGTGAACTTCGGCGACCATCGTATATCAATTGGAGGTAAGAGACATCGACCCGTCAGGCGAGTAGATCGGTTCCGTCCCGCATTCGACGCAGACGTACCGGCCCCCTACTGTCCCGATGACCGGCGCATTGCGCGACAAACATTTCATCCGGGATGCCCGGGCTCGTTGCGGGGAGGCGCTCATATATATGGAGGACAACTCCGTCAGTGAAAAGAGTATCCCATCATCACGCGAGACGGCACGAAACACCGACAACACTCACTTGAGAACTATTCACGAATTCTCGACCCACCAAAACACAACAATATGGGGATAGTCCTGCTTAAACATTCATGGAAGAACAATGCGTGTGGATGCCATCAAGTATCCGGAAATCGAACATCTCGGACACAGTCCGAGACCCACATGGTGTGAGTCGAATGGAGGGAGACTGGTTTTCCGGAAGGACCGCGATCCGTCAGTCAGTACTGCTTGTCACGTTCACAAACACGTGATTCCATCGGTAGGCGTTCTCGACCGATGGATCAGCCGGTGGCTCCCCACGGTACAGCAGAAAGACCAGCCGTAACTCCTCGCCGGTCATCGTTGGCTTGGCCTCGTACCGTTGGTGCCACGTCCCATTCGCCTCGACACTCGTCGCCAGTCGATCGAGTTCCTGCTCTTCGAGTACCGTCGTGGCGTCCCCATCGCGTTCGACCCGCTGTAACGCGATCACCACCGTGTAGTCCATCGGCTCGTGTTCGTGATTGCCGATTCCGACGACTAGGGGCTTAGACTGGCCGACCGCGAGGGTCGTTGAGTAGTTCTCGGCGACGAGTTGGCCGTCAGCATCCTCGTTGAGCAGATAAAGTTCCGTGAACGCGTCTCCCTGTCTCGTACCCATCACTGCGTAGGCCACGCTCGCGGTCGCCAGTAAGACGCTGAGTAGCAACAATACATTCAGTGCAGTGTCAGTTCGAGAGTCCGGTGCGAACAGTTCCGAACGCCCAGCGACAATCCACTCCTGATAGGGGACTTGCAGTCGCTCCCCGGAGGGGAGCTGTCGACGCCGATACGCGGCCAGCACGACGAACCCGAGAGTCAACGTCGTCAGCGACACGACGATCGGCACAGGACGGATCCCCCAGGGCGAGAAATTCAGTGCCAGCCCCACGAGAGAGACGATGGCGATCGAGAGCGCGAACGAGAGAGCGGTACGCTCGATGCCGTCGATGCCGCGTCCAGCGACGACCGATCGCCCGCGACCGCGTTCCTCGGCCGTTCCGTCACGATCGGTTCCGGCGGCCTCAGGGAACAGTGCCGCGACGAACGCGTAGCCGGGCACGAACAGGACGAACACGAAGCCAAGCACCACTCGCAATGGCGTCTCGCTGATCCACGGAACGGACACGACGACCAAAGTTAGCACGGTCCAGAGACAGACACCAGCCAAATCGGCAGGGAGATCCCGAAGTTGTCCGGGGAACGACAATGACCTGTCCGGGCGATCGGCCATGGTGAGGGTTCGTCCGCACTACCGGGTGAAAAACGACTCGGTCGAAGCCCTCCGCCAAATTATTGTGCCGATACGCAATGCAATCTTCGTCGATGCCGGTGACTAACCGGGATGCAAGAACAGCGTTGGGTCCCCGTACTCGGTCTCGAAGACGGGCAACACGAGACCGAGTACGGCGCTGACGCCGCCACAGGTCAGGACATCGCCATCGTCGGCGGGCATCCCACGCGGTCGCTTCTCGCTTGCGCCTTCGACCTCTCCGCGTGAGTGACAGTCGGCCGTCACGCGAGTTCGACCCACAGCGGGCCGGCCCAGGCGAGGCCGCCACCGGCCTGTGCGAGGTGGACGTGATAGGTGTCAGCGCGACCCCGCGCTCGTCGAAAGACCTTCGCGCGCGCGTCACTCAGCGAGAGAGGGAAGATGCGCGTCGGTATGCAGTAGCGGATGGCCAGGCCGGGCATCGAAGTAGTCGGCAGAAGCAAACAGGCCGACGCGATTGCCCATCGCCAGGGCATCCTGGATGTGATGGCCCGGTCGCTCGGCCTCGCCGTGACCCATCTCGATGGGTTGGTCGTTACCCTCCCAGGCCGGGCGTTCGCTGTTGCCCCACCGAAAGTAGATTTCCGCGATCGAAGCCACCTCGTCGTCGTACCGTGTCGTCACTCGGGTTCGCTATCGGTGAGCCGAACCGGATTAGAGACGAAACGCTCCCCGGTCGCTTCGTGGGTGAGCGTGAGATACTGGATCCCCAGGCGTTCCGAACGCAACGCCGTTAACCATCGTGCGACCGCCGTTGCGCGCGAAACGTGATCCGATCGGGACGGGGCGCGTCACCGTCGTTCGACTCGATCCGAAACGATCTCCGGAAATCGTCGATCAGGCGCTCACACTGGTCCCAGGCCTGGAGCGTGACGGGTCGTCCACAGCGGCGTCCGAGGAAACGATCGCGTGGGCCGCAGTGAATTCCTGGTGTCGGTTTGCCAGCAGCCCCCGGATCGAGGGGGCGCTGGCGGACCATCGATCCCAGGGCCATCTTCGACTTGTAGAGCGCGCCCTCGGCCGAGGAGACATCGTCCCCGCCGTTCGTCGCCATACGCCAGCGAGGAGAGGGAAGTGGATAAAACGAGGGGCAATCAACAGACCGGTTTCGGGTTGACACCCATCGACTCTAAAGATGTGGTGTAGGCGTCGTAGGCAGTCTGGATCGCCCCCGAGGCTGCCTCAGCAGCTCGCTCCCAGTCGTCGTCGGTCTCACAGCTCGCCTCCAGTAACTCGCCGGCCCGCTCCAGTTGCGGGTCCAGATCGCCGCCCACGTCCCGGAACAACTGAGCAGTCTGTGGGTCGGCCTCGCCGACGAAATAGCCGGTGAACTGTTCTTTGGACTTCTCGGCGGCGATCGTCCGCCCGACGAACCCGCCGAGTCGCTCGATCGTACCGTCCAGATCCCGGAGATACTGCTGGATGGCCGGGACCGCCTCGCCAGGAGCGTAGTCGTCGAGTTCACCTGCGACGCGCTCGTAGTGATCGCGTTCCTCGGCGGCCGTCTCGGCGAACGCATCGGCGACCGCGTCGTCGCTCTCGGTGTCGGCCCACTCCTGGTAGGTGACAGCGGCGTGGTGTTCGGCATCGGCAGCGGCCGACAGTACCGTCTCGTCGTCCATTTCGCCCCCAGTATCGGCGTACAGTGCTTTCGAGGAACCCAGCCGTGAGAGGGCCGTGTCGTTGTCCGATCGGATCCGATCGAGGAATTGCTCGGCGTTCATGTTCTCGAATTGGCCCGCCGACGGTTAGAAGTCACCGATGGGTGCAAAAATACAGGGACAGATCCTGGCGGGCGACGCCGTTCGTGAGCAGATCAGCGTGATCGTACGCGAGTGGCGGCGAAACACCCAAGCACTGGCGGACGGACCGTACGGTATGGAGCGCATCCCCTTCGGCATTCAGCGGATGGACTCCCTCATCGACGGCGGCGCCCCGCGGGGCACCGTCGTCCTGCTGTCGGGGGAGTCCGGCGCGGGGGCGCGGGAGTTCATGTACACCAGTGCGGCCATCAACGGCCTCGCATCCGTCGATCCCGAGCGCCACGACCTCTACTACGGCGACCTCGCCGGGGACGCGACACTCCCCGATGAGATCCACTACGTCTCCTTTACGGCCGGTGAGTCACAGTTCCGCTGGGAACTCGCCCAGACGATGGAAGACGACATCGTCGAGGGCGGACTGGAGGCGATCACGTTCCACGATCTCTCGACGGACTTCTTCCACGACAGTCCCCTCCCCCGGGACTGGTACGCTGATCGAACACCCAGCGTGAAAGACCTGCGTTCGCGGACCGACCGCGAGGGCCTGCTCTCGGCCTTTGGCGATCTCATGTCCGACCACGCCGCCGATAACCTCGTCGTCATCGACTCCCTTACGGACCTCATCAGTGCGACCGAGGACGAGGTGTCCTGGTCGGACGTCACGTACATTCTCAAGGGCCTCCAGAAGGCTGCTCACCGCTGGAACGGACTGGTCCTCGCACACGTCAACCACGAGACGCTGTCGCCGGAGCGTCACGGCCAACTGGTCGACGCCGTCAACGGGACGATGCGATTCGAGTGGGAGTCCGGCGGCAGCACGCGCGCCCGGACGCTCGTCGTCAAGCAGTTTCGCGGCGTGCTCTCGGCACTCGAAGACGAGAACATCGTCCGCTTCGAGACCGAAATCGACGACGACGGCTTCGACATCTCGGACGTGCGCAAGATCCGCTGAGAAGGGAATACAGCCTCGACAGTGACAGTATCGAAGCTGGGAACCGGCGGCAAACCCTTAACTATCCGGTCGATGAAATCCCGGTGATGGCGAGCGAGTCGACGGACCCGGGGGACGTGACGGTGAACATCCCCGCCGAGCTACTCGAGTGGCTCGATACCCACACCGCCGAACGCGACGTCGACCGTGACGCCCTCCTCACGCAACTCCTCGAAACCTATCGCCGGACTGCCGACGGCGATACCCCCGATCCCGCGGCGGCGGGTGTCGATCGCGAGACGATAGAACACGTCGTCGAAGAGATACTCGCCCAGCAGCGGGAGGAACTCGTCGCTACCGTCGCCGCGGAAGTCGAATCCGACACGGAGACCGATAGCCTCGCCGAACGCATTGGGGATCTCGAGGCCGACTTTCAGGGCAAACTCGAGGACGTCCGCGAGCGGGTCATCCAGGTCAAACGGGAGACGGATGCCAAAGCGCCCGCCGACCATCACCACGACGCTCTCGATCGGTTGGACGCAATCGACGAGCGTCTGGATCAGTTGGCCGGCGACGTGGCTGCACTCGAAGCCGAAGTCGAGGCGCGTGCCGGCCAGCCAGCACTCGAGGCCCTCGAAGATACCGTCGAGGAGCACGCGGAGACGCTTTCGGCTCGCGAGGAGCGCCTCGCCGACCTCGAAGACAAGTTGCGGACAGTGGGGTGGGCGGTCAGCGACCTCCGAGAGGAACAGGCCGCCCGTGGAACTGATACCCTCGACCGGATCAAAACGGCCGCCGCCGGTCACGACGTCAGCCGCGCGGTCTGTGAGAACTGCGGTGAAGCCGTCGAGATTGCTCTCATGACACGGCCCGCCTGTCCGCACTGTGAAGCGGCAGTGACCAACGTCGAGCCGGCCAGCGGCTTCTTCGGCAAGCCGGCGCTGGTCACCGCCTCGCAAATCGAGAGCGGGATGGACGATGGGGCAGATCCCAATCGGGATGTCTCGGCGTCAAGGAGTGACCGGCGATGAGCGACGATGATCCGGATCGCAAGACCGGCCCTGAGGGCGTAGACGAACTCTGGGACGACGACGCGGCAGACACGAGTGGTGACAACGAGGCGACGGAGACGGACAGTGAAGACGACAGGGTAGAGACGACCGGCGAAGACGACACGGCGGAGTTGACCGGTGAAGACGACGAGACGGACCCCTTCGAGGTGATCAAAGAGCCGGAGACGGGCGATCCCTTCGACCGAATCGACGTCGAGGACCGGGACGCCGACCCCTTCGAGCGATTGGACGATCACGGCACGTCGCCGGAAGCCGACGCTGATATGGACGCTGATGCGGAGCACTTCGACGCGAGCGGTGCCGATACTGAGCCGGGAGCGGAGTCAGATCCGGCGGCGATGCCCGGCGAGACGGCGACCCAGGGGACGCCGCCCGGCGACGAGGACGATCCCTTCTCGAACCTCGGCCGCGACGAGCGGACGGGTGATCCGTTCGATGGACTGGCTGGGGAACGCGTCGATGGCGAAGACGCGACACGGCCCGATGCCGAGCTGTGGGAAGACCTCTCCCGTAGTGAGGTCGAACCCGAAACGGAGCGCCACGGACAGCGTCGGTTCGCTGAAGTGTCGAAACACACCTACTGCGAGCGCTGTGAGTACTTCTCGGACCCCCCGGAGATCGCCTGCGCTCACGAAGGAACCGACATCATCGAGTTCGTCGACTTCGAGACGGTCCGAGTCGCCGACTGCCCGGTCGTCGCCGAACGCGAACAGCTGGCCGACATGGACCGCGAGCGATAAACGCGGACGGGCAGGCTTTTCCCACTCTGGAACGTGTCATCGGCAACGATGCAATTCTGCGACGAGTGCGGGTCGATGATGCATGCCGACGGCGAGGAGATGGTCTGTCAGAGCTGTGGCTATCGCAAAGCCAAAGACCAAGAGCTGGCCGACGATTTCGTCTCGACGGAAGCTCAGAGCGACGATGACGTGATTGAAACCGAGGAGGACGCGAATTTCGAGGGGAAACCCACCGCTGACGACGTGATCTGTGAGGAGTGTGGCCACGGCGAAGCCTGGTATACTATCAAACAGACCGGCTCGGCCGACGAACCGCCAACACGTTTTTTCAAGTGCAAGGAATGTGGGCACCGCTGGCGTGGGTATAGCTGACCGAACAGCTGCGGTCGTTCACGCCTCGAACAATCTCCCGGCCCGCCGATAGATCGGTGCGCCGAGCCAATCACACTCCTCGGCAAGTACCTCGACGTCTGCCAGCGCGTCTTTGTGATCCAACATCCTGCGATCGACCAGTGCCCGCAACACGATCGGCGAAATGGCGACCCGCGCGTCAGTGGCGGCTTGGAGTTCGGGCAGTGCCCGTAGGTCGTCCGTGATGAGAAACTCTGCAGCCTGCTCGCGTGCGAGCACGGCTACGCTCCCTTCACCTGCGTCGATCCGTGCGGATTCGATCGCCCCATCGACGCGCTGGACGGTGAAGTCGCCCCGGTGATCCAGGACCAATCGTGCGGCCCTCCCGTGGGTGTCCTCGTACTCGGCCGTCTCCTGCAGTTCCGTCGCGACTGTCTCGGTCGTGTACATGTCGAATTCCGCAAGCAGAAGCTCCAGCCGGTCGATCGACGCGAGCGAGAGTAGCGCGCTCGTGTCCGCGGCGATCATGCCTCGTCGTCGAGTGCGGCGAGATCAGCAGCCAGTTCCGCCCCATCGTCGAGCATGGCTTTCGAGGCGCGGACCGATTCTGCGTCCTGGCGGCCGACGAACGTCTTCAACACGTCGAACCCGATCTCGTCGTCCAGATAGAGTTCGACCACTGCCTCTTTGAACCGTTCGTCGTCCTCGACGTCAGCCAGGTACTCCCGGAGGGCCTCTCTGACGATCGCCGTCCGGTCGGCGTGGCTCACTTCGGCAGCCACGTCGGCCTTCTCGACAAGTTCCTCCGGCAAACGGAAATTGACCCGTCGTGTCCCCATTCTTGTGTGTACGTTGTATGTACGGACTGAAAGCATTTTCCCTGGCTCTTGACACCGGGTTCACGGGGAGGCAGTCTCGACAATTCGAACCACGAGGACGGCAGTGATCTGCCCCCGGAGTCGATACGCACGCTGGAAGAGAGCGTGATGACACGAAGTCGAGCGGCGAGTGGTTCAAGAGTCGTCCACGTCCTCGGGTAGGTCAAACACGTCCTCGATTCGGGCGTCGAACTCCCGAGCGATCCGCCAGGCCAGCTCCAGCGAGGGGTTGTACTCGCCCTTCTCGACGTAGAGGATCGTCTGGCGGGTGACGCCGACGCGGTCGGCGAGTTCGGCCTGGGTAAGCCCCGCGGCTTCGCGGCGCTCCTTGATCTCCGTCTCGAAGTCCATGCTACCCCTCCAGACGCCTGGCGCGGAGCACGTTCCAGCCTTTGTGGACGACCGAGGAGACGATCGCAGCCATGCCGACCCAGACGAACACGATCTGGCCCTGCTGGACGACCGTCGCGAGAGGGTCGGTCAGATCACCACCCTGTGCGTCAATCATCAAACCGAGAACATATGCGAGGAACCCGACTGCAAAGAGGCCGTACAGCGCCCGGCTGGCGGCCGTCTGGATCAACGTTCGGACCCGTTCGTCGTTCTCCTCGATACCGAGGCGAGCGCCCAGCCACCGACTCGTCGGGACGAACCCCACGAACAGCACGCCGCCGAGCGCGATCAACGGGGCCAACTCGAAGGTGATTCCGACGTTCAGGAGCGCAATCACCACCAGCAGGTACAGGCCCCGAACGGCTCGATACACTGTTCTGGACTCCCCGAATCCGGCGTTAGATCGATTTAACATCTCATGTTAGATTTATATAACACTGCCACTTAGTTCCTGTGGGTATTGGGGGGCAAAGCGAAGGGAGTGCGACCGGACGCGAAATCGTGCTATTCGACGATGACGGCTTTGTGGGCTAGCACCGCGAGAATCTGCTATTGTAGCCCCCGCCTCCACTCGGTCGCCCAGTCAAATTGCATCGCGTTCGGTTTTGATATGCTCGACATAGCTCTCGACGACGTTCTGGATGATCACTTCGCCTGCCTCGGCAGTTGCCTCCGTCGGATCACCGAGGACGCCGGTTTCGGTGATCGTCTCGAACCCTTCACTCAACAGCCGGGCTGTCGAGATTTCGCCCTCGGGCCCGGGCTCGATATCGTCCGTCCTGACGAGACCGTCGTCGATGGCCAGAACGATCGCTGTCTCGGCGGCTCCAGCGTGAATGACGTCCTGCGTATATTCGACAGCTGCGTCGCTGAGCCCCTCGTTCAGCAATTGCATGTGTTCATCGAGATCGGCGAGTGGAATCACCGAAGCATCGAGTTCGCGGGCGATGTCTGGGGCCACAGTCGTGACTGGGCCGAAGTTCCCACCGTGGGTCGGGATGAGAACGATGTGTTCGAAGCCATGCTCGTCGAGAGATCGACAGTACGACCGGATCACGTCCATCAGCGTCTCGGGTGGGACGGTGATCGTGCCGGGGAATTCCATGTGATGGCCCGAGCAGCCGGGGCGAATCGTGGGGGCAGCGAGAGCATCGCCCAGTTCGGTCGCAATGCGTCGTGCAAGTTCGTCCCCATCGAGCGTATCCATATTCAATGGCAGATGGGGGCCATGTTGTTCAATCGACCCGACAGCCACGATTGCCGTCCGAGTTCCGTTTTCGAGGGCGGACTCGACTTCCGGCCATACCATCTCCTCAAGACAGATTGATTTCCGAGAAGACATCCACTGTTATCACTCCTGGCGGACCAAAGAACCTTGTGTCGGAACAGTACCATTCCACACGGACTCTATTTCCAGGGCGCTATCGACAGCGGCCGACACCGAAAGCGTGCGAACAGACCCTAAATCACCCTATTCGACGATGACGGTGCCCTCCATGCCGACAACCTCGTGGGGGATGCAGACGTAGCCGTGCTCACCTGTGGTTTCGAAGGTGTGGACGTACGACTGGCCGGGCTGGACGGCACCCGCTCCGTTCTCCCAGCCCTCCCGAGCGGCCTCCTCGCTGTCGAAGTCTCCGGACGCCCAGTAGTCAGCATCCTCGGGAATACCGTCGCCAACGGCCGTTACCGTGTGGGGCTCACCACCGGCAAATTTCCAGGCGACTTTCTCGCCGCTCTCGACGGTCAACTCCGCCGGCTCGAATGCTGCGGCCGTCATGTCGACGACGTGATCGGCGTCCTCGGGTACCCCCTCGACGACGTTCGGACCGCCTTCGAGGCCCGCCTGACCGCCTTCCTCACTCTCCTCGCCACTCTCGGCCGGCTGGACGTTCGAACCCACGAGCGACAGCGACAGCGGGAGATCCTCGACGGCGTCGACCAGCGCGAACTGGGCGTACAGCGTCGCGTCTGCGAACGACGCGGCGGCCCCCTGAACGTCGCCGCCAGTATCCAGCGTTTCGATGAGCCCTTCCAGGTGGCTTTCGAAGGTCTCGTAGGCGTTGTGGTCGGCCTCCTCGAGCAGATCGTGCACGCGGGCCTCCTCGAAGCTCGCGAAAGCGGACTCAGCGACGTCCAGGGCTATCTCGCGCTGGGGTCCACCCGCACTCTCGACGACGGCGTAGGCCGAGGCGACCGCCTCAGCGTTGAAAGATTTCGCTGGCGCATAGACGTCTTCGCCCTCCTCGGCCGCCGAAACCACTGTACCGATGGTCTCCTCGAAGGCTTCGTAGGTCTTCTCGTCGGCGTGCTCCAGGGTCTCGTGGTAGCCACCGGGATCGCCCTCGAAGTGCTCGAAGACACCCTGTGCGATCGTCGCCGCGCGCTCGGCCTCACCGAGCGTGTCCAGAACGGCGGCGTCGAACGCGCGAGCACTGACGAAGGCGGACTCGGCTGCACTCGTCGCCGCCGTCGTTCCGGCGGTCGTTGCGAACTCCAACAGCGTCGCCTGGGCACCCTCGTAGTGGGTCCCGACGGCCTCGTCGTCCTCGGCTTCGAACGCCTCGATCAATCCGGCGAGGTGTTCCTCCTCGAAGCGCTCGTAGAGGTCCTCGCTGACGGACTCGACCGTCTCGTGGAAGTCGAGTTCGTTCTCCTCGAAGCGCTCGAACAGCCCCTGGGCGATCGATGCGGCCTCGGCGGCCTCTCCCAGGCGGTATCGTTCGCGTGCGTCGGCGAGCCGAGCGCGGAAGAACGCAGCCTCGACCAGCGGAGCGTTCGAACCGGCGAGGGCGTCGATACCGGCGACGAGGTTCGCATCGACCGTCGAAGTGGCGTCTTCGATCGCGCCGGCGTCGCCGTTCTCGATTGCACTCTGGAGGCTTTCTAATCCCGATTCGAATCCCTCGTAGGCTTCGGCGTCGGCTGATTCGAGGGCGTCGTGGGCCATCGCACCCTCGAAGTGGGCAAAGATGTCCTGGGCGATCGTCCCAGCTCGCCCGGCCTCGCCGCCCGCGGCGAGCCAGGCAGCGTCCGCGATCCGGGCGCGATAGCCGGTGAGGGTCGCGGCGTGGGCGACGCCCGTCGAGGGGCCGCCCGTCGACGCGAGCCCGGCCGCGTCCCACCCGCGTGCCTGTGCGATCGCGATCTCTCCGACACCCGCAGCGACTTCGTCGTCGGCGACCGCGTAGCTCCCCTCGATCGCCGCCTGGACGCCCAGATCGACGTTGGTTCCCGATCGCTCGTTGTCGCCGGACCCAGCAGCCGACACCAGGCCATCGAGAGCACTTTCGACGGTATCGAAGACGGGACCATCCGCCGACTCGAGCGCGCTACGGGCGGAACTATCGGTAAAGCGATCACGGGTCCCCTCGGCGATAGATTGAGCGGCCTCGAACGCGCCCATCTCCAGAAGATAAGACACGTCCTCGATCGAGAGGGCGAGCCGCTGGAGGGCAAACGCGTCCGCCGTCGAGTCGCTGACGAGTGACTTCTGGGCAGTGATCAATTGCGACGTGGCCGTCTCGGCTGCCTCGTGGGCACGCTCAATATCGTCGTCGTTCAGCGCCGAGCGAAGGTTCCCCAGCGCCGCCTCGAACTCCTCGTAGGCCGCCTCGTCGGTCTCTTCGAGCATCTCGTGGGCACCGTACTCGCCGGTCGCTCCCTCGAAGCGCGCGAAAACGTTCCGGACGAGGTTCGAAGCTGCGTCCGCCGCTCCGGCCCGTCCGAGAGCCACGGCGTCGCGGGTCCGGGCGGCCATCGCGTTCCACTCCGCCCCAACGGCCAGGGAGGTATCGGGCTCCGCGGCCGAACTCTCACCTGTGTCGGTGGCCGTTCCCCCGGTCTCGGTGCACCCGGCCAACCCAGCCGTGGCAAACAACGCCGCTCCACTCGTCAATATCGCTCGTCTACTCGGTGGCATCAGTTTTTAGGCTTCCCTAAACAGGCATAAGTCCGTCGTTTTTTAGGCAAGCCAAAAACTTAATACGCCGATCGGATACCTGCAGTGAAGACCCGTCTCATCGAGGTCTATCCGGGCACGGTGGTCGCCGTCGAGTTCGAATCCAGACTCATTCGAGTGCGTCGAAAAGACGATCTGGTGCTGTCATCACGGCGTGGTGCTCTAGGAACCTGTCTTCCTGAAACAGACCGCACACGCCGATTGGAACACGGCGACGAAGGTCCAGGGCGAGGGACCCCACTCCTATGGGGGTGTCCGATACGGAGATACGCCAAAGATTTGCGGTTCAGGTGACGAGAAGCCAGGCCACAACCACCACGACTCCTCCGAGAGTTGTCGAGAGCAGCGACTGGACGCGCAGGCGATCGAGCAATTCGTGAGACGTTTCGGTCATCCCAGCCGCCTGATCGATCTCGCCACCGACCTCACACGAGGGCAGGAAGTCCATCGCGACGTGGAGGAACACGCCGGCCGCAAACCCGAAGACGACGGCGTTGATAGCCGGCGCACTCGGCAACGCCACCATCGCGACCGGGAGCGCGGTCAGCCCGACACCGGCCGAAGGCAACAACAGCGGCACCGCGGACTTCCCGTCGAGTGCGAGTCGACGAGCGGCGGCGTACCCTGCCGGGCCCTTGTGGGAGACGATCGCTACGCCGAGGAGGAGTCCGAGTTCGGGCATCTGGCCGTAGATGACGCCGATGATCAGCCCCGCCGAAAGAGCGTGGGCAGCCAGTTCTGTCGCCGTCGTTGTCATCGGGAGATCGAGATGGGAAAGTCGATGGCCGATGGTATGAGCGTTGTAGCCGACGAGGATCCCCGCGGCGATGCCGAATCCGCCCAGCCGCGGGTCCTGACCGATGGCTTGGGGCACGAGAAACGCCGCGGCACTCGCGATCATCGCACCGCTGGCGAGTCCATAGCCCCACACCAGCCCACGGGGATGGCGACCACTCGTACGGGCCCCGACGAGCGCGCCGCCGGCCATCGCGGCGAAGGCGACCCAGGAGATCACGACGAGTTTCCCGATCTCCGGCGGCGCGGGCCCGAACAACCCGACGGCCGTGAAAACGACGAGAAGGACTGTCGAGAGACCACCGAGGAGGAGACCGTCACCAGTGTTATTAATATATGGCTTTGATTTAATATCCATCGGATAGCCGTACCGTATCGACGAACATGAATATGTCGGTGGCCGTCGGATCGCCGACAGTCAGGAAGTCCCCCGACAAGCACCCTGAACGACGTCCTGACGTTCAGTATCGGCGGTTCGATCCGGCCGGGGAGCGATAATATCACCGACCCATCCCGTGCCGACATTTAAGCAGGTGCCGGTCGTCGGTTTCACGCGATGACACCCGAAACGAACGCCGACGTGACGATCGTCGGCGGGGGCTTTGGCGGGCTCTCGGCCGCCTGCCACCTCGCCGATGCTGGTGGGAAAGTGACGATCCTCGAGAAGAACGAACAGGTCGGCGGTCGGGCCAGCCGCCGCGAACGCGAGGGGTTCGTCTTCGATATGGGGCCGTCGTGGTATCTGATGCCAGAAGTGTTCGAGCGCTTCTTCTCGCACTTCGACCGTGAGCCCTCGGAGTACTACGAACTCGAACGGCTGGATCCACACTATCGGATCTTCTTCAAAGACGGGGACGAGGTGGACATCGAAGCCGATCGGAACGCCAACCGCGAACGCTTCGAGTCCTACGAGGCCGGGGCCGGCGAGGCCTTCGAAGAGTATCTCGCGACGAGCGAGCGTCACTACGAGACCGCGATGGAGAACTTCGTCTACGAGTATCGTCCCACCTGGCGCGACTGGATCGACCCCGCACTCCTCCGTGCGGCGCCCGTCGGGTTGAAACTGCTCGGGTCGATGCAGAGTCACGTCGAGGACTACTTCGAGCACCCGAAACTCCAGCAGATCGTCCAGTATACCCTCGTGTTCCTCGGGGGCTCGCCGAAGAACACGCCCGCGATCTACAACATGATGAGCCACGTCGACTTCAATCTCGGCGTCTACTATCCCCAGCCGGTCGATGGCGGCCCTGGCGGGATCGGAGCGGTCGTGAACGCGCTCGTCGATCTCGCCGAGGAACTGGGCGTGACGATCGAGACCGACGCTGCAGTCACGGAGATCACGCGCCGCAAGAACGGGTTCCTCGTCGAGACCGAAGACGGCCAGCAGCGCCGCCCCGATGTCGTGGTCGCAAACACCGACTACGCCCACGCGGAACAGGACCTCATGCCCGAGCACGAACGCCAGTACGACGAAACGTACTGGGAGGGCCGGACTGACGCCCCGTCGGCGTTCCTGCTGTACCTGGGTGTCGAAGGTGACCTCCCCGAACTGGCTCACCACACGCTCGTTCTCCCGACCGACTGGGACGAGCACTTCGAGGCGATCTTCGACGACCCGGCCTGGCCCGACGATCCCTCCTATTACCTCTGTGTCCCCTCGAAGAGCGACGACGACGTCGCGCCCGACGGGCACAGCAACCTCTTTGCGCTGGTGCCGATCGCACCCGGTCTGCCCGACGACGAGTCGACCCGCGAACGCTACCGCGAGAAGGTGATCGAAGACATCGCCGAGCAGACGGGTGTCGACCTCGAAGACCGGATCGTCGTCGAGGAGAGTTTCTGCGTCTCGGACTTCGCCGAACGGTACAACGCCCGCAACGGCACGGCGATGGGACTGGCCCACACCCTCCGCCAGACGTCGATGTTCCGGCCCCCCATCGAATCCGACACAGTCGAGGACCTGTACTTCACTGGCGGCGACACCACGCCCGGCGTCGGCGTCCCGATGACGCTGATCAGCGGCGAACACGCGGCCAAAGCGGTCCTCGAAAACAGTCGATGACGGCCGCGGATTCACGGCGCCTGGGTCTGGTCGGGTCACTCACGCACTTGTTGGTCCTCTCTCGTCCCCGGTTCTGGCTCTATCTCGCCGGGCCTGTCGTCGTGGGCGTCGTCTACGCTGCCGATTCGACAGCCGAGTTGATCACGCCGCTGTCGGCGGCGCTGTTTGTGTACTTCCTCATCCCCGCGAACGTCTTCCTCTACGGCGTCAACGACATCTTCGACGCCGACGTCGACGCCGAGAACCCAAAGAAAGACGAGGGGCCGGAAGTCCGCTTTACCGGCGACCGCTGGGTCGTGTTCGCGGTGATACTCTCGGGACTCCTCGCGCTCCCGTTCGCCCTCGTCGTCGGACCCGCGGGCAAAGTCACGCTCGGGGCATTCCTCGTCCTCGCTATCGAGTACAGCGCCCCGCCGTTTCGATTCAAGACCACGCCCGGCCTCGACTCGCTGTCCAACGGGCTGTACGTCCTGCCGGGCGTACTCGCGTTCACCGCGGTCGCGGGCGACCTCCCGCCGACCCCGGCGATCGTCGGCGGGTGGCTCTGGACGATGGCGATGCACACCTTCTCGGCGATCCCCGACATCGAACCCGACCGCCGGGCCGGCATCCGGACGACAGCGACCGCCCTCGGCCAGCGCGGGACCTACGCCTACTGCGGCGTGGTCTGGGTACTCGCCGCCGCTGCGTTCGCGCTGGTCCATCCGCTGCTCGGCGTCGCCCTCGCGGTCTATCCGCTCTTGCAGGTTGCCATTGCCGTCTCGGGTGTGGCCGTCGATCGGGCGTACTGGTGGTTCCCGGCGATCAACACGGTCGTCGGGATGGCCCTGACGATGGGCTATCTCTGGAGGGTGATGTACGGTGGGTGAGTTCGATCGCCGCGCGCTGGAGCGACGATTCGACGCCCTCGTCGCGGAGAACCGCTTCACCATCGCGGTGGTCTTCCCCGCGGTGGGTGCCGTGATGCTCGTCGCCAGCGCCGAGGGCTGGCTACCGGGGCCGCTCGCGTTCAACCCCGCGCTGGTGCTGTTCGGGACGGCCGTGATGCGCCTGCCGCTGATCGCCGGCGTCGCGCCGCTGGTCGATCGCCGGGCCGCCTTCGCAATCGTCGGACTCACACTGTATACTTACGGGATCGAGTTCCTCGGGGTCCTTACTGGCCTGCCCTACGGTGACTTCGAGTACGTCATCGATCTCGGGCCGATGGTGCTGGATACGGTCCCGGCAGCCCTGCCAATCTTTTTCTTCCCGCTGGTCCTGAACGCGTACCTACTTTGTCTACTCTTGCTCGGGGACCGGGCAGTGCTGACCCGAGTGCGCCTGCCGGCAGTCATCGCGACCGTCCTCGCGATGGATCTCGTACTGGATCCGGGGGCCGTGGCGCTGGGTTTCTGGGAGTACGCACCCCCGTTGGGTGGTAATGGACCCTGGGCGAGCGCGACGGCCATCCAGTTCTACGGCGTCCCGCTATCGAACTACCTCGGATGGGTTTTGAGCGCGACCGTCGCCGTTCTCGCGCTCGATCTGGGCTTCAATCGGGCCGGGTTGCTCGGCCGTCTGGAGCGGACGGGGTTCATGCTCGACGATCTGGTGAGCTTCGTGATCCTCTGGGGCGCGATCAACGCCTGGTTCGGCAACTGGCTGGCGGTCGGCGTCGCGGGACTGTTCGGTGCCGGGTTGCTCGGGACCGACCGCTTCGACTTCTCTGTCCGAGAAACGGTGCCGCTAGCCGATGCGTGGCGGTGAGTCCGGATCTGCGTGCGGACACGAGGTCGTCCGTCGTCGGAGATACCGACCGATCCTTGCCACAGTCGTCACGTCTTTGCAACCGGCCCGTCACCACGAACCATGACGCGAACAAAACTCACGGCAGCAAGAGACTCGCTCAGGACGGCAGCCGACAGTACGGAAACCAACGCCGATCGACTCGCGGACCTGGCGGCCCAACTCGACCGACTCGCCGAGGCCGACCGTGGCCCCGACCACGGCCGACTGGCCCGAATCCAGACCGCCCTCGACGAGGTCCAGCAGGCGGTCGACGACGAAACGGCGGCGACCATCGAGGACGCCCGAAGAGAGATCAGAGACTACCGAGCGACGGTCGACGGCGTATGACAGCCTCCCCGCCGTCGACGGCAGGACTCTCGCTGTCAAAGAGAAACCCCAAACGGACGACTGGTATCGCTCACGCCGAATCGCCGGCCTCCTCGATCTGCCGTTCGACATCCCACTCGAAACCGCTTGCTTCGGTGAGACGCCCGTAAAACCGTCGCAAACCCGCAGATCCCGTTTCAGGAAGAACGTGTAACTGAAGCGCCCCGTCCCGGATCGAGGCCCGGAAAACGTCGCCGGTCCCCTCGTCACGGACCAGATAGACGACCATCGGGAGGTCGTGAAAGTCACCGTAGCGATAGGGACCTCGATCCAAGACGGCTTCGAGCAGTCCCCGAAGATCCGGCTCGTCCGCAGTCGAGGGTTCGAGTCCGAAGAGTACTGACCCCGCATACGAGAGACGGCCCGCCCGATCGTAGGTCCGGCGGGGGCGAGTTGGGATCTCGAAGGCGGGAGGATCTGTCATGCAGACAGGGGGTGTTTGGACGCCCCGGGATTTGAACTCACGGGACGGCTGTTGTTGGTCGGCTGAGCCGATGGGCCATCCCTCCGGACCGTCCAGGCCGCCTACCGCATCGAAACACGGTTCGGTAGGCGTGTGCGGTAACCGTCGAACCGACGGACAGCGCCGTTACCGGGCACGGCCCTCTATCGATTCGTTGATCAGTGTCTTGTCGTGCTTCCCGCGATGGCCCGAGGACGTGTAGAGACGGACGGAAGAGCAGGCCGTGGCGGTTGCACGGTGATCGATATCCGAGTACGCGAGTGGGAGTATCGTCCAAATCGATGGAGAGTTGCTACAGCGAAAACGACACCGCGATCGCTGACGAAGAGCAAAAGAAGTCACTCGAAGCTGGCCAATACATCACTTTAAAATACTATATCTATTTTTTAGATTTATCGTATCAAACGCGCTCGTTCACCGATTGGTGGCTGGGTGCACAAAAAAGATAGACAGTCCGAAACTGGACAGCGTCCAAATCACAGTACGAACGACGAAATCGAAATCCTGCTCGTCGTCGAGCAGGAGTAGCTGTACCCGGCCGTCGATCCGGGGGCAAACGAATCATGCCACACAGTGCGTAAAACGCCAGAATATCGGCTCTTGTTCGATCGTTGTCTCACAAACTGCACGGAAAGCACGATGGTGGCGACGTGATGGTCAGATCCTTGATCCACACTCATTGAAAGACGCTTGCAACCGGAATGGTCACGATTTCGGTCGCGAACAGTCCGGAAGACGAATCAGTGTCGAACATATAATTCATGAGTTAAAGAATAGAAGCTATTTGTTTTCAAATAATTCTAGACGAGGCGTACAGAAGTGGCCAACGACTGGCCCATGACCGTCTCATTCGGATAGCACCATCGTCTCTGAACGCACCCCTTGGCGCCATCGTGAAAAACGACTGCCGCCGACCTCCTTGCCAGCGGTAGTGCATCCCGCGACACTTCTGGAGGGTAGTGAATCCCGCACAGGCGTGAATGTCACGAGAGATATACGCGACTGCGCTCGTGTCGGGAATCGAAGAGTTCCAGTTGAACCCCGCTAACCGAATATTACAAATACAGGCCGACGCTAATTAGTATTCAGACAAAATGGCTGACCGAGGATCGATTGGAGAGGAGGCCGTAGACGATCAAGCCGCCTGTTGTAAAGCGGGGCGGATAGCCGCGAAATACGGGATAGACGAGTTCCTTGACGAAACCCTCGCAGAAGAGTGGGCAGCGATGGATGGGCCAGGACTCCGAACGATCGCAAATCGGTTCAATAAACAGGTCATCCAGGTCACGCTCATCGAACAGGGAGAACCCCCACTCGACGGCGAAGAAGATCTCATCTACGATCAGTTGACCGCCGATTCGGACGATCGATCGAATCGTGTCGAACGGAGACTCGAGAAGAACGGGATCGATCCGACGCGTCTCAGAGAGGACTTCATTTCGTACAAAACGATCGATCGGCATTTCAAGAACTGTACGAGTCGGAAGCGAGAGACCGCCGATCCGATCGATACGACGGATGCAATCGACCGTATCCGTGCGATGAATCGTCGCGTAGAGAAAGTCGCGGCCAATACGCTCTCGGAACTGAACAAGCAGACGTCACTGGGCTTCGAGGATCCGGAGGTTTCTGCATCGGTAACTGTCGTCTGCCCCGAGTGCAACGAACGGAAATCGTTCACAGCTGCTGTCAAACACGGCTGTGAGTGTGATCGATCGACCGACCGGGACGAGACTAGCACGGAGGAGCCGGCTGAAGAGGGCCACAATCTGGTCTAGTTCGACAATTCATGACCGAAACGGGGAAAGGGCGGACTGCAACGGTTGAAATCAAAAATATCGGCGGAATTGAACGTCTTCGTATCGAATTCGACGAAGGAACAACGCTTTTGTCTGGGGAAAACGCGACAAACCGGACGTCCATTCTTCGAGCGATTGCTGGCGTGTTCGGGAGCGACCTCGCAACGTTGAACGCGAGTGCAGATGACGGGTTCGTCCGGCTCTCTCTAGACGGGGAGTCGTATACCCGCCGGTTGCGCCGGACGGAGTCCGGGACAGTTCGCTTCGAGGGCGACCCGTATCTCGACGACGCGACCGCCCCGGATCTCTTTGCGTTCCTCCTCGCAAACAACGAGACGAGACAGACCGTCGTCACCGAAGGTAACCTCCGGGACATCGTGATGGAACCGATTGATCTCACAGCGATCGAGCGAGAGATCACCGAGCTTCGCGATGAGCTAGATGGTGTCGACGAGCAGATAGAGCGTCGAGAACATCTCCAAAACGAGCGACTACCGGACCTTCGATCGAGACGAGACCACGCACAGACGGAGTACGAGGAAGTCGAGGCGGAACTCGAAACTAGGCAAAGAGAGCTCGCAGCTGCCGACAGAGATGTCGCCGAGTCGCGGTCACAGCGTGAGGCTGTCGACGAGACACTCTCTGAACTCAAGCAAGCCCGGAACGAACGACAGGAAACGGAACAGGAACTGACTGCCGAACGAAAAGCTGTCCAAGCAGCGAAAGAGCGACTTGCGGACATCAAGGCTGAACTGCGCGAATTGGACCCACTGGACGCCGATCGTGACGAATTACAGCGGGAGCGATCGGAGCTGTGGGACCGCAAGGAGCAACTCGAAGACCAGATCGAGCAACTGCAGACGCTGATCGACTTCAACGAGGAATTCCGGACGGACGATGCATCGCTGTTCGACGCGATCGAATCCGCGATCGACGTCGAGGCCGGATCGGCGGTGAGTCGTGGAGAGCAGCTCACCAAACAACTGCACAGTCCGGACGAAGAGGCGCTGGTATGTTGGACGTGCGGCCAAACGACCAGTCGAGCAGAGATCGAGGAGACGGTCGACGCCCTCGATCAGTATCGAGCGTCGCTCTACGAGGAGTATACCGACGTCGACGAGCGGATCGAAGCGATCGAAACCAAGATCGAGCGCCTGGACGAGCAGAGAGCCACGCGCGATCGACTGGTCGAACGGCGCGAACGAACCCAACAGGAAATCGACCGAACCGAACGGACGATCGAGAGCCTCGTCGATCGCAAAACCGGTCTGAGCGAGAATATCGACGATCTAGAGGAGAAACTGGCGTCCCTCGAGACCGACGAGGGCTATCAGCGGGTGATCGACCGCCACAAGGAGGTCAACGAACTAGAAGTTGAGCGGGACGCCCTCCAGGAACGACTCACAGACCTCGAAGACGAAATCGAGACGGTGGAGGCGGAGCTGTCCGAACTGTCCGATCTCGAAGCGACACGGTCGGAGATACGAGAGGAGTTACAGGAACGCCGAACCCGGATCGAGCGCCTCGAACAGCGGACGATCGAGACCTTCAACGAACACATGGAGGCGCTGCTGGAACGGCTCGATTTTGCGAATATCGAACGTGTCTGGCTCGAACGCAAAGAACAGTCGAGCGCCGGACGTGGTGACACCGAGACCGTCTTCGACCTCCACGTGGTTCGAAGTCACGACGATGGCACGGTGTTCGAAGACAGTGTCCAGCACCTGAGCGAGAGCGAACGGCAGGTCGTCGCACTGGTGTTCGCTCTCGCAGGCAATCTGGCTCACGAGGTACACGAAAAGATGCCGTTCATGCTGCTTGACTCCATGGAGATGATCGATGCGACACGAAAAGCGCGGCTCCTCGAGTACTTTGCACAATATCACGCGTATCTAATCGCTGTGGTCCTCTTCGAGGAACTAGATCCTGTACTAGACGAACTCGGGGCAGTAGATGTGATTGAAGTTACTGGGGATGCGTCCGAGTTGACTCCCTAGTGGCCGCGTCGAGAGGCTTGTTCGGATCGGATAGCCGTTATTGTGGGAGGTAGATACAGAAACCGCCGTTCGGACGCACGCTAATGGAGAGTTCGTCGGCTGGGTCGACCGACAGTGAATCGCGGCGGAGCACCTCACCAGTGTCGTCGTCCTGGAGTATCGTGCCGGTCCTGGATTCAGACAGAAACGACAGCGGAACGTCGATTGTTTGCTCACCACCAGCAGTGATCGAGCCGACGAACCACTCGCCACCGGACCGACGGGCGATCGTCGCTCCTGTCCCCGGTTGTCCGGCGATGAACCGCGTTTCGTCCCAGACTGCGGGGACCCGTTCGAGAAACCACTCCGCGTGCGGGCGAGCGGCATACTCGTCGATGCTGTCGGCGAAGTGTTGGAGACCGGATTCATAGACGACCGAGAGGGCGAGTTCGTGGCCGACGGTCGTGTGTCTGTTCTCTGCCGAGAGCGTCACGGGCGTGTAATCCATCGGTCCGACGACGTTGCGCATGTACGGCAGGACGGTGTTGTGTGTCGGAGTCAGCGTCGCCCACTCGTAGTGTTCGGCTCCTTTGACGGCCTCGTAGGTGAGGACGTGTGGCCAGCGAGCCTTCATCCCGGTCGGGAGCAAGGAACTGTGGAAGTTGACCATCAGTTCGTATTCGGCAGTTGCCTGTAGCAATTGGTCGTAAAACTGCATTCGACCCTGTTCGTTGGCGTCCATGACGTCGATCTTGATGCCGTCGACACCCCAACGCTTCCAGCGTGAGAGCTTCACTTCACGCTCCTCGGGATCATAGAGGTCCGTCCAGTGTGTCCAGATGAACACGCCAACGTCTTTGGCCGCCGCGTACTCGACGACGTCCGGCATCCACTCTGCCTCCCACCCTTCGTCAATGAGGACGTATTCCCAGTCGCGTGCACTTGCGTAGTCGATATAATCCTTCTGTCGGTCAGGGTTCGCGGCGCTGTCCCACTCAGACCACCACGACCAGGCAACTCGACCGGGTTCGATCCAGTCGGTATCATCGATCTGTGAACCCTCGACCAGTGCCGGGACGAGATCGGATTCGACGACGGTTTCGAGACTGCCGAGAACGATCACTCTCCAGGGAATCTCGAAACCACTCGTGGTCCGAACGGGAAACTCAGGATGTTGGAAGTACATCCGATCGTCTTGCGGATCGGCCCCGAGCTGGGAGGGCATAAACGAACCGTCGACATCGGCTTCGGTGAGGAGAACCCACTGATCGTCGTAGATCTTGAACAGCCCCGGCATGGAAAAGGTCCCCGCGGCGTCGAACACTGACGTCTGATGGATGTCCGTCTCGTGGCCGGTCGCGTACGGCGAGAGCCACGAAATCGTCCGGCGGGGAAACCGGATACCTGCCTCTTGCTGGAACGTAAGCAAGACGCTCGTGTCGGGAAATCGAAGCCGGAACGCGACCCCGTTGGCGGAGACGCGGATATAAAACTCGAGGCGTTGACCGTTCGATAGATCACAGGAGAAAACGCTCTCTGTCGCTCGATACGTGTGTTCCCGTTGCTTGCCAGTGACTGTCGAAAACTCCCGGTGGATCTGACGCTCCGTCCGACTGATCGATATGATAGAGACCTCTTCATTCCCCTCAGACCCGTCGGATACGGGATCAGTGAGTCGGAGAGGGGACGGTTTGATTAGCTGTCGACCCTCGTTCGAGATAGCCATTGTCTGTACCGTCCCGCCAAGAGAAAGGTCAACGGTGATGTCCGCTTCGGGACTCTGTACCGTTGGCATATCCGAATACACGGTACATCAGTACATAAACGCCACTACTGCTGGCTCGGCGGTGTTTAGTTACGCCTGAAAAGTGAGGCGGGAGAATTTTCGGATGGTCTATGACCGAAATCACCTCCCTCAGCGACAGTAGGCGGGAGAGTATTCGATGTCGTTTTGCTGACTATCACTTTCGAATACAGTATCTAAAATTGACTGTTTCGGTTCCCAACGGTCGCACAAAGCAGGCCACGATTGGGTGCAGAAAGCTGATCTACAGCCAGTTGGCGGGAAAAACCCGACTCAGATCGCGCTCGACGAAACCGTGATTTGAATCAATGATCGAAAGTACTGGCTACACGCCACAACAAACCCTGAAATGAGTAAATTGCGTGTGTTCGGCTGTATTCGACGACCATGACTGCGTTGACCGAGATATTCTCTCAGGAACTCTGTGAGATACACGATGTCGAAAACGCCGTGTTTCTCGTTGATACTGCTACCATCCCCAAACTGAGCTGTAACGAGCCGAACGCCGATTGTAAGTTGAACGTCGCGGAAACCGGAACAGCGTCGAACGTATCTTCGCGAGATAAGACGCCGAACGTTTTTGTTCTCAAACTATTTCAGTCAACGTCGGGCCGCAAGCAGCCGAAAATTGGTTTCAAAGCTTCGTAACATAACCAGTCATAGAATCAGTCACAGCTAGAGTAGAGATGGTCACTGTATGAGCGTATTGCTCATTGAAACTTTGATCAAGCACCGAAATTCTTAACAAGTCGTGTGTGTGTTATTTTGCACTGACATGCCTTCCACAAAATCCGGGACTGAACAATTAGCGTCAGCACTTCACCGTGGGCTCTTAGGGCTGTTTCTCGGACTAGTTGGTCTATTTGCTATCGAGTTAGCAGGGAGACTTCTGGTAGGGGACTACCTGATCGGTACTATCGGTGCGATCGTTACACTTGGGATAGCCTACTGGATACTCTCGCTCTTTTTGGAAGGCCTTCACGAAAGATGAGCCGGTAGTCTGTTCAACTGTACTGATCGACTCACGAACTCCGTGAGAATCTTTCTATGACACGCTCTCGTAACATGGTAGAATTCTTTCAATCAAAAATTACAGTTCACACAGACAAAGTATTTGGCAGTGCCGCGTTACGGATGCGATATGGGAAAGAGACCGACACCTGCATATATTACTGGGACGATCTTCGCAGCGGTTTTGAGCGTTGTTGGGGTGTATCTCCCGTGGGTTCAGAAACAGCCAGTTGGTTATACTGATGGACAACCCTACTACACGGCTGAATTTGTGGCAGGCTTGGAAGCTGGCTTTGATGGGGGTGACCCCTTCATCATCTTACTCGTTGTAGCCGTTGTCGTGGTGGTCATATTGGCACGATACCGCACTTGGAGTCCGGATATTGCGCTCATCGGTGTTGGTGCCGTGACATTCTTGCTGTTCGGAAATACCTTCCTCGACTATTGGTCAGTTGAAAGGTATGCAGTCCAACCGGGGTTGTTTCTCCTGGTTATCAGTGGCCTCATCTTCATTTTCGTTGGCGCGGGTGCAATTCTCAAACGGGAATTTTCAACCCACATATGAAATAGTCGAATATAATAGATGAATGGTAGACTGTTCATACACAGTAGTAGTGTCACACTCATATCGGTGTGACAGACACGGTTGCGTGGTGACCGCGCGGGTATGATCGGTCCGAACGGCCCGCCAATTGTCGGTCACTCGGATAAAACACCACCCATCGGCGGTTTCAATACTGCTCTGGCGGTACTGATGTCGGTGGCAGGAGACCTCCGATAGAATTAACAACTGGAATCTACTTAGTTACTACGAGAACAATGCAAAAGAGAAGGGTCCGCAATCATAACGACAAGTATGTCGTGTTCTTCGAATTCGACGACGAACAGGACGAGCTCGACGAGATCGAGGAACCGCTGTCAAAGCCGACGCGACAATCAACGGAGTCCTGAAATGACCGAACGACGCTGGGATCCAACGTTGCAAGAATGGGTCATCACTGCAACCCATCGCCAAGAGCGTACCTTCAAACCCCCGGAAGATTACTGCCCGTTTTGTCCGACCGAGGAAGACGCTGAGTATCCCACGGCGATTCCCGATCCGGAGTACGACATGGCTGTCGTCGAGAATGGATTTCCGTCGCTGCAGCCCGATCCGCCGGCCCCCGCGGTCGACTCGACCGCCCTCTCCCCGGTCGAGGAAGCCAACGGGCAATGTGAGGTCGTCCTCTTCACGGAGAAACACGACGGACAGATGTCCGAAGAACCCGTCAGTCGCTTCGTGAAGCTGGTGAAGATGTGGCGCGACCGCTACGAAGAGTTGGGTGCGGTCGACGACCACGAGTACGTCTACATTTTCGAGAACAAAGGCGAAGAGGTCGGTGTCACACTCGAGCACCCACACGGGCAGATATACGCCTACCCGTTCGTGCCGCCAAAGATCGAGCGAGAGCTGGAGTCGAGCGAACAACACCTCAAGGAAGAAGGTCGGTGCTTGTTCTGTGACCTCATCGATTCCGAAATCGAAGACGGTCGACGGATCGTCGCGCAGAACGACTCGTTTACCGCGGTCGTCCCGTTCCATGCCCGCTGGACCTACGAGGTGCACGTCTACGCGAACGATCACGTGCCGTCGATGGCCGAGTTCACTGCCAAGACTGAACGCGATCTCGGTACACTCCTCAAGGCAGTCCTCCAGCGGTACGACGCGCTGTTTGGCTTCGAGATGCCCTACATCATGGCGACCCACCAGCAGCCGACCAACGGGAAGGCCGAAGACTACGCGCACTTCCACATGGAGTTTTACCCGCCCTACCGGACCGAAGACAAACTGAAGTATCCCGCCGGCAGCGAGCGTGGCGCCGGGACGTACATCAACAACAAACTTGCCAAGGAAGCCGCTGCAGAACTTCGAGACGCAATATAATTGTTCATCGACCGTGCAGCCGAGCGCGCCGGCCCATACGATTGGGATTCGCCTGTTCTCTCGGATCTGCTTTACTGACTGTCCGCGTGTTTTCCACAGTATCACGAACACTCTATGGCGCTTTCGATCACCACGAACGGTCGGGACAGTGTCTCTTGCAGCCGACGCCAGCTCAGCCCGGTATCAGTTCGCTCGTTGCGCGAGTGAATGCGTCGTCACGGCGCTCGTGGCTTTCCTGACCACAGTGGCTGTCGCCCGCTCGCGTTTCTAACCGGCGATCTATTTGATTGCGATTATCCGAATATATGATTAAGCATCAGATGTGAGTACCCGATCGCGAGCAGTTCAGGTCTCTCGGCCGGAGCACAATCCGACAGCTATTTAATGTCGTCTGTGGGGAATAGACATATGAGGCTGACTGATAAAAAGATCCTCGTGACCGGTGGTGCAGGGTTGATCGGATCGGCGCTGGCGGAGCGACTTCTCGACGACAACGACGTCGTCATCGTTGATGACCTCTCGAACGGGATCGCGGAGTCCGTCCCGGAGGCTGCGACGTTTGTCGAAGGTGACCTGACCGACGAGGCTGTCGTCGCCGAGGCGATCGACGCCGAGACGGATGTCGTCTTCCACCTGGCGGCCGACAAGTACGTCAACGCCGATCAACCGCGAGAACAGTTCGAAACGAACGGCGAAATGACCTACAACATCCTCGAACGGATGAACGAGGTCGGCGTCGAACACATCGCCTTTACCTCTTCCTCGACGGTGTACGGCGAAGCACCGCGGCCAACGCCGGAGGACTACGCGCCCCTCGAACCGATCAGCGAGTACGGTGCGGCGAAACTCTCAGAGGAAGCGCTACTGTCGGTGTACGGACACAACTACGGCTTTAGGACCTGGAACTTCCGGTTTGCGAATATCGTCGGGCCGCGCTACGGTGCTGGCGTCGTCCCGGACTTCATCTACAAACTCCAGCAGGACCCGGAATCGCTGACGATCCGGGGGAACGGACTCCAGGAGAAATCCTACATGACCCTCGAGGACTGCATCGACGCGATGTGTTATGTCGTCGAGAACACCGACAAGCCGGTCAACACGTACAATCTTGGCACGCGAACGACCACCTCCGTCAATCGGATCGCCGATATCGTCAGCGACGTCATGGGTGTCGACCCCGAGTACGAATACACCGGTGGAGACCGCGGGTGGAGCGGCGACGTCCCCAAGATGCGCCTCTCGATCGAGAAGCTCGCCGCGCTCGGTTGGGAACCGACAGTCCCGAGCGATCAAGCCGTCCGAGAAGGTGCCCAAGCGATCCTCGAGAACGCCGAGAACGAACCCCACCTGAGCTAGGCTCAAGACGGACTGTCGTTGTGTTGTAATTCGGTCCGGCGTCGGCGTTGTACCGGCGTGCACGGCCGTCACCGCGCCCGTAGCGTCGCGGCTCGATAGAAATACTCGACACCTTTAATACCCCAAGACACGCTTCCTGTAAGATAGAGAAACACCATGCCACGGACAATCTCGGAGGGTGTCAGCGTCGTACACGACTGGCGGAGTGGTGACGGAGAAAGCGCTATCGAGGCGTTGTTCGACGTGTTTCGCCGTCAATACCGTGAGCAATCGGTATCGGATCAGCCGACAGATAACGTCCGCTTTACGGTGAAAACGGACCTTCTCAGACAGAATCCGCCGGATATCTGGTTCGACTGGCCCGGCGCAAATCTCCCGCCATACATCAATGCTGGCGTGTTAGCAGACGTCACACATCTCTGGGATCGGAACAACCTGGCATCGAAGTATCTGGACGGACCGGCTTCGCTGTCCCGGTTCGACGGGCAGTACTACGCCATTCCAGTCAACATCCACCGCTTAAACAACCTGTTTTACAACGTCGAACTCGTCGAGAAAGCCGGTGTCGATCCGACTACTGCGGGATCGCCGCGCGAGTTCATCGAGATCCTCGAGCAGGTCTCGGACACCGGCACAGTACCGCTCATTCAGCCGATGAAAAACCCCTGGCCGATCGTACAACTGTGGGCGACGATTCTCCTCGGGCAGGCAGGTCCCGACGTATACAACCAGATCACGGAAGGTGACGCCCAACGAAACAGTTCGGCGATCGAAACGTCGCTCACGCTTCTCGAGCGGTACATGGACTTTACGCCCGACAATTCGCTGTTCCTCAATTTGACCGACGTCCAGAGCCGGTTCACTGACGAAGAATCGGCGTTTTTCACCCAAGGGGACTGGTCTGTCAAGGGGTTCAACACTCAGGCGGACTTTGACTACCAAGCGGAGTGGGACTATCTTCCATTCCCCGGGACAGAAGACCGCTACGTGATGAACATGGACGCGGCCATCGCCGCGAAGACAGACGGTCTCGACGACGGCGTGGAAGGGTTCCTGGAAACGGCTGCCTCCGTGGAGGGGCAGGTAGCGTTCAACAAGGAGAAGGGATCGATCCCACCACGTACGGATGTGCCCGAAAACGAGTTCTCTGCGTTCCAGCAAGACCAGATCCGTTCGTTCCAGCGGTCCCGCTCGCAACCACCATCGATCGCTCACGGGCTGGCAGCCACCCCGGACCAGCGGATCGAACTGTTGTCGACGTTCACGGAGTTCGCTTCGGAGCCGGATGTCGATTCGGCCCGGAAAGAACTGGTCGAGACCTTCGAGAAATCGTAACCGTCGCCGCGATCGCTACCGGGTCAGTTTTCGGCGGAGACGGAGACGCCCTCGCTTGCCGTCACGAGGTGATAGTGTGGGTCTCGATCCGGGAACTGATCGGTGTAAGTCTCGTAGACGGATTCGGCGAACGCATCCGCGCCCGCGGTGTCCACGATCGCGATCGCTGTGCCGCCCCATCCAGCGCCCGTGAGCCGAGCACCGTACGCGCCTTCCTCGAGGGCCGCATCCACGAAGAAGTCCAGTTCCGCGCAACTGGCCTCGTAGTTCTCCGCAATATCCCGATGGGCAGTCACGAGCACGTCGCCAAAGCCGGCGTTATCGCCGCTTTCGAGTGCCTCGACAGCGCGCTGGACGCGCTCGTTCTCCCGGATGACGTAGCCGAGACGCTGTTTCTGGAGCGGGGGGAGCGCATCGAGATCGTCCGCGGAGACATCCTTCGAACTGGACTCGCCGAGGGTGTCCAGTGCCGCTTCGACGGTCTCCCGGCGCTGGTTGTACTCGGAATCGACCAGCTCTCGCTCGACGCCGGTGTGGAAGACGACGACCTCGAGGTCTTCCGGAAAACGGACCGGTTCGTACCCGAGCGACTCCGTGTCGATCTTGAGCGCGTGGTCGGCTTGCCCGAGTGCGACGGCGAACTGATCCATGATACCACACGAGACGCCGACGAAGTCGTTCTCGACGCGCTGGGCCAGCGTCGCCATCTCCTCGCGCGACAGACCGAACTCGTGGACACTGTCGAGGAAGCCGATGATCGCTAGTTCGAGACTCGCCGAGGAACTCATCCCCGAGCCGAGCGGGAGATCCCCGCTGAGTTCACCGACGAAGCCCGCCGGATCGTAGCCTTCCGCTTGCAAAACCGCGTAACAACCCGCGACGTAGTCGGTCCAGTCCCCGTTGGCCTGGGGATCGTCGATCGAGACCGTCCGTGTCTCGCCGATCGCCTCGGAGCGGATCTGTACCTCCTCGGCCTGGTCGGTCGGCGTGGCGTCCAGACGCGTATGGAGGTCCGTCGCAAGTGGCATCACGTATCCGTACGTGTAGTCCGTGTGCTCGCCGATCAGGTTCACCCGACCCGGAGAGACGATCTGGTACTCGTGTTGGTCGCGCATTGTTTACCGTCAATCATTCGATTAGCCACCTCTTAAAAATGATGATCGGTGGTTTCGCGCCTGCGTTACCCGGTCGAAGCGAGTGGCGGACAGTGATATTATCTGTAGAATTTGGTAATTAATCAGTTATATGGCTGGATAGTGGATCGGACATCGACGTTGGCGTCTGTTACTTTCCGGAGCACTGGCCGTCGGAGAACATGGAAGACGACATCAAGCAGATGGCCGCAACGGGCATCGAATACGTCCGCATGGCCGAGTTCGCGTGGTCAGAGTTCGAACCCAAACCAGGCGAATACGATTTCGAGTGGTTAGAGAGAGCAGTGTCACTGATTGAGGATCACGGGATGAAAGCCGTCCTGTGTACGCCGACAGCAGCACCGCCGAAGTGGCTCATCGACGAGTATCCCAGTGTGCTTCAGGAGGAAGCGGATAGAACGACCCGGGAGTTCGGCAGTCGCCGCCATTACTGTTACAATTCGGAGATCTACCGCCGAGAATCTCGCCGCATCGTTGAGGAGTTGGCCGATCGCTTCGCGAATGAGGAGACCGTCGTCGGGTGGCAGGTCGACAACGAGTACGGCTGGGCAGGGACACTGCACTGTTAGTGTGAGGTCTGTGGGAGTGGCTTCCGGAACTGGCTCCGTGAGAAGTACGGCGACATTGAGTCGCTCAACGAACGCTGGGGAACCGAGTTCAGGAGTCAGGAACTCACCTCGTTCAGCGAGATCGACCCACCTCGACATACGCCCGGGAGCCACCACCCATCGAAGCTACTGGACTATCATCGATTCACGAACGACGGTGTCGGGGAGTACAACCAGTTTCAGGTCGACATCCTGCGGGAGCACAACGATGAGTGGTTCGTCACGCACAACTTCATGTCCCACGACGCGCTGAACGCCTACGGCGTGGCCGAAGCGTTGGGCTTCGCGTCCTGGGACTCCTACCCGACCGGTCACATACAGGTCCAGCGCGAGTCGGTTACCGAAGACGAGTATCGAGTCGGGAATCCGGACAACCTGGGACTCGACCACGACCTCTACCGGAGCGCGACCGAGTCGCCGGTGTGGATCATGGAACAGCAACCGGGCGACATCAACTGGCCGCCGTACTCGCCCCAACCCGCCGACGGTGCGATGGGGCTGTGGGCCCACTACGCGATCGCACATGGCGCGGATGTCGTCTTTGTCCCACCCTCGCGGGATCTGGGCAAGTACGACGCCGTCGTCGCCCCCACGCTGTATCTCGTCGACGAGGGCATCGCAGGGACGCTCGAAGCGTACGTCGAGGACGGTGGCGAACTCGTCGTGACGATGCGGACGGGATTCAAAGACCGCTACAACAGGCTTCACGACAGCGCCCAGCCGGGACCACTGGCGTCGCTCCTCGGAGCGACGGTCCGACAGCACGAGAGCGTCCCCGAGTCGATCACCAGTTCGGTCGTCTACGACGGTGAGACCTACGACGCGCGCGTCTGGAACGAGTGGCTGACCACCGACGAGGCCGAAACGATCGGCCACTACGAGGGCGAACGCTCCGAGGGGAAATCCGCGATCGTCCACAACACGGTCGGTGACGGCTCGGTGGCCTACGTCGGGACCTATCCCAGCGAAGAGTTGACCAGCGCGGTCGTCTCCGATCTCCTCGAACGGGCCGGCGTCGAGACGACCGAAAGGCTCCCGACGGGGGTTCGCGTCATGGAGCGGGACGACATGACCTGGGTTGGGAACTTCACCGGCGAATCGGTGACAGTCGACGTTCCCGAGGACAGTGACTTCTATCCCGGAGGAGCGACCATCGAGGCCTACGACATCGCGGTCACAGACGCAGCGGCACCGACGATCGAGATCGACGATTCACAATAACGTCTCGAGTGCCGGAAGTGTCGTAAGATGTACAATAGAACGGTCGATACCCGACCGTATGATTGTGCAGAGCGTGAGCAGACACCGTACTGGTTACAGTATCCTAATGATCGAGTACAGCAACCATTCCTACCATATTTATATATTGTTACGTTAGTTGTTACTTTGGCGAGAATAACTCGGAGGAAGCTATCCACGACTGGGCCCAGAAACCGATCTACGGCCCGTCTGTGGAACGCACTACATACGTCTTGTCCGCTGAAATAGTGATTTAAATCACTGATCGCCAGTACTGGCTATAGGCCGCGACGAATACCGAAACAAGCTGAGTAGCGCCGATTCGACTATCTACGTCGACAGCGAACGTATTGACCGAGCAGTTCCGGTAAGAACTCTGTGAGAACCAGGTTGTCGAAGCCGCCATGACTCTCGTCGACAGGACGGGCCATCGCCCCTTGCGCTACGACGACGCAAAGCGCCGAATACAGGTGACCGCCCCGGGAATCGAAACCGAGAACTCATATAACTACTTAGTCAAAAAAGAAGTATGATATTTTATTTGATTATTTCACACGTATGGTCGTTGTACCCGAGACGCAATGTGAATGATACGTTCGATCCGATCGACAGCCAGTTCCGTGTCATCGATTGCTGTCGGGAGATTCGATTCAACCTCGGTCGGCGGTTCGGGCGCGTCGAAGAGATATCGATCCATCACATCCTTGGCGGTTCCCCTGGAGAGTGTCCTCCCGACCAGGAGTTCGTACACCGACTGTCCCGAGTTGATAGATGCCGGTGTGGTCGACCAGTGGGCCGAACGTTTCGGGGTCAAGTTGCTCCGGCGCCGAGTACTGCGGTGAGAGTCCCCTTTGGCCGTCCCCCCGCTCCAATCTGTTCACGCTCGTCTATTGTCGAGAAGTCGACATTGACCGCTGGCTCGGTGGGGATTCGCTCCGGGATCGCCGCGTGATCAGTCGGCAAGAACTCTATGGCTGCCGTATCCCTCAGTTGAGGGATCTGGTCACTGTAATATATGCGTGTCATGTATCCTAACTCATAGAACTTATATCGGACTGGTGGTCAAGAGTTCATAATGTCCCGGAGATGAAACGACAAAGCACAGTCGAATACGCGTATCGGCGATACCCTCGTGAATCCGGTAGCACCAGCCAAAAGGCGGGTAAATTAGGTATTCTACTTGTTTTTGACGAACGTCACTGGAGACGGTGCATCAAGCATGATGTCCTGAGCGACGCTCCCGAAGACCGCCTTGCCACTCGGAGACCGCTTACGTCCGCCGACGACGACCCGGTCGGCGTCGATCTCGGTGGCCAGATCAACGATCTCCGTGGCGTGGTCGCCGACCCGGCCGTGGATGTCGTATTTGACGCCGGCGTCGTCGAATGCGTCGGTGAGTGTCCGGACAGCCCCGTGTCGGTGAGCGACGTCGTCGGGGTCCGCATCCGATTGCGTATCGAAGTCCAGTCGATCCACTGTGTTTTCATATTCTTCCGGTGTGAATACGTGCGTGATGACGACCGTTGCCTCAGACGGCGTAGCTATCTCGAGGACTGTTTCCGCGAGTTCATCGATGCGATCGTTATCTTTCGGCCCGATGGCCAAAAGAATAGTTTCCAGAGTCATGATGAAATCAACGTTTGTATGACTATACAAGAGACTATTTAAACATTTCTATCATATCCACGTTCGCAGTACACCACAGAAATTCACGATAATCAAGTCGCCTCTGTTGATAGCATAAAAGTGATTTAGTATTGAAAACGACCATAGTTTGTTGATTGATTTCGGACAAGAGGCGGGGAATCGGAACTGAAGACGATTGATCTTCGTCTGAAAGGCAATAGTCCACGTGACAATGAAGGGTACTCTGGTCGTCGGGACGGATTCCATCGTCGCGTGTCAGCCTTCAGTAGCCCAGTTCCGTGAGTGTCGCGTCGATCCCGGGGAGATACTCCGATCCAAACAGCCGTACGTGGATGAGTAACGGATACAGGCGATAGACGAAGCGCCGGTGCTCGAAGAACCCTGGTTCGATAGAGTGCCGTGAGCGGTAGCGTTCGAAGAACGGATCACCGAACGTGTCCGTCCAGTCGACGTACGCCAGTTCCACCTCGGGATGGGCGTAGTAGATCGCCGGATCGAGGAACGCCCGCACGTCACCGTTGGCCGCCAGGACGTTCGTCCGCCAGACGTCGCCGTGGATCAGTGCCGGCTCGTCGGGCTCGACGAGCAAATCTGACAGGTCGTCTGCGACCTTCTGGATGCGCTCGAAACGCTCGCGATCGAGCGGTCCCTCCTCGCGTGCGCCGCGGGCCTGCCGGCACAGCCGGTGTTCGCGGAAGAAATCGATCCAGTCGTCCGTCCAGGGGTTGGGCTGTGCGAGCGGGCCACAGAGCGTCTGGAAGGGGAAGCCAAAGGCCTCGGCCGAATGATCGTGAAGTGCCGCCAGCTGGTCGGCAGCGTCACGTTCGACTGCCGGCGTGATCGTGGAGTCGCCATCGACGTACTCGATGACGAGCAGGTCGTCACTCGCCGACAACACGGCTGGAACCGCCAGATCGGTGTGGGTCCCGAGATAGCGGAGCATCGATGCTTCGACTGAGAGCGGCGTCTCGCCGGTCTTGGCGACGACCGACGTACCATCAGCGAGATCGACGCGGTGGACTTGCCCAATCATCCCACCGTCGAGTTCCCGGCAGGCCGTCGGCTCGACGGCGAGAGTATCGCCGACTTTTCGAGCGATCGGATGCACGTCTCAGTCCACACCGTCGGATGATCTTTGCGCTCGCGGTTCTCTCGTGGAGACGCCAAGCGCCGTGAACGTCTGCCGGAGGGCGTCCGTGACACTCGTCTCGCGGGGGACGATAATGGCGTCAGTATCGGCAGCTAGTTGGGTCGTTCGAAGCGCTGACAGCTCGATGGACCGATACTCGGCCGGGAGTTCCGCCAGCAGGTTCCCCCGCCCGGCGACAGCCATCAACAGGTCCGCAGCCGCGGCCATCGGAAGGTCGTTCGCCGAATCACCGGCTGCCAGCACGTACTCCCACTCGCGTTCGGTGTGCAGTCGATCGACTGCTGCACCTTTGTCGACGAACGTATACTCGCCAGTGAAACGACCGTCGCTTGTGGCGAAGTCGGTACCGATGACGTCGATCTCGTCGCCGAGCGACGCCGCGTAGGGTCGTGCGATATGGGTCGGAACGTCCGTGACGAGGACCACGTCGAGATCGACGACACTGGCGAGGTCGGCGATCACTCGTCGGATCTCGGGATCTACGCGGACGTGACGTTCCACAACGCGTTCGAAGGCGCCTTGGACCCGCTCCCGGTGTCGACCGTCCAGAAAGGTCCCGTAGCGGTCGAGAATCCGGCGTTGCATCTCGCGATAGTCGCCGGCGTCACCGGCTGTGGCGGACGCCGAGGCGCGCCTGGCTCGATAGCGGACGAGTCCGGCGAGAAGACGGGCGACCGGGCGACCCAATCCCGCCGCTGCGAGGACGTCACAGACACGGATCATCCCGAGCCAGCGCCGACGGGAACGGTCGCCACCGGCATAAGCTGCGACCGATCCAAGCACGTCACGGAGCGTGTCACGGTCGGCTTCATCGAGAGAGATGTCGCCGACGTAGGGAAGCAACGCCAGCGACTCCACAAAGATCGAACCGTGGCGGTGAACGGTCCCGTCAATGTCCAAGACGAGCGCGACGCGATCGCCGGCCGTGATACCTGTGGACGAGTCCGAGACCATCTGGCTCCGGGTTGTGCCGTCGCCGTGTTGAGCGTATCGGCTCGCCGTCAGGCCTGGCGGAGTGGTCCCGTGCCCGCCTTCTCGACCGTGACGCTGGCCAACGTGGTCCGGTCAGGCCTGACGGGCGAACGCCAGGTTGCCGTTGATCGACTCGATGTAGGCGGTGACGACGTCACCCTCCTGGGCACCGGGGACGAAAATAGTGTAGTTGCCCTTCTCGGCGACCCCGTCGCCCTTGCGGCCGGTGCCGACGATCTTTACCTCGTAGGATTTACCCTCTTCGAGGGTCGGTCGATCGGTCGCCGTACTGGATTTTGCGGCCTGGGTCTCGACGGGGCGGAAGGCCCCACAGGCCTGACAGCGAAGCATGTCGATCCCGTCTTCGGTCGTGAGAACAGTGTCTGGCAGTCCACACTCCGAGCAGGTGACGTACTCGGCGACGTAACTGTCGATCGCCGCCGAGAAGTCGCCTGCAGAGAAGTCACCGTTGTAGCGGGCGCGGTCGTCCTCGAACTGGCCGCTCGTGCCAAGTTCGCGCTGGATCGCCCGATGGAGGTGTTCGGACTCCCGCGAGAGGGCATCGGCGACCTCTCCGAGATTCGTGAGTCGTGTGAACGCACCGTCTGCCTGGGCCTCGGGGTCGGGGATCGAGAGCCGTCGTTCGTCGGCCGCAGGTCGATCGGGGAGCGCGTCGTGTGCGCGCTCGAGAGCTTGATCGTAGTCCATACGATCTGGACGGGACCCGGACGTAAGGCCACTGCGTGAGCCGTGATACATCGAACCACGACACTGACTGGCGCGTCACCGATCGCCGTGTTCGGCCAACACGTCGCGGTAGAGGGAAACGAGATCGTCGCCGATCGCCTCGAGGGTGAACGCCTCGCTACGCTCTGCAGCCCGCCGGCCGATCCGCTCGCGCAGCACCGGGTCACGGAGACGCTCCAGCGGTTCCGTGAAGTCCTGGCTGGCTTTCAGACAGTCCTCGTCGTCGTTGAGCCACTCGAAAGTGGGGATCGACCGGACCAGTGGCGGGCGGCCACAGGCCATCGCTTCCAGTAAGGCCATGCCTTCGTTCTCGTTTTTCGTCGGGAAAAAGAAGATGTCGCCTGCAGCGAACCCGCCGCGGATGTCCTCGACGTAGCCCGTGAACGTACAGTTCTCGGGGGCGTTCTCGACGAGTTTCGTCGTTGTTCTCGATCGTAACAGGCCATCTACCCACCCGCCGCCGGTCGGGTTGAGGTAGCCAAACCACACGAAGTCCAGCTCGGGCATCGCGCGGGCCGTCTCCACGAACGATCGCAGGCCCTTGCGCTCGATGACGTGGCCGACGTTGAAGACGACCGGCGGGTCGAGGTCGTAGCGGTCGAGATACTCCTCGCGGAGGGACTCGAACCCCGCCAGGCGGCCGGGATCGAACCCGTTGGAGATGACCGTCTTCGGGGCGTCGCTGTACCCGGCGATCACCTCGCGGTTGTGTTCGGAGGGGCAGATCAGGTGATCCCCAAAGGAGTAGGCCCACCGCAGGTACGGGGCCATGGGTCTCGCCAGCGCGTTCGAGAAAGCAAAACTCTCCCGGAAGTCCTCGGCAGTCTGGTGGGTGTGGATCACGACGGGGACGCCCACGTCGCGGGCTTGCCGGGCGTAGTAGACCGATTTGGGACCCATGTTGTTGAGGTGCAACAGGTCGGCGTCGAGATCCGGTTCGGTCGTGTACTCGATCCCCCGCCGGTCGAGCATCGTTCGCTGGTTCTCGACGGACTGGGCGTGGCCTCCGGTGATGTACTCCTCCCACTCGAAGTAGTGGCTGATCCGCACGGGTGTCCCACACTGCTGGCCCGACCGTCCAGTACTTTCCGGAATCGAACCGTCACCTGGACGCGAAAAACGGACGCGAACAGCAGCGGGTCTGTCCGGGTAGAATGGACGCGAAAAAGATCGAGTCCACTGGGCGGAACGGACGGTCGACGAACCGACTGCGGACGGTCGAGTGTAGACTCGATCGAAAGCAACCGGAGTCACTCGCTGTCGTGGTGGGGACGCAGTGGCGTTATCTGCAGTCCTTGATCAGTCGTCTCGACGGTCGCCTCGACGGCAAAGACGTCGGTGAGCAACGCCTCGGTCAGTACCGTTTCGGGGTCGCCTCTGGCCTGGACAGCGCCGTCGTTCAGCGCGACCACGTGGTCGGCGTACCGGGCGGCCTGCTCGATATCGTGCAGGACGAGGCCGACGGTCACGTCGCTCTCGTCCCGGAGCCGTTCGACGATCTCCATGACCTCCAACTGGTGGTGCATATCGAGGAACGTCGTCGGTTCGTCCAGCAGGAGCACGTCGGTGTCCTGGGCGAGAACCATCGCAATCCAGACGAGTTGCTGCTGGCCGCCACTGAGACTGCCGATCTCACGGTCCCGCAAGTGGTCAATTCCGGCCAGTTCGATCGCCTCGTCGATGGCGTCCCGGTCGGCAGCCGAAAGCGAGTCGAAAAAGCCACGGTGTGGATACCGGCCGTGGGCAACCAGCTCCTCGACGGCGAGGCTATTGGGCGCGACGTTCTCCTGGGAAAGCAAGCCGAGCTTCTGGGCGAGTTCTTTCGCCTCCAAGTTGTGAACGTCTGCCCCATCGAGGAGGACGGTGCCCGCGTCGATGGAGAGCTGGTCGGCGAGACTCTTCAACAGCGTGCTCTTGCCGCTGCCGTTCGGACCGATCAAGGCGGTCACTTCCCCCGGCGGGAGTCGAATCGTCGCACCGTCGATCACCGGCTGCTCGCTCGATGGGTAGCCGGCGACGATATCCTCGCCGACGAACTCGCTGGCGTTGGACGACGACTCGCTGTGAGTGTCGTCCGTGTCGCCGATGGCATCTCTGGGTAGCTCGCCGGTCGTTTCCGAGGGGGGCTGTACTGCCTGACTGCCGCCGTCGGTCTGTGGTGTGTCCTCGCTCATCAGATCTCACCCATGGTTTCCTGTCTGCGCATCAGATAGAGGAAATACGGGCCGCCGACGAGCCCGGTCACGATGCCGACCGGGATCTGAACCGGCAGCGCGAGGCGGGCACCCACGTCTGCGGCGACCATCAGCGCCGGGCCGACGAACAGACAGCCGACGACGAGCTTTCGATAGTCGCTGCCGACGATGTTGCGGACCATATGCGGGACGATCAATCCGACGAACCCGACGATGCCCGCGACGGCGATGCTCGCGGCCGCCGCGAGGACGGCCACCCCCGAGAGCGCAAAGCGGACGCGTTCGACGCGCATGCCCAACGAACTCGCCGTGCGTTCCCCGAGCAGGAGGACGTTCAACTGGCGGGCGCTGATCACGGCGAGTGCAAGCGCGATCACCGACCACGGCAAGACCATCCTGACTTGCTCCCAGTCGGTGCCGGCCAGCGAGCCAGTGATCCAGGAAATGGCCGATTGAACGACCCCGAGATCGTCAGCGAAGAAGAACATGGCCCGCTGGAGGCTGCCAAAGACCGTACTGACGATGACGCCCGCCAACACCAGTCGGACCGGCGAGGTGCCGTTTTTCCAGGCGATCGCATAGACGATCACAAACGCGGCGATGCCACCGCCTGCGGCGAACACCGGCAACAACATCGACGTGCTGACGTGCAATTCGGCGACGAGCAGGGGCACGACGATCGTCACCCCCGGGATCGCGACGAGCGTGAGCAAGATTGCGAGCCCAGCCCCCGAAGAGACGCCGAGAATAAACGGACTCGCAAGTTCGTTTCGCGTCACGGCCTGGAATATCGCCCCCGAGGCGGCGAGGTTCATTCCGACAAAGACGGCGACGATCACCCGCGGGATACGCATGTTCCAGACGATCAGGCTCCGGTTGGACAGTTCGGGCAACTCGCCGCCAAGCAAAAACCCCTTCCAGGCCTGGGCGCTGAACAGGATATTCGGATCGGAGACAGCCGCCCACGCCTCGCCGAACGTCATCGGATAGTCGCCGAAACGGATCTGGACGAATCCAGCGATCAGTACCACGACGACGCTGGCGAGACAGAGGGCAACCAGCGAGGTGTCGACGTCACTGAGCCAGCCCAACCGGGAAGCGATCCGGTCGTCCGTCGTCGGTTCGCCCGCCATAGTCAGATGTACACCTCCGATGAGTTCCGTCCCCTACCTGGGAGACCATCGTGGTCGATCATCGCTAGTCACCTCGTATCGTCTGGGCGACCTGGTCATGCTCGAACAGCTGTTCGTCGGCCGCGAGGTCCGGATACGGCCCGGACTCGTAGTGCGGCCACGCGCCGAACTGCTCGGGATAGAGCTGTTTGGCACCCATCTCAAGCTGGAAGAGATTCAGCAGGGGACCCTGATGCCTCCCGCCCTGGGCGTAGATCCGGTCGTTCTCGACAGCAGCGACCGAACTCGCGACGGGATCGTCCGCAAGCGTCTCCCGGATCGCGGGCATGTCGTGGGCGTCGACCACGCCACCGAGGATCAAAAGAACGTCCGGATCAGCCGCGAGGAGTTCCTCGTAGTCGATCTGGGTGCCACTCTCGACGCCACCGTCGGCGGCGAAGGCGTCGACCGCGCCGAGCGGCCGGGTGTGGGCGGCGTGATACCCTGGACCGTTCACGTCGTAGACCCACATCGTGTCGTCGTTCGTCGAGGGGAGTATCATCGTGACTGTCGGGCGCTCCGATTCCGGGGGCAACCCCTCGCTGATCGTCGAGATCAGCGAATCGTGTTCGGCACGCAACGCCTCGTAACGCTGCCGTTCCCGGAGGACCGAAGCGGCGCGGCCGAAGGTTTCCCAGAGCGTGTAATATTCGTAGCTGTCGGCGTAGGATTCGGGCGGCTGACCGTGACCGGCGCTAAACGTGTTTCCGAACCACGGCGCGGCGTTCTCGGCGACCTCCTCGACGTCTTGACGTTCCCATTTGCCCATCGTGACCACGTGAGCAGGATCGGCGAAGTGGACATCGCTGTCCAGGTCGTAGAGCTTCTCCTTGCTCGGGTTCCAGGAGCCATAACAGTCGCTCCAGTCGACGGAGACACCCTCGAGTGGAGCGGTGAACGCAGTCATCAGCGAGTCCACGTACTCGACGGCGTAGACGGCGTTGACGTCTTCGCCACGGCCGAGCATGAGGGCCATCTCGGCGTAGGGATTCAGGATCGTGAAGATGTCGTCGGGCGTATCCTCGAAGGTGACCTCGCCCATCGGAGCCATCGAGACAGAATACGCGCCGGTTGCGTCATCGCCGTTCTGCTGTGCGGTCTGTGTCGAGGTGCCCCCGGTCGGTGTCGGCGTAGTGGTCGCCGTCGGTTCGCCGTCAGTCTGGGCCGCTCCTGTCGGCGTGTCAGTCCCGTCTCCCCCGCCCAGACAGCCAGCGAGTAGACCACTACCGAGGAGTGCCGTCGTGCTTGCGAGACACTTCCGGCGGGTTACCACAGCATCCCCGTCCGTCGGAGCTCGCACGTCAGTCATCTCAGAACTCCCCGGCGACGACCGCGGCGACGCGCTCGCGGTCGAAGAGCTGTCCCTCGAAACCGTACAGGTTCCGGGCCAGGCGCTCAGTGACGACGAGATTTGTGATGGGGCCTTGATACAGCGGACCCGCGCGGTAGACGTCACCGTTCTCGACGGCTGTCAACTGACTCGCGACCGGGTGATCTTCGAGGAACGTCACGACGGTGTCACGGAACTCATCGCGGGATTTGGCCTCCTGGCCACGCAACAGAATGACCGTCGGATCGATCGACAGCAGCGTTTCGAAGTCGATGACCCCACGGGAACTGTGGAAATCCTTGACGTCCGTATTTGCCAGTGCGTCCCTGACGCCGAGGTCGCGCAGGTGCTTGAAACTCGTTCCCTCGTCGATGACGTACGGGTAGAACTGCTCGGGTTCGTCGCCACCGGCCCAGAGGACCGCCGCCGCGGGTCGCTCGCCGAGTCCGGGAACGGCGGGTGCGAGCGCAGTCTGGAAGTCGTCATGAATCGAGGCGAATGCCTCGAAGCGCTCGCGTTCGTCGAAGACTGCCGCGAGCTTCTCGAAGGCCGCAAGGAGCGTGTAGTAGCGGTAATCGTCGTGCCAGGAGTAATTCCGTGAGAAGATGCTGTTGCCAAAGAAGGGACCGACGTCCCGCTCGACCTCAGCGACGTCATCGTCAGTCCACTTAAACCGGTTTGTGATGAAGTTCGGGTCGATCACGTGGACGTCGGCGTCGATCGCGAAAAAGCGCTCCTTGCTGACGCCGTCCTGAGAAAGGCGTTCGATACTCGATTTGTCCACGGAGACGCCCGGAATCTCGTCGTAGTAGTGGGTGTGATACCGGCTCGGAAGCCACACGCCCGCCGGTGGGTCCTGCCCGAGCGCAATCCCCATGTCCGCCCAGCTGCCGTTGTTCGTGACCCAGGTCTCGGGTACTCCCTCGAAGGTGACGTCGCCGACCGGGACCATCGACACCGAGTACGACGACGCTGCCGGCGTTTCAGTCCCGGTCGTCTCCGCCATAGTCGTGGGGTCGGACTCCGCCGTCGTCTCCATCGTTGTGGTGGTGTCGGTCTCCGTCCCCGCGGGCGTGTCGCCTTCACCGCCGAGACAGCCGGCGAGCAATCCACCGCCGATCACTGCCCCGCCGTATCGGAGGTACTCACGACGCGTCGACGTTCCAGCAGTGTCTGACTTGCGACCCATAGATTTTAGGGCAGCCTAAACAAATAAGTCGGTTACGGTTTTTAGGCATACCAAAACAGGGCTGTCACGAATGGTGGTCGCGCCACGCGCAAAGAGAATCGATTGGCCCAATATAGTGCACGATATTGTGCATATCGCAAAATATAATTGGGCAGTGGCTACTACGGTGACCTACAGATGTCGATACTGGACGAGGACGATAAATCCGAAGTGTCGGAGATGCTCGACGAGATGGACGAACCGATCGACGTGCACGTCTTCACGGAGGAAGACTGCCAGTATTGTGAGGAGACAGTCGAACTGCTCGAAGACGTAGACGCGTTGACCGAGTTGAGTGATCTGTACGTCCACGACATGGGCGATCCGCTGGCCGCCGAGATGGGGGCCGACCGCTACGACGGCGGACCGGTGACAATCATCACGCGCGAGGCTGTCTCGGGTGTCCGGTACTTCGGAATCCCCTCTGGCCAGGAGTTCAGTTCGTTCCTGCAGGACATCCTTGCCGTCTCGACCGGCGAGACGGGACTAGACGAGAGCGTCCGGACGGATCTGGACGAGATCGACGAACCCGTCGAGATCACCGTGTTCGTCACGCCGACCTGTCCGCACTGCCCGCGGGCGGTCCAGACGGCCCACAGCCTCGCCATCGAGAACGAGCACGTCGAGGCAAACTCTATCGAGTCCCAGGAGTTCATGGATCTCTCCGAAGAGTTCGGCGTCCGTGGCGTCCCCCAGATCAACGTCAACGGGACCGACGGCGAGTTCACGGGTGCGCTACCGCCGGCTCAGTTCCTCCAGCAAGTCAAACAGGCCCTCTGAGGGCGCTCAGTGGCGCGGTCAAAGCGACCGAATCCCTTAATCCTACCCACCGAATAGCCTCACTCGGCAGCGGGAGTCCGGTTCCCGTACCCGGGACCCTCGACGTTTCGATTGGATCGGAACGCTGGCAACGGGTATGAGGAAAGTCCCCCCACCGTCCGGGCAGGCGGCCGGGTGCAAACCCGGGACGGGAGACCGTCGGCTCTGGAACAGCAACGAGACCCCTCGCCCCGACCGATGAGGCGCGCGAACCCCGAGCGAGAAAGTCCGACCGTGCGATCGCCGCAAGGTGACCGTGCGACCGGACAAACAAGCGACGGGGAGCTAACCCGCCGAGGGCGCGTCGCGGGACGTGAAATCCCTTCGGGGCCTCACGCTACGCGACGAGTTGGGTCCGCCGGCCTCGCCGGCGGGTCGACGGGCGAGAACGGATGGAACGGCGAATCCCCGCCGGTGCAAGTCCGCGCGACAGGTAGCCCGGACATGGCGCGGACGCTGAGCCGAATACCGGACCGAACAGAAGGGGGCTCACTCCCCGCAGCCGTTTTCAATCGCGGAGCCACGCGAGCAACGGCCCCACGACGCGGGCGAACTATGATGTGTTCGGGAGTCAATGGCCGACGGGATGGACACACTCATCATCGGCGGAACCGGGATCATCTCGACCGGCATCACCCGCCAACTCGTCGAGGCGGGCCACGACGTGACGATCTTCAACCGCGGTGAAACGGAGATCGAGATTCCCGACGAAGTCACGCGGATTCACGGCGATCGGTTCGACTACGACGCCTTCGAGGCGGCACTCGATGACGTCGATGTCGGCGCTGTTATCGACATGATGTGTTTCACGCCCGAGGACGCGGCGAGCGACATCCGGGCTTTCGGGGGCGAGATCGAACAGTTGCTCTTCACGAGCACGATCGACGTTTACGCGCGCCCACCAGAGCGAAACCCAGTCACCGAAGCGTTCGCGCGAGAGCCAGCAGTCAGCGAGTACGGCGAGCAAAAGGCCGCCACAGAGGACCGGTTTCGAGAAGCCGAAGGCAACGGAGCCTTCGACGTGACGATCATCCGTCCCTGGGCGACCTACGGCGAGGGCGGCCACATCTGGCACACCTTCGGCAGCGATCCCTACTACGTCGAGCGAATCCGACAGGGGAAACCGATCGTCGTTCACGGCGACGGCACGTCGCTATGGGGGCCGTGCCACCGCGACGACGTCGCGGCGGCGTACGTCAACGCCGTCGGCAACGAGAGTGCCTACGGCGAAACGTATCACGTCACCAGCGAGGAGAACATCAGCTGGAACCAGTATCACCGCCGGGTGGCGGCGGCGCTCGACGCGCCCAAACCGGAGCTCGTTCACATCCCAACGGACGTCCTGCAGTCAGTGGCACCTGATCGGACCGAGAGTCTACTGGATCACTTCCAGTTCAGTACGGTGTTCGACAACAGCAAAGCCAAGCGCGATCTAGACTTCGAGTACACGATCGACTTCGAGACGGGCGTCGAGCGGACGGTTGCGTGGCTCGAAAACCACGACCGGATCGACGTGGGCGAGGGTGACACCTTCGAGGACGCGCTGATCGACGCCTGGCGAGAGAGTACCGACGATTTCCGCGAGCGCTTCGAGTGGGAGAGCTAGCTTCCGATGGTCGGTGTGTGGGGGCAACCGCTAAGTGGCTGAGCACGTAACTCGCTGAATAGTACATGGACGACGCTCCTGTCGACCTCTCGCCACCGGATCGGAACGCCCTGACCGTCCTCGTCAACGAGTACGACGAGGTCGAGGGGCCGGTAAAGAGCACGCGCCTCGCCGAGCGGGTCGACCGGACGGAGGGGTCGGTGAAAAACCAGATGCGGAAACTGGGGTCGCTCGGACTGGTCGAAAGTGTTCCCGGCCCGCAAGGCGGATACGAGCCGACTGAGTTGGCCTTTCGGGTTCTCGATCGCAAACCCGGCGACGACCAAGAGAACGTCGTCCTCGCCCAGAACTTCCAGCGGCTGGACGTCACTGTCGACGGGATCACGCTGACAAACGTCCACCATCCCACGGAATGTCGTGCGCGGATCCACTTCCAGCAACTACTCGCAGACGTCGAAATCGGCGATCCGATCGTCGTCGGACCGACACCAGAGTACGACCTCGTCGTCTTGGGAGAGGTCACCGACATACTGGGTACCGGCGACGAGCTCATGGTCGATGTCGGTGAGATGCAGGCACCTTTCGAGGAGTGAGACGGGTGATCGGTTAGCGAGCTATCTGACGAACACAGACCGATACGCCCCAGTTCGCAAGGAGTCTCGGGATGTCGCTTCTCTGGCTACAGGCGACAGTTCATCGGCAGTGGGAAGTACGTCCAGGCGAGGGTCACACCGACGTCGGTACGCTCCGTGCGAGCGACGCCTCGATGTCGTCGCCGATCTCCGCGATCAGATCCGGCACGGCCGCCTCGACGGCGTCGGTCATCCCCTCACCGTACTCGAAGGGGTTCGCGACCTCGATGGCGAAAATCGTAATCGACGGCATCGATTGTCCCATCGCCTCGCCGAGAGTCTGTAGCGTGCCGAGCCCGACGTTGTGAGTCGCCAGTCCGCCCGAGTCTTCGCTGGGTTCGACCTCGCTCGGGGAGAACTCGTAGTAGTCACCGGGTGTTCCGCCGTCAGTTTTTATCGCGTCGATCAAAAACACGTGGTCGTAGCCACTGAGCTCCTGGATGAGCATGAGCCGACCAGAGGTGTAGGTCTCGACGTCCAGGCGGTCGCCAAAGCGCTCGGCGAGCGCGTCCGTGACCTCCAGACCGACCACGTCGTCACGCTTGATGTCGTTGCCCAGACCGAGTAGCAGTGCGTCCATAGTGGAATAGGGTGTGATTGTCGGGCCGTCTTCAGCGGCTGATTTCGTCGAGCGTCTCGCCGTTCTGTTCGAGGGTGAGTTCCAGTGGCATCTCGCCGATGGAGTGGGTCGAACACGACAGGCAGGGGTCATAACACCGGATGACGCTCTCCATCTTGTTGAGGATACCCTCGGGAATCTCCGGGCCGTCGATGAACGTCTCGGCGGCGGAGGTGACCCCGCGGTTCATCGCGCCGTTGTTGTGCGTGGTGGCGACGATGAAGTTGGCGTTCTCGACTGTGCCACCGTCGTCGATGGTGTACTCGTGGATGAGCGTTCCGCGCGGGGCCTCGATGACGCCGACGCCCGTGCCCGCCTTCGGCGTGGTCGGGACGTTCGTGATGCCGTCGTAGACGTCGTCGTCTTCGAGCAGTTCCTGGATGCGCTCGACGCAGTACAGCATCTCGATGAGGCGCGCCCAGTGGTAGTACGTCGAGCGTTCGTGGACTGCCCCGTCGGCCGCGTCCATGAACTCGACCCATTCCTCGCGGGCCTGGGGCGTCGAAATGTCGTCGACGGCGTTCAGGCGAGCCAGCGGCCCGACGCGGTACTGGCCGTCCTCAAAGCCCTCCTCCTTGTAGTAGGGGAACTTGAGGTAGCTCCACTCCTTGGATCGCTCGGCGATGATGTCTCGGTAGTCACCGTCGTCGATCTCTTCGAGAGAATCGCCGGCCTCGTCGACCAGCCGGATGTCACCGTCGTAGTGTTCGAGACCACCCTCCTCGGTGACCAACCCCATGTAGCCCGTCGGGTAGGTGGCGTAATCCAACGTGTCGTCGTCCATGTCCGCGAAGATGTCCTTGAGGAGGTCGATAGTCTCCCGGAGATAGGTCGGCAACGGCTCGCTCTCTTCGAGCAAAGCCTCGCCGTCCTCGCGATCGAGCGTGTTCGAGACGCCGCCTGCGACCGCGAAGTCGGGGTGGACTTTCTTCTCGCCCAGCGCGGCGATGACGTTCTGCCCGAAACTCCGCAGGTCGATCCCGCGCTCGGCCAGCTGTGGGTTCTCCTCTAAGACGCCCTCGATGTTCCGATCGGCTGGGTCGGCGTCGTAGCCCAGCACCAGATCGGGACTGGAGAGGTAAAAGAAACTCAGGGCGTGACTCTGGAGCACCTGGCCCATATGGAGTAGTTCCCGGAGTTTGTGGGCGCCGTCGGGCACGTTAGCGTCCATGACGTCGTCGGCAGCCTTTGCCGCCGCCAGCTGGTGGCTGACGGGACAGATGCCACAGATGCGAGCCGTGATCTCGGGCATCTCCCAGATGGGGCGACCCTCGACGAACTCCTCGAAGCCACGGAACTCCGTGACGTGGAACTGTGCGTCCTCGACGCTCCCCTCGTCGTCGAGGTGGATCGTGATCTTGCCGTGCCCCTCGACGCGCGTGACCGGATCGATGACTTCCTTCTTGCTCATGTTGATCCTCCTTAGTCGTACTGCAGTTTGTCGCCTTCGATCTCGGGGGTCTCCCCGCGAGCCAGCGCTTCGAGACTCTCTTTCATCACGTCGGCGTCGGGTGGACACCCGGGAACGTAGACATCGACGTCGATGAACTCGTCCAGCGGTCGGGCCTCCTCGAGCAGTGCCGGGACGCCCTCGTCGTCGCCAAAGGGCACTTCGCTCTCCTCGTCGGCTTCGCCCATGTAGGTCTCCTCTAACATCTCGTCGCGATCCTGGTAGTTGCGAAGCGACATGATTCCGCGCAACGCGGCGCAGTCGCCCCAGGCGACGACAGTGTCGCAGTTCTCTCGCAATTCCTCAGCGACCTCGATGTTCTCCTCGTTGGTGACGACGCCCTCGGCGATGCCGACGTCGGCTTCGGGGACGCCCTTCTCGTCGACGATCATGTGACTGGCGACGATGTCGACCTCCTCGACCAGATCGACCAGTCCGTGATCGACGTTCAGGAACTCCATGTGACAGCCCGAACAGCCGCCCAGACACACCGTCGCGACGGTCGTCCGGTCGTCGGCCGTGTCGGCTTCGGCCTGTGCGCTCATGCTCCCACCTCCTGTAGCTCCGCGATGATCTCACGGTCGGCATCGATCTCCACCCGCGGGTCGAGCACGCGATCGACTGCACGCTGCTTGCCGTCGGCGTCGACGATCGTGCCCTCGCGCTCGAACCAGTCGAGGGCGGGGATCACGACGTCGGCGATGTCCGTCAGCGCCGACTCGCGAGTGGCCTGGGTGATCACGGTGTCGGCCTCGCGGGCGACCTCGATCGCGCGGTCGAGATCGTCACCACGGTCGTCGCCAGCCAGGAGGTACGCGACCTCGGCCGGTTCCTCGACGCCGTCGGCCGCGACGTCGGCGCGGTTGGCACTCCGATCGAGGCTCACGACCTGGCTGTCGGTCATCGCTGCCAGGCCGTAGGCATCGATCAGCGCCTCGGTGTCCTCGATCTCGGGACCGAGGACGACGATGCCGTGTTCGGTATCGAGCGCGCGCGTCGCTGCCTCCGCGACGCCCGCAACCGGCGAGGCGCTGCCGCCGTCGGCGAGTGCGCCGGCCGCTTCCGCGGTGGCCTGTGCGAGCGGCGATCCCACCGTCAGGCTATCGTCACTGAACCGTTCTAACTGATCTTCCTCACCGTCGACAGTGACCAGTTCAGCACCGTCGCTTGCCGCCCGACGAACGTAGGAAGCTGCGACGGGATGACTGTCGACGATCGAGGTGTCGTAGACGACGATGCCCTCGGCGTCGAGGATGTCCTCGATCGACTCGGCCTGCAGATCCTCGTGGCCCTCGGCGGCCAGTTCCTCGTGGATCGACGCCTCGGTTGCCCGGCGCTGTGCGCCGGGGATCTCCAAGTCGGCGTCGATGGCGTCCATCGCATCGGCGAACGACTCCAGGGTCTCGGTGGGGAGCCGGTCGGAGGCGACAGCGTTGACCGCATTGGCCGCGGTCAGTTCCGCACCGGCCCGATCGATCGCCGCGTCGAGATCGACGACGTCGCCGTCGACTCGGGGCTCCATGATGCGTTCGCGATCGTCGGCGAGCAACTCGAAGCGGCCCATTTCACAGAGCTGGCCGCCGTCTTCGCCGTCTTCGCTACCCTCGATCTTGACGATCCGGCCGGAGTTGGTGAAGACCTCGAGTTCACAGCCGACCGAGCACTCGCTGCAGGTCGTCGTCTCGACTTCGCAGTCCCGCTCGCGGCCTTTGTACGCCGACAGCGGGCTGTATAGCGATCCGGTTGGACACGCCTGAACACAACTCCCACAGGAGGTACACGACGATTCGCCCAGCGGGACGCCCGAATCGGCAATGATCGTCGTGTTCTTTCCGCGGTTGCCGAAGTTCAGCGTCTCGTTGCCGACGACCTCTTCGCAGGAACGGATACACCGACCACAGCTGATACAGCGGTCGAGATCCATCGTAATGTACTCGTTTGAGGTGTCCGGCTCGACGTCCTTGTACTCGAGTGGGAACCGATCCTGATCCAGCCCCGCGCGGTTGAACATGTCCTCGAGTTCGCAATCGCCCTCCATCTCGCAATACATGCAGTAGTGGTTTTCCTCGGTGAACTGCAACTCGAGGATCGACCGGCGCTGGTCCCAGAGGGCTTCGGTGTCGAATTCGACGTCCATATCTTCGCCGACGGCCGTCGTACAGGCCGTCTCGCGGCGCTCACCGTCGATATCGACCAGACACATCCGGCAGGCGCCGACGTTCGACAGGTTCGCGTGGGCACACAGCGTCGGGATGTCGATGCCCGCACGGTCGGCTGCCTCCAGAATCGTCTCGCCTTCTGCTGCCTGTACCTCCTGGCCGTCGATCGTCAGCGTGACGTCGCGTTCGACCGTTTCCTCGGGGTTAGATGCCTTGCTCATACTATCAGCCCCTCAACTCGATGGTGTCAACCGGACACGGATCGACACATTGGCCACAACCGATACAGGCCGCAGGATCGATCTCGTGGACCTCGCCAGCCTCCCCGGAGATGGCGCCGACCGGACAGGCGTCCTTACACTGCTGGCACCCGATACACTCGTCCGGGATGATCTTGTACGTGCCCGCGTGTTCGCCGCTGCCGAGTTCGCAGTCTCCCGCTGGGCACTCTTCGTCTTCGACGTGATTGCGATATTCCTCTTCGAAGTAATCCAGCGTACTCATCACCGGATTAGCTGCCGTCTGGCCGAGTCCACAGAGCGACATTTCTTCCATGGAATCGCCCAGCGAGCGTAGCTCCGAGATGACGTCGGGATCGGCCTCCCCGGTGGTCATCGCCTCGAGCATCTCGAGCATCTGTTTGGTGCCGTACCGGCAGGGCGGGCACTTCCCACATGACTCGTCGACGCTGAATTCCAGGAAGAACCGCGACTGATCGACCATGCACGTCGACTCGTCCATGACGATCATCCCCCCGGAGCCCATCATCGAGCCCAGTTCCATCAGCGTCTCGTAGTCGATGGGCGTCTCTGCATGTTTACGGGGAATTACACCGCCGGAGGGACCGCCAGTCTGGACGGCCTTGAACTCGCCGCCAGTGGTGCCACCACCGATCTCGAAGACGACCTCTTCAAGGCGAGTCCCGAGAGGCACCTCGACGAGACCGGTATTCTCGACGTCACCGGTGACCGAGAACACCTTCGTTCCGCCGGACTCCTCGGTGCCGATGTCGGCGAACCACTCGGCACCGTTGCGGATGATCGCCGGGACGTTCGCCCACGTCTCGACGTTGTTGACGTTGGTCGGCTCGGCCCACAGCCCCTCGTCAGCAGGGTACGGTGGGCGCGGTTTAGGCATTCCGCGGCCACCCTCCAGGGAGTTGATCATCGCGGTCTCCTCGCCACAGACGAAGGCGCCGGCGCCTTTCTTGATCTCCAGATCGAAGCTGAAGCCCTCGCCGAAGATATCCTGACCAAGCAATCCGGCTTCTCGGGCCTGTTCGATGGCGTTCTGGAGGCGATCGATCGCCAGGGGGTACTCAGCGCGAACGTAGATATAGCCCTTCTCAGCGCCCACACCATAGCCGGCGATGGTCATCCCCTCCAACACTGCGTAGGGATCGCTCTCCAGCAGCGTCCGGTCCATGTACGCGCCGGGGTCGCCCTCGTCGGCATTGCAGATGAGATACTTCAGATCGGCGTCGTTGCCGGCGAGGAACTCCCACTTCATGCCCGTCGGGAACCCACCACCACCGCGACCGCGGAGCTTCGATTCCTTGATCTCCTCGATGACGTCCTCGGGCGAGTGTTCCGAGAGGGCTTCCCAGAGTGCGAAGTAGCCGTCCCGAGCGACGTACTCTTCGAGGCTATCGGGATCGACGAGCCCACTGTTGCCCAGGACGACGCGCTGTTGGGACTCGTAGAACGGGACATCGTCGATGTGCGGAACATCGTGATCGTGCTCGCAGTCCTCAACGTGGCTCCGAGCAGCGAGCGTGCCGTCTTCGGGTAGCTCGCCATCCTCGATCGCGTCTGCCAGCCGACCCGCCTCGGCCTCGGTAACGTTCTCGTAGATGATCGAGACGCCATCGGGCCGAATGACTTCGACGAGCGGTTCCCGATCACAGAACCCCATGCAGCCGGTCTGGCCGACGGTAGCGTCGTCTCTCGGGCCAAGTTCGGCCGACAACCGGCCGTAGACCTCGTCGGCCCCTGCGGCCTTGCCACAGGACGACATACCGACCAAGACCTTGACTCGATCGGGGTACAGCGACTGTTCGCCCTCGGCTTGCAGGTCGGCCAGATCCTCTTCCGTCCGGACACGACGTGCTTCGGTGAGTACAGTTGCCATATTGAATCCCTCCTAGCGGTACTCCTCGATGACTTCGTCCACGTCGTCGGGCTGGACGTCACCGTAGACTTCGTCACCGACCATCACGGCCACAGCCAGGCTACAGGCACCGATACAGCGGACGTGATCGACGGTGAACGTCCCGTCGTCAGTGACCTCGTCGAGCTCGACGTCGAGTTCGTCACAGAAGGCTTCCGAGACCTCGTCGGCACCTTTCACGTGACAGGCCGTTCCCGTACAGACCTTGATGGTGTGCTCGCCACGGGGCTCCATATGGAACTGCGAGTAAAAAGAGGCCGTCCCGTAGACGTGCGCCATCGACGTCCCGGTGTGTTCGGCTATCAGTTCCATCGTGAATTTCGGTAAGTAACCGTACTCCTCCTGGACGTCCTGCAAGGCCGGGATAACACCCTCCTGGGCGGTAGGGACGTCTACGAGGATCTCCTGGACCGTCTCGATCTCCTCGTCACAGACGTCCGCCACCTCTGCGTCGGCCGGAATGATGCCCGAATCCGATCCGACGTCGGATGCATCCGACCCCAGTGACTGTTTCACTCGCTCTAGGGTTGCCATTCTAGGTGAATATTACCTCGACATCCTGTAAAGGAATGTACCGTATTCTCATCGGTTGAAAACATCTATGTTAGAATGTGAGGGATTGGGGAAGAATCGAGATCTATATCGAATAATGCGGAGTTCATCGGACACGACACGCCCGAAAAGAGAGGGTTCTGATTCCTTCTAATGGTTTGAAGAAGAATTACAATCAATTATCGGCTTCACGAAAGCGGTTCGATCGGCCGACGTCGGCGTCTGGATGGGAGAGCGAAGGCAGCCCAGGAAAACGTTATGGAGATACCCGCGGAACAGGGCGATGTGACACTCCCTCGCCGGACGCTCGCGCTCGTCGGATTGCTGGGGTTGTTGAGCGTCTTGGCTGTGTTCACACTGTGGCGAGTCTTCGGAACCATATTCTTCGCCGTCACGGTCGCGTACGTCCTCTATCCGGTTCGGCAACGACTGGTGCGCCGAGGGATTGGACCGCGGATCGCGGCGGCGGCAAGTACAGCGATCGCGTTCGGCTTCGCTGCCGTCGTGGTCACTCCCATCGCGTACTCGCTGTACGCTCGTCGGTCGGCGTTCTTCGAAATGGTGGCCAGCCTTCCACAGGAGTTCTCCGTGACGTTCCTGGAGACGACGTACTCGATTGATCTCTCGACGGTAGTGACGACAGCCCGAAATCTCGCCGCCGACGTGGCGATCGATGCAGCCAGTGCCGCGCCGGTCCTCGCCCTGAAGTTCTTCCTGTTCGTCCTGCTGGTGTACGCACTCCTGTTGAAGCCGAAGATGCCCGCTCGCGCGCTCAGACGGACAGTTCCGCCGAACTATTACGATGTCGTCGAGGCACTCCACGAACGGCTACGAGACACACTCTATGGGTTGTACGTCCTCCAGGGCGCAACGGGCCTGGGGACGTTCGTCCTCGCGCTGCCGGTGTTTTTCGCGCTGGGATACGACGCCGCGATCACGCTCGCGGTGCTGAGTGGCATTTTGCAGTTCATTCCCATCATCGGCCCGAGCGTGCTGATCGGCGTCCTCGTCGTCATAGAAGTCCTTGCAGAGAACGTCACACAGGCCGTTCTCGTGGCCGTTGTTGGACTGGTCTTTGTCGCCGGGCTGCCCGACATACTCGTCCGGCCGCGACTCTCGGAGATCGCCGCCGATCTGCCCGGGAGCCTCTATTTCATCGGGTTCACTGGCGGGGTCCTCACAATGGGGGCGATCGGTATCATCGCCGGGCCGATCGTAGTGGCGCTACTGTCAGAGAGTGTGGAGCTGTTGGCGAACGAACGGCTCCCCGCCAACGGAGAAAGTCCGTCCGAGTGAAAGTCCGTCCCAAGGAGTCGCGAGTAGCGAGTCCCGGACCGCCGGATTACTCGACTGTCTCGACCGGCTCGCCCGCTGCCTCCCACTCCGTGAGGCTCCCCTCGTAGAAGGCCAGGTCATCGTAGCCGAGGTCCCGGAGAACGACGTAGGTATGACTGATCCGTCGGGCGGTGTTACAGTAGAGGACGATCCGCTTTTCGGGCGTGATCCCCCGCGATTCGAGGATCGCCCCGATCTCGTCGTCGGGTTTGATGCCTCTGGTGTCGTCCTCGACGAGGTCCCGCCAGTCCAACTGGACCGCCCCAGGGATGTGTCCCTCCTCGTACTCCCATCGCTCGCGGGTGTCGACGATAACCGCGTCGCCATCGATTGCCGCCCGGACGCTCTCTAAGTCGACCAGCGGGGACTTGCCCGGACGTTCGATCTCGTAGTCGGAGGCCGTCACGTCCGGGACATTGTCGGTCGTCGGATGTTCGCGCTGCCAGGCGCTGAAATCCCCATCGAGCAGGTGGAGGCAGTCCGGATCGTGTCCATACAACTCGGCAGTCACGAGAAAGCGAGCAGCGAAGACGCCGTGGGTGTCGTCGTAGGCGACGATCTCCTCGTCCGGGGCAATCCCTGCTTCCGAGAGCAACCCAGCGAAGACGTCCGCGCCGGGTAACATCCCTTCGTCGCCCTCGCTGGCCCGGAATGCATCGAACGGAATCGAGACGGCACCGGGGAGGTGCCCGATACCCTCGTACTCCCAGGCATCCCGAACGTCGACAACGTGGACGTTCGGCAGTCTGTCTGCGAGCCACTCCGCAGCGACGATGTCGGTCATTGCCGAAACTTGGCTGGCCCGTGATTTCAACGTGTGGGCGTCACCCCTGGCTGCCAGTGCTCCGAGATAGCGGTAACTTTTTCTGGGTCGTCCGCTCCTCTCGGGCCAGCGCCGCCGGACCGGCAAGATAGCACGCGATGTCGAGGGTCCGACCGCCTGGCTTGGGTCACCCCAACGGCAACACCTGCCCCTAGGGGAAACGAGTGGCCGTACCTGCCGTTACGTCAGCGTCTTTATGGGTCCCGCCTGTAGGGAAGAATGCAACATGACTGAGTACGCAAACGACGTTCTCGTCTCGGCGGATTGGGTCGAGGACAATCTAGACGCATTCGAGAGTGACGATCCCGAGCACCGACTCGTGGAAGTGGACGTGGACACGGAGGCCTACGAGGAGACCCACGCCCCCGGCGCGATCGGGTTCAACTGGGAGACCCAACTGCAGGACCAGACGACGCGGGACATCCTCAGCAAGGACGAGTTCGAGGACCTGCTGGGTTCCCACGGCATCAGCGAGGATTCGACGGTCGTGCTGTACGGTGACAACTCCAACTGGTTCGCGGCCTACACCTACTGGCAGTTCAAGTATTACGGCCACGACGACGTGCGCCTGCTCGACGGCGGCCGCGAGTACTGGGTCGAAAACGACTATCCGACGACGAGCGAGGAGCCGGACTTCTCCGCGGTCGATTACGACGCCAGCGGCCCGCGCGAGTCCATCCGTGCCTATCGCGAAGATGTCGAGAACGCCATCGAGCGCGGCCTGCCGCTCGTGGACGTTCGGAGCCCCGAAGAGTACAGCGGCGAGATCCTCGCGCCGCCGGGCCTTCAGGAGACGGCCCAGCGTGGCGGCCATATCCCGGGTGCGGAGAACATCTCCTGGGCAGCCGTGACCAACGACGACGGGACGTTCAAGGACTTCGACGAACTGCAGGAGCTGTACAGCGACTACGGCATCGACGGCGACAGCACGACCGTCGCCTACTGCCGGATTGGCGAGCGCTCCTCGGTCGCCTGGTTCGCCCTGCACGAACTGCTGGGTTACGACGACGCCATCAACTACGATGGGTCCTGGACCGAGTGGGGCAATCTTGTCGGTGCCCCGATCGAGAAAGGCGAGTAAGCGCCAGGCTCGTTCGGGACGGCCACGCCGTCTCGTGATCCCGAACTCTCCGAGTTTCGAGGACATCGAATCGGAACGGCGACCAGTAGGGAGTCGTGGATAAGGGCGAGGCCGAGCAAGCGGAGCGCACGAGGCCTCGGAAAATGCGAGTGGAGAACGCAGTGACCCGCCGAACAGGGCGAGGCCGAGTAAACGAAGTGAAGGCGGAGGCCTCGAACCGGAGTTCGCCGGAATACCTGGTTTTACAATACAGGGCGCTCGTTCACTCGGTCATGACCGACGAGAACCCCCTCCGTGATCGTCGCGTGCGTGGACTGATCGGCCTCTCGGGCGCCGCCGTCGTGGCGTTCGTCGCGATATTCTTCCTCGAAGGAACGATCCGCTGGGTCGTCCTGGGTGTTGCACTCCTCGACGCGATCGTGACGCCGTACATACTCGGGAAAGGACTCGAGAACGAGGAAGACGACCCGGACGAAGAGTACGGCTTTTCGACGTGACCGACGTGCACAAACCGTACCTGGGCTAATCGTTGGCCGCGGCGTCGAGACGCTCGACGACGAAGGCCGTCGCGGCCGGGACGGCGCGGGCGTACAGTTCGACCCAGGCGAGTTCGCCCTGGAGACGGAGCGGATCGGCGTAATCCTCCTCGATCTGATAGGAGAAGCCGTCATAGGCCGACAGTGCCGGCCGTCCGATCCTCGCCGCGAGCGATCCGTACTCGGCCGTCCGGATCCCGTCGAGGGCGTCCCGGGCCCGTCGGGCCCCGCGTTCGAGCGAGGCAAGCGTCACGTCGTCCTGATAGTCGCCGTCCCGGATTCCCTCGATCGCCGTCCGAAGCGTCTCAATGGCGGCGAGGGCCTCCCCGGCGTCGACCACGCTTGTGGCGTAGGCACCGTCGTCCCGTTGTTGGGCGAAGGTGTCGTCGGCCCACCGGGCCTCCTGACTAGCGGTCTCGAACAGGGTGTACGCCGCCGTCCCGTCGAGGTCTCGATCGAAAGCCTCCCGACCGGCATCGAGGAACGCATCCACGGGTTCGCGGGTTTCGGCGACGGCGAACCGGAGCCGGTCGGACGCGGCGATCAGGCGGTTCCACTGTGAACGCACGCCCGACCGGGCGTCGAGATACGTCTCCCGGAGGCGACGCATGTCGGAGCAGAGCGCGCCGGCCCGCTCGACGCCTTCGAACGCATCGCCGGCCCGAAACGGCGTCGCGACCGGGTCGTCAGGATAGAGGGGATCGGGCCTGACCCGGCGGCGAGCCGACGAGAGCATGTTCTCGATCGGCGCGTGAACGAGGACCCCCTCCCGGACCGAGTCGGCCCGATAGTCGTGGTCGGCGCTAAAGGAGCCGAGATCCTCCCGGACGAGCCGTCGGCGTTCTCCGAGCGCCGAGTCGTCGTCATCGCCGGTCGCCGCCCGGTAGGTGGCGGCGACGTTCGCAGCCGAACCGCGACGGCCACGCCAACTCGAGAGCGTATCGAGGGGCCAGGGGTCGGTCGGACCGTCCGCGAGGTCGCTCGCGACTCGCTCGCGATCGGACCGGAGTTCCTCGGCGATCGCCCCGTTCGGGATCTGCGGGTCCGTCGGCACGGTGTCGAGGAGCTCTTGTGCGCGCTCGCGGTGCGTCTCGGCCAGCGCGTCGGGGACGGCGACTGGGAACGGCGAGGACGGCCACTCGAGGGCCGGGAAGGCGTCGAGCGGGACCTCGAAGTCGGGGTGGGTCCTTCCCTCGTCACCGACGAACGGGAGTCCCGAACAGCCGGCCAGGGAGACGAGCCCGGCCGTCCCGAGACCGGCGAGTACCTGGCGACGGCGCTTCACGCGTCCTCACCCCCACCAGCGGGCGTCACGTCAGCGTCGAAAGATCCCTGGCGGGAGGACGGTCCCGGACGGCACTGAGAGGACATGCCGCTGCCGCTTCCGGAGGAACTGTCGGCCGCGACCGGGAGACGGATGGCGAACCCCACCGTGTGAACAGTGTCGGTACTGCAGGCGACGTCGGCCGGACGGGTCCCCTGGCAGAACTGCGTATGTGGATGGATGTCCGTGGATCCGTCCCACTCGACAGTCACCGATCGGAGCCGGATCTCGTGGCACGCATCGACCGTCTGTGAAGACAGGTACAGCGAGGCCGTCTCGAAGTCGGTCGCACTCGCGAACGTCCGGAGCCGCTCGGCCTCGGGCACGTCAGCGAACGTGATCCCATCGAGGGCGTCCGAGGAGACGATCACCGAGCGACCGCGTCGGCGATACCGGATCGGAACGTCGGTGTCCGTGGCTGTCGGCGGGTCACCTTCGGTGAACAACACGGCACCGTCTTCGTTTCTGACGGACGTGACCTCGTAGTCGTCGATCGGGTCGCGATCCGAGCGGTCGTCGATCGTCGCGCGCTCGTCCCCGGAACCGCCACAGCCGGCGAGGGCGGCGGCTCCCGACGCGACCGCGAGGAGGGCACGGCGGCGGGTCAGATCGGGCATCGATCCCGATTCGATCACCACGCCCAAACGTTTTCTGGACGACTCCGTCGTGGATCACATCGAGCACACGCCGGACGATCACCTCGACGGCTTCGCCGACACCGCAGAAATCGGCTCGCCAGCCGCTCAGAATACGCTGATCCCGTGGGCGTCCTGTGCGTGTTCGATGAGGGCCTTCGTCGTCTCGAAGGGCCCACCACAGCTGCAGGTGTGATATCCCGGACTGGGTTGCTAGCGTGGCGCCGTGTTCGAACGATGGGATCAATCCCTGATGAACGCCGAGGACGAATCCGACGGGTTCTCGGCTTGATCCATCGGATCGATCACTGTCGACGAGGGGCGACCGATGCCTACAGGTTCCCGTAAGCCTCTTCGACGAACTCGCCGGTGTCGGCGATGATCTCGGCCATCGTCTCGTCGTCGGGCGCCATCCCCACGAGCCGGGCGATCCGCATGATCGAGACGTGATAGACTTCCTGTCGACCCGGTTCGACCTGACGGATGACGACGTTGCAGGGGAACAGGCCGCCGAGCCGGCCGTCCGTGGCGTCGAGCGCTCGGTCGGCGACGGCGGGGTTGCACGCACCGAGGACGTGATAGGGCTCGCGATCGGCATTTATTTTCTCATTGAGCAGTTCCGAGGGTGAGAACTCGGTCGCGATACCGAACCCGGCGTCGACGAACGTCTCGCGGACGTGTTCGACGGCCGCTTCGTGGTCCATCTCGAGGGTTGCACGCTTCTCGCCGAGGTCTTCGGCGTCGAGTGCGGTCGGATCGATCGGGAGCGTCATGTGTTCGTCCACGGGCGAACGCGAGAAAAGAGTACGTGTAGCCGGGAGCGCTACCGGATCGGCGAAAGACTGACCTGCTACCCGTCAGATCCCATCGTATGGCGTTCGCTTTCGATCTCACGGTCGCAGTCGACTCGGCGGTCGAACACTGGCCACTCACGCTCGTAGTCGCTGCGGCCCTCTGGGTCGCGCTCCGCGAATTCGGTCCCGGCCGCAGATTACAGCGGCGGCTGCGCTGATGGTGCAAAAAGTATTGTTTCACAGACCAAAGAACAGACAATAGTCCTCACGGGCGAGCGCCAACCTCCGCGAAAGCCGCCGAGTTGACGAAAGTGCCGATACGAAACGGTGCCGAGCCGACGTGACGTTCGTGTCTGTGACCAACGCGAACGAGTGCCCCCAGCGATCGGATACGTCCCCACAGTCCCAGGACCGATAGTCACTCAGTGGGGACCGGCCCGGTGTCCACGACCGCCCGGACCGCCTCCTCGAAAGCCTGGCGACGGTCGAAATACGTCTCCTCGACCGAATCGAGGACGTCGGAAAGTGGCGTCGGACCGTCCGGCGTCCGGATCTCCGTGTCACCCTCGCGACGTCGGACGGTACTCTTCTCGATGCCGTAGGTGAGTCGCGAGGATACCTGCGCCAGCGGGACGCCTTCGACCGACTCCCCCTCGCCGAGTTCGACGGCCGGCTCGTCCGCCTCGTCCGCGTCTTCGTCTGCCATACCCGTCGTTTGACCGCCTCGGCGATTAGTGTTTTCGGACCCGGAGACGGTCCTGGCAGGACCGGTCCCGCGGACGGGCTGGTCGCAAAACGGGCTTGCGAGGGCGCAAGACGACCGTCTGACGCACAGTTTTGTGTGTGCCCGCGGTAGTAACCCGCATGACGAGCCTGACGGACGTCTATCGGCGCCGGGTGGGGGCCGTGGCGAGCCGGCGGCGGGTGTTCGTGGGGGCGACCCTGTTCGCGCTCGGTGCCGGTCTGACCGCGGCGGGGGTCGTTCTGGCGACGACCCACGTCGGCTCCCGGTTCGGCCTGGAGACCTACGGCGCCAGGGAGTGGGCGGGCATCCTCGCCGGGCTCGGGCTGCCCGCGGTTTTCGTGAGCGTCTTCGCCGTGCTCCCGACCAGTCGGGTGACCCGTGCGGCCGCCGCCATCGGCGCCAGCCTGTGCGTCTTTGCCGTCGCCCTGTTCACGTACGCCTATCCGACACAGTGGCCGGGTGCGCCGGCTGCCGACCCGTTGCTCGCATTGCTCACGCTGGGCGCGTACTTTGGTGGCGCGGTCACGACTGGCTGGTGTCTGTTCGTCGCCGTCGCCACGTTCAAGACCCGGAAGGCGCCGGGTGGGACCGCAGAGATGCGGATCACCGAGGAAGGGCGGATCAAACTTGTCCAGGACGCCGATGGTCTGGGCGGGACGGGAAGCGGCGGCCTCGGAAGTACCGGCGGTGTCGGCCTGTTCGGGTCCGATCCCGACGGGGGAGTGCCGACCCAGACTGGCAGTGAGGGGACGAACGGCGACGACACCTCGACCGCACGGACGGTCAGCGACGGGGGATCGACAGCGGTCGATTCGACCGATGAGGGGGCCGAGATACTCGAAGCGGCACGGACACGAACCAGTCCAGACCGATATTGCGGCAACTGTGAACACTTCCACTACGTCCGCGTCGACGAGGACGCTATCGAGCCCTACTGTGACTTTCATGGGCAGTACATGGACGATATGGACGCCTGTTCGGACTGGTCGGCCACTGGCGACAGTGGGACGCAGTGAGGCCTCTGGCGCTCGCGTCCCCGATGGTCCAAACCCGGACGCTTAAGTTCACCCCTTGGCATACGCCCGACATGGAATTCTGTGACGAGTGCGGTTCGATGATGAAGACCGAGGGCGATCTGTGGGTCTGTGGGAGTTGCGGCGCCGAGAAACCGCGCGAAGAGGCCACCGAGGGGGGGATGGTCACCACCCAGGGCCAGGAGGAAGGCGAGATCGTCGACTTGAGCGAGAGCGAGGAAGACGCCCGCCCCTCCACGGAGGCCCACTGTCCGGAGTGTGGCAACGACCGCGCATTCTGGGAGATGAAACAGATCCGCGCCGCCGACGAGTCCGAAACCCGATTTTTCACCTGCACCGAGTGCGACCACAAGTGGCGCGAGGACGATCACTGACCCGTGACTGGCGAAAGCAGGGCCGACGAGGAGTACCCGACCGTCCCTCTCGACCGCCTGAAAGCCGATGGCTGGTCACTCCGCGACTGTCGGGAAGAGGTCCGTGCCGAGGTGGCCGGGTTCACCGTCCGCGCGTTCGAACGCCGCTACGAAGACGACAGTCTGCGGGCCGATGTCCGGGACGCAGGCGGACCGGATCACCTCTGGCGACTCTTCTACGCGACGCGGCTCTCGTTCACGCCACCGCTGCCGCCCGGGTTCGGGCCGGCGATGGCACTCCCGAAAGTCCGTAGTGCCGCCCGCGAAGAGTTCGCCGAGCAGCTCCGTGATGAGGGCCTCGTCGACATCGAAGAAAGCGGAGACGAGCGTCTCGAAGTCGCGTCCGGAACGCGGGCGAAGCTCACACGCTACGACGCGACGCTCCCGGTGGAAACGGGCGACGGAGAGGGCGTGGTTCCCATGGAGGGGTGGATCGCGAGCTGGCACGACGAGGCGATGTTGCTCGCCGGCGGCCTGTATCCGACGGTGGCGCTGGCCGATGCGCTGGACGTTCCGGATCTCGGGTACGATCCAGAAGCGAGTCGTGAGGAGCTACAGTCGCTAATCCGAGGCGTCGAATACTGAGTAGGTGTTGTTCCGGACCGCCAGTACTAATATCCCGTCTGTCAGTACTGTCGACACATGAAACCGTCAGTTTGGTCGCCGAGCACGCGTGGTGTGATCTCGATACTTAGCATCCTCCTGATGCTTTTCGGGGCCGTCTTCGGCTCGTTCGTGCTGGGTATGGGCGAAGCGTCACAACAGCACGCCGAGCCAGTACCACAGGTAGCGGTCGGGTTCGAGACGGACGGATCGGGGACGGTGACGGTCACTCACGAGGGCGGAGACACGGTTCACCGATCCGCGATCGAGATCCGAAGTCCCGGCACCACCGGCGAGTGGAACACCCTGGAATCTGATGGCAAGATCTCTGCTGGGGATTCGATCACCGTCTCGGGGCTCGAGAGCGGCGATACGATCCAAGTCGTCTGGGAGTCGTCGGACAGTGACACGTCGGCAGTCCTCGCAACCTACGACGTCCCCTGAGCCGTACTCGTCGCGTCCGTCCGTTCGTAAGTCACGAACGCCAGTTCCTCGGTCTCCCGTCGGTCGGTGACAGTCCAGGCATCCGGATCCCACTCGGGGAAGTGCGTGTCGCCTTCGGGCGTCTCTGGAACCTCGGTGAGGATCATCCGATCGGCCACCGGGAGGAACTGCTCGTACACTGTCGCTCCGCCGGCGACATAGACCACGTCCGACCCGGTTTCTGTCGCGGTCTCGATCGCCGCGTCGATGCCGTCCGCGACCCGGACAGTCGTTTGGTCACCAGTGCCGTCTTCCGCAGGGGTAAAGCCCGACTGCGAGAGGACGACGGTCGTTCGGCCGGGGAGGGGTCCGCCCAGACGCTCGGCGATGGACTCGTAGGTGCGCCGCCCCATGATCACAGGGTGGCCCATCGTCGTCTCCTTGAAATGGGCCAGATCCTCGGGGTAGTACCACGGAATCTCACCGTCGCTACCGATGATGCCGTTCTCGGCGACGGCGGCCAGGAGGACGACCTGGACGCGACTCTCGTCGCCGGCGGTCCGTGCCCGTCCCGGCGCGAGGTCGCCAGGCGGATTCTCCGTCATCGTCACTCCGCGACCGAAAAGTCAAGTCCCGGTGCGGACTCGTAGTTCCGGAGCTGAATATCCGCGAATTCGAGGTCGTCGAGCGGTTTCTCGGCCACGTCGATCGTCGGCCGGTCGCAGGGATCGCGAGTCAGTTGCTCCAGGAGGTTTGGTACGTGGTCGGCGTTCTCCACGCCGGGTTCGGGCGGGGCTTCCGCCTCGATCCAGTTCCTCACGTCGGCGTACTCGCTGCGATTCTCGACCGCGGCGACCCGCTCGCGCAGTTGCGCCCGGTTGTCGCGATACCACTCGCCGCGCTCGCCCTCGCCACAGTAGACGTGGGCGTCGACGACCGTGTGGGAGAAGCGACCGACCTCGAAGCCCGTCCGGTCGGCGACGATGTGGGCCAAAAGCGAGTAAGCGGCGATGTTGAAGGGAATACCCAGCGCTACGTCGCCCGATCGCTGGGTGAGGTGGACGTTCAACTGATCGCCCTGGACGTTGAACACGAAGGTGTAGTGACACGGCGGGAGGGTACTCACGGCCGCGTTCGCGGGGTGCCAGGCGTTGACGACGAGCCGTCGGGACTGCGGGTTCTCCTGCAGTTGGTCCATGACGTACTGCAACTGGTCGAAGGTCCCCTCGTCGTTGACCCACCGATGATCCTCTTCGGGCCAGGATTCGCCGGGCAGTCGGTCGTCGTCCTCCGGGATGGGGTAGCGCCGCCAGAATCGTCCGTAGGCAGTGTCGAGATGTCCCTCCTCGTCTGCCCAGTCGTCCCAGATTCCCGTCTCTTCCCGGAGGGTTCGGATGTGTTCCTCGCCGGAGAGGTACCACAGCATTTCGTGGATCATCGAATTCCAGCGGAAGCCATCCATCTGCTTGGTTGTGAGCAATGGATAGCCCGCCTGGAGATCGACCTCGTAGCTATAGCCGAATGCGGCGAGCGTATCGACGCCGGTTCGGTTTGGCTTGTACGTGCCGTCCCTGAGGACGCCTTCGACGAGATCGAGATACTGCTGCATCGTTGCCGGAGCCACGCGCCGGGAAGGTTAATAGCTGGCTACTCCGGGCCAGCGGTTCCGCCTCGGACAGAACGACAGGCGACAAATACGGTCCGATCGTCGTCGGGCCCATACCCCGCGACGGTTTCGACGGCGAGACCTGCCTTGCGGGGACTGTCTGCGATCGTTGCGTCCTCGAACGAGGTCATGCGGCGCGAATCGACGAAGAATCGCCTTCAGGCGTGACCGTTATCGACCGAAGGACCCAAAAATCGATCCCGGTTCGAATAGCAGAAGGTACCGAGAGCCGCTTGCATCGCCACGAAAGAGAGAGGAGAACACAGACCGGCAACGCCGTGAACGGGGTGGAGCGTTCACCGACGTGATTGAAAGGGGCGATGACCCGACGCCGATCGAGCGGATAGTGGGAGAGGAAATCGCGTGTGATCAGATTACCCAGTACGAATCGAAATTCGTATTTTATTTTCACTAGAACGGAACTGCGTGCCCCCCCGAAATTTCTTCACACCGTTTCGTCGTGACGTACTGCTCCTCGTGGTCACCGTTCTGTTGCTTTCAGGTCCGCTCTGGGTGTACGGTCTGCAGTTGAACGAACCGGTCCACCGCTACGAGCGAGTCGAAGTACACGTAGACGACTCCACGATTGAATACAGCGAGCAACCGGAAATGTGGAAGGATATTCCGATCAGCGACGAGATGGCCTGTTCGAAGCATTTTATTGGGCGAGTTTGCGCGTTCGAACAGTTTTTGATCGAGAATCGGACCGTCCCAACTGATATGGATACGTCGAGTTCCGGAACTGTCTCTCTGCGAGGGACACCATATGAATACGTGCTTTCGGACGAGGCGGTCTATCGAGCGACGGCCCGGGCGAACGAGTCGGCCCAGCGGGACGACGGGGACTATCCAATCGAGTTGGCACTTGAAGAGGTCCAGCCGGAAGAAGCACTGCAGGACGTTTCGATGCCGATAACGTCGAAGACCCAATCAGTCGTCGCCGAGGCGGCCCGGACCGGTAACGCCACCACGCACGAACGGGTCGACGTGCCCGAGACGCCGATCCGACTCGATAATGGGGACTATTATCGGGTGTATTACGCAGGCACGATCTCTGATTCAGTTGACTACCACTTGATCAGACTTGCCGGGAACGGCTTGCTGGTGTTTCTGTTCCCACTACTCGGTCTAAAATTACTGTTTCGAGGGCCGAGACGGTTCGAGATCAACCATATCGGCGACTGAGGGTTTCGAATCGCCAACCGAAATCGTAAGTCTACGCCAGCCGTGCGAACGTCAGATACCCCGTGTGACCCACGCCAGCGGTCGAGGGGCGCGAGCCACGGTCGTCGAAGTCCATCTCCCGCTGGATCGTCTCCAGCGTCTCGATTTGGGAAAGACCGACTTCTCGGGCTGTCTCGACGACATCTTTGGAACTTTCGACGAACGGCGAGTAGACGGCGACGAACCCTCCGTCGGCCAGCAGGTCGGGTGCATGCTCGACCAGATCAGGTGCGTCGGCAGTATCGAGTGTCAGCACGTCGAAGGGATCCTCGTCCCGGAGGTCCTCAACATGCGCGGTCGCGTCGCCGGTCCGTACGTCGACAGTGTCGGTGACGCCGGCAAGTGCCATGTTTTCCCGAGCCACGTCGGCGAAGCCGTCGTCCTGTTCGTAGGTGACGACTGCCGCGCCCATGCGGCCCATGTATCCGGCGAGCACGCCCGTCCCGGTACCGACATCGAGAACACGGTCGCCGCCAGCGATTCCGGTGTGACCGACGATCAGGCCGATGTCCCGAGGCATCATCGGCGCGCCGGTCCGTTCGAAGTGCTCGAAGAGATCCGGGCCACGCAGCGCGCGCACCTCGAAGGCGGTCCCAAGATGGGTCTCCAGCGTGTCCCCCGGCGCGGCGTCCTTGGGAATTTCCAGAACACCCAGATCCGTCTCTAAGGTCTCACCGCGTTCGCGGAGGTACTCCCGTCCCTCACCGACGAGGAGGACGCTCACTCGAGGTTGGCGACCGCTGCCGCGAGGTCGCCGTCGGCGTCTTGGAGTGCCTCGCGGGCCGTCTCCTCGTCGACACCCGCCCGCTGGACGACCACGTCGACGTCCGCCTGGGCAATCCCGTCGTCGGTGTCGCTCGATACGTCGTCGCTCGCTGATCCAGCGCCTGCACTACGCTCGCGGGTTTCAGGCTGACCGACGATCTGGTAGGTCTGTTGCCCCTGGGCGTCCATGCGCTGGACCTCCGCGTCAGTAAAGACGAGTTCCTCGTCGGGGGTCTTGATAATGACCTCCTCGGCGTCGATATCCTCTAAGTCGATCCCCATCTGTTCCATCATCTGCTTCATTTTGCGGGGATCGAGACCCCCGCCGCCTCCTCCAAACATATCTCTCCCTGAGCAACGCGTAATCAAAAGCCTGGCGACGTGTCCCGGCTGGACCTGCCCGCTGGACTATTCCTCTGCGCCCTCGCGCACAGCGACGGCCATCCCCGTCTCGAAGTCGTCCATCGCCGTCGCCGGGAGTTCCGCCCGCCCGACGCCAACCAGCGTGTCGTCCTTCCGGACGATCAGTACCTCGTCGCCCTCCCGGATTGACGGGTCAGCCTCTCGGACGAACTTTGCGAATGCGTTGCGTCCCTCGCGGACGAACGGATCGCTCTCCTCGCCGACGACCACCCGAGAGGCCGGGGCGACGAGTTCATCCCGGAGGCGCCGACCGCCGGCGAGGCCAAGCGTGAACCGTCCGTCTCCACCCAACGTGACCAGTCGCCCCGCCGGGCCGTGGATCTGTCGGGGACGACCCGACTTCGAGCGCGTGATCGACAGGGCTGTACGGTCGGCGAACAGCGCCGGCCCGGCACCGGCACCGAACTGGTAGGATGCGATCCGTTCGAGGCGAGGCCACTCGTCCATCGCTTCCCGTTTGCCGGCCGAGAGGCATAACCGCTGCCATTCAGCAGGCCAACACCGGTCCACGAGGACGGCCGACGACGGCAATCGGGAGGGGGTACTGGACGATTTATGACTGCGCCGACGGTAGCGAGACGTATGTCAACAGATTCGACGAAGCAACTCGCGGGGTTTGCGTTGCTGCTCGTCTCGAGCGTCGTCATCCTCGCTGGGGGCATGACTGACCTCCTCCCTCTCGTCACGGGGAGTGTCGCCGCCCTGGGACTGGCCGCCGGCGCACTCCTCGTGGGAACGTCCGGCGAAGGCCGACCCGTATAGTCACAGCAGGAAGCGATCTGTATCCTCGCTCAGATCAGTGAACGACTCGGCGCGATCGATCAGTTCTTCGGATGTCGATTCGCCGAAGGCGTAGACCTCTACTTTGACACCCTCGTGTCTGACGTGTGAGACCAGCCGGGAGAAGTCGCCATCGCCCGTACAGAGGGCGATCGTATCGACGTGGGGAGCCAGCGAAACGGCGTCGAGGCTCATCCCGACGTCCCAGTCAGCTTTCTTGGACCCGTCGGCGAAGGTCTTGATGTCCTTGAGTTTGGTCTCGAAGCCGATATCGACCAGTGCCTCGAAAAAGCGCTCCTCGTCGTCAGCATCGGCCCGTACGACGTAGGCGATCGCTCGCGTCAACTGCCGGCCGTCGACCGCGGACGTGAGTAACGCCTCGTAGTCGATATTGCGCTGATAGATGCTCTGTGCGGTGTGATAGAGATTCTGGGAATCAGCCAGCACGGCAATTCGCTGGTCCGGATGGACGTCCGTCATTTGCTCTGGATCGGGCCGGCGCGAGGAAAGCGTTTGTGGCTAGCTGGCCGGCGGACTTCCCGACCAGCACCGTGGGTGTCATTGCGTGTCGTGAGTATCCGTTACATTAATAGGGTTATATAGTGAACATTGGGTGTGTTATACCATGTCGATGGGCGCCTATGACGAAGCGGAGCACGAACGCCGTGAGCGAAAGAACAGTTCGGTCGACGCGAGTTTCGACGACGACCGGTCGACTTATGATGGCAGCGTCGATTACGAGAGCGACGACTCTGCCGAGGACCTTCTGGAGACGTTCAAAGAGATACAGTCCGACTGAGTCCCAGAGACTGCTTTACCGAGCGCCCAAGCCCCGATAGTCACACCGACGATCAGCTTCGCAAGCGTACCTGCCTTACTCCCTGCCAGGAGTCGGCGGTGTATCGCGCTCTCTCCATGGACGCAGCCAGCGACGGCTCAGCCTCGTCGCTGCAGCCCAGAGTATCCAATGCCTCGATTGCCTCGCCGACCCACGAATCGGCGCGAGGTCGATCCCGCCGACAGTGATACCGTCGCCAGCGCCTGCCCACAGTCGGGGGACGAGGGCGTCGGCCAGGCCGGCCTCGACGAACGCCCGGATCTCGTCACGTCGGAGCGGGGCGAGGTTGTACGTGTCATCAAGCGGTTCCCTGGGACCCCGGCGTTCGTGATCCAGCACCTCCGCCGCCAGCGGACGCCAATCGAGACAACAGCCCGCACATCCCTCGCACTGGACGTCCATACATGGTTGACAGTCACACGGGGCAAAAACAGTGGGGCTACCCGGCCTCGAAGGTCCGGAGCGTCTCGACCGCACCCCGGCCGATCGGATGGTAGCGCAACTCGATGGTCGCCCCAGGGTAGATCCCGACGGTGATGCTGTCCCCCGGTTCGACAGCCGCCGACGGCCCGGAGGAGTCCCCGGCCCACCGGCCCGGTTCGTCCTGCTCGACGTCCGGATCCGAACGGAACCCCTCACCCCGCAGGACGAGACGACTCCGCGGGATCGCGTCCCCACCGGCGTGGATGATCGTCGCGGTCCGTCGTTCGCTTCCGTAGGTCGCCTCGAAGGTCGCCGTGGGCCGCGTCTCGACCGCTTCCGCGAGCGTATCGAGCGGGGCGACGGTCTCATTGGAGAGTCTCGGCACTGTGGCAGTCACGATCCCGACCCGACCCCGGCGCCCGACATCGATGTCCTCGAAGACAGTCCACGCCGCACCGCGAGTCAGTTCCGCGATCGGGTCCGTCTCGACGGTTGCTCCCGCCCGGAAGACGAACGCGAACGCGACCTTCGCTGCCCCCTCGGCGAACCGCCAGGTGGCGCCCGTCGCCTCGACGCGCTCGATCGGCGCCACGTCAGCGCCCGTCCGGGCCACGACGAGGTCACCACTGCCGAGGACCTCCACCAGGTCGGCGAACGTGGCATCAGTGGACGTGTATCGTTCCCGATCCCCGTCCCGTGCGTCGAGGACAGCCTCGACCACTTCGACCGTCCCGTCGCCGGCCCACGGCCCGACCACGATCGCGTCCGTCGAGACGGCCACGAGCGTCTCCCCGTCAACGTGTAGGGTGTAGGCTCCGTGAGAGCCGATCGAGCGGAAGTCAGCGTTGCCGAGCCGATCGACAACCCGATCGGGCCGGAACGACCCCTCAAAGACGACCGCGAAGTGACCGACCCAGGAAACTCCCGTGAAGTCGTCGAAAGACAGCCTGAGCAACTCGAGTGCCCGGTCGACCGCCGAAGCGAAGCGCGTCTCGACCGGCCGGGACACGACATCGGATCCGCACACGGCCCGGGGATCGACCCGCAGTAGGTTGAACCGCTCGACGGTCGCCAGTTCCGCCGGGGAGGGAATCCACGCCGCATAGCCGTCTCCCATGACCCCGGAAAGGTCCCCGCCGAGACAGCCCGTGGTCAGCGTCGCTCCCCCGACGCTGGCGAGACCCAGCCTTCGGAGTACCGTCCGGCGACGGTAGCCCATAACTGTCGACTCTCACCGGACGGAATTGAACGTTGTGGAAACGTCGGTTCCTTGCCACCGGCACCCGGCGAGTCTGGGCTGGGCGTCGAACGATCTGAACCGCCGTCGACCGGTCGGGATGGTCCAGTCGATCGGTACGGTTAACTGCCGGCATCCGTTCTCCGCGAGCGTGGATCCCTCCCGCATCGAGTCGGCATTCCCCGCGCCCTCCTATCGTGGCAACCAGGAGGACGCTCTCGGCCGGATCCGGGCTGCCTTCGAGGACGGCAACGATGTCGTGCTCGTTCGTGCGCCGACGGGTAGCGGTAAATCCCTCCTCGCCCGGGCGATCGCCGGCTGTGCCCGCCAGGGGAGTCAGGCCAGCGCCACCGACGCGATCGGGGCCTATTACACCACCCCGCAGGTCTCTCAGCTCGACGACGTGGCGAGCGACCCGCTGCTCTCGGACCTCTCGATCATCCGCGGGAAGTCCAATTACAAGTGCATCCTCTCGGGGGAGACCGACACGCCCGTCACGCAGGCCCCCTGCGCCCGCGAGCGGGAGTTCGACTGCCAGGTGAAACATCGGTGTCCGTACTTTTCCGATCGGTCGATCGCCGCCAACCAGTCGATCGCCGCGATGACGCTTGCGTATTTCATGCAAACGGCCGGCTCTGACGTCTTCGGCAAGCGTGACGTGGTCGTCATCGACGAGGCCCACGGCCTGGGCGAGTGGGCCGAGATGTACGCTGCGATCGATCTCGCCCCCGACACCGTCCCGGTCTGGGACGAACGCCCGCCGCCGGAAATCGACGGCGTCGAGACGGCCGCCGAGTACGCCGCCGGGCTATCCCGGGTCTGCGATCGGCGACTGACTGACCTCCGAGCGCAGGTCGAACTCGAACCCGAAGAGGCCGCCGAGCGCGACCGACTGGAGGAACTCCGATCCGATCTCCAGTGGTTTCAAGAGGCCGTCCGCGATCCGGACAGCCCGACGACGTGGGTCGTCGATCAGCCAGACGGCGAGGGAAGCCGGACGACGATCAAGCCATTGAACCCCGAACGCTTTCTTTCGCATACCGTCTGGGACCGCGGGAACAAGTTCGCGCTCCTCTCGGCGACGATCCTCAACAAGGATGCCTTCTGTGCGAGCGCCGGCCTCGATCCCGACCGAGTGGCGCTGGTCGACCTCGAACACACGTTCCCCGTCGAGAACCGTCCCCTGGTGGACGTCACGCAGGGAAAGATGACCTACGAGGAGCGCGAGACGACGATCCCGAAGATCGCCGAGACGCTCGTCTCTCTGATGGCCCGCCATCCCGGCGAATCCGGGCTGGTGCACTGTCACTCCTACGCGATCCAGGATGCTCTGGCCGACGAACTACGGGCGTGGGGCGTCGGCGAGCGCGTCCGAACCCACGACAGCGAAGACCGCGACGGGCAACTGGCAGCCTGGAAACGTAGTGACGAGCCGACGGTCTTTCTCTCGGTGAAGATGGAGGAAGCCCTGGATCTGGAGGGCGACCTCTGTCGGTGGCAACTGCTCTGTAAGGCCCCCTACCCCAACACGCGAGACTCCCGCGTGGCGCGCCGCCTGGAGAACGGCGACTGGGCGTGGTACTACCGGAGCGCGCTCCGGACGGTGATCCAGGCCTGTGGCCGGATCGTCCGCTCGCCCGAAGACCACGGCGTGACCTATCTCGCCGATTCGAGCCTACTGGACCTCTTCGATCGCGCCCGAGTGGACATGCCCGCGTGGTTCGAAGCGCAGGTCGACCGGATGGCACGTCCCACTCTGTCGACCCCGGAGCCCGACCCGGCATTGGCTGGACTGTCGGACAAACGATCGCGTCGCAGTTCGGGACGGTCCGATGCGAGCGGCTCCCGACGATCGAGTTCCCGCAGTTCCCGGCGCTCACGATCGGGATCGAACCCCGTCGCGGACGTTTGGGATACCGAATGACTTCGTCGTCGAACCCGTGACCACACCCTTTTTATACGGAACGGGTATAAAAGGAGGTATGACGGAACCGGTCGATTATCTCGAAGAACAGCTGCAGGCGAAAAACCTCTCGGCCCCCGAGACCGCGGTGGTACTTGGCTCCGGGCTGGGCGGGATGACCGACGAGATGGACATCGCGCTGTCAGTCTCTTACGAAGACGTCCCGGGGCTTGCAGCCTCGACCGTCGAGGGTCACGCAGGTCGCTTCGTCGTCGGGACGGTGGGCGACGTGAACGTCCTGGGGATGGACGGCCGCGTTCACTACTACGAAAGCGGCGACATGGATCCGATCGTGGCCCCGATCCGAACACTCGGAGAGCTTGGGTGTGAGCGGCTCCTCATCACCAACGCCGCGGGCGGTGTCAACCCGGCGTTCGATCCCGGCGACGTGATGCTCATCGATGACCACCTCAACCTGATGGGAACGAATCCGCTGCTGGGCAAGGCGGGACTGGGCGACGGTCCGATGTTCCCGGACTTGACCGACGCCTACAGCCCGGACCTGCTCGCGGAGGCCCGGGACCTTGCCGGTGATTCCGAACTCACGATCCACGACGGCGGCGTCTACGCGGGCATGATGGGTCCCAGTTACGAGACGCCGGCCGAGATCGAGATGCTCGACACCCTCGGTGCGGACGCCGTCGGGATGTCGACCGTCCCCGAGACGATCGTCGCCAATCAGCTGGGGATGGACGTCGTCGGGATGTCGACGATCACGAACTACGCTGCCGGCGTGGTCGGCGACCCGCTCTCCCACGAGGAGGTCGTCGAGACGATCGAGACGATCGAGGACGACCTCCGGACGTACGTCTCGACGCTGTTGCAGCGGTTCCCTGAACTCGATTGACGACCGTCACGGTCCTGGGAAGCGTCAGAACAGGCTCGAAGCCGCGTAGGCGAACGACGATCCGACCATCAGGACGACGAGGATGATGGCGAGGATCTGCTGTCGGTTCATGTCGGCGCTTGACGGGCCGAACGAATAGGTGTTGCCCTCTCTGTTCAGTCCACCCGCGCGTCCACGACGACGTGGACGACCCCCTCGCTATAGGTTTTCACGCGACGAGTGTCGAGAACCTCGACCGACCGACCGCGTTCGCCGGCTGCGGTCTCCAGCCGGTCGATCGGTCGCTCGAAGACCAGATCGGCAGGTGTCGCCTCGTGCAGATGCACGATACCCCCCTCTTCGAGCGCTTCCAGCGCGCTGTCGAGGTATTCGTGGGCGTCGTAATACCCCATCACGACCCGGTCGGCATCAACGCCCGCGACCACGTCCCGACAATCGGCTCGATAGGGCTGGATGCAGTCGGTCACGTCGTTGAGTCGGGCGTTCTCTAAGAGATACTGAAACGCCGTCGGGTTGCGTTCGACGGCCGTCACGTCCGCGCCGGCCCGGGCCATCGGCAGCGTAAAGTAGCCGATTCCGGCGAACATATCGAGGACCGTTTCGCCCTCGCTGCTCGCGGGTCGTTCCTTCCCGCTCGCACTGTCCGTCGTCTTGCTTCGCTCGACGACGCGCCCCATGTGCGCTCGCTCCTCCTTGTTCCCGGGCGAGAACATGACCTCGGCGAGATCCATCGCGTAGCGGGTCCCGTGCTCGGTGTGGATCGTCTCCGTGTCGCCCTCGCCCGCCAGTACTGACACGTCGGGTTCGCGATGTTCCCCGGCGATACCGTGACGTTCGAGCACAGTGTCGGCCTCGCCGTGGAGATCGAGTAGTGCCTGGCCAACGTCGTCCGGGCGCGGCGCGTCACCGATCTCGACGAGCACGACGGTGCCGATAACGGCCCACGACGACGGCGCGCGGTCGATCTCGTTGTCACTCCAGCCGCGCTCGCGGAGGTGATCAGCCAGCGTTCGCAATCGCGGCTCGCCGATCTGTCGGACAATTTCCCGGATCTCGACAGTCTCGGGGACAGCCGTCACGGGGAGCGAGACGCCACCCTCGCCGTAGGCCCGGACGCTGCGGTCGGCATCGTAGACGCCTTCGTCCTGTAATGCGTCGATGGCTTGCTGGGCGCGGGACTGTTCGACGACGACGGCGAGTTCTCCCTCGGCGTCGCCAGTGAGAACCGCGGAGCCGTCACTCTCCTCGTCCGAAATCAAGCTGTCGTCACGCATCGTCGCCCTCGTCACCGTCGTCACCCGGCAGTACGTGCAATCCAGCCCGCGATTTCAACACCGGGACAACCTCGGCCTCGGTGTCCAGATAGTCCGGCCGCGGGATCGACTTCGTCTCGTAGGTCTCGGGGTCAAGCACCTGGACGGCGTGGTCGTCCTCGATCGCCACCAGCGTCGTCTCGACGCCGTCCTCGCGGTCGCCCAGCCGCCGGGCCTCGGGTGCATCGCCGTCCTCGAAACTCGCTTCGTAGGCCGCGCCAGTCGAAAGTCGTGTGCCCTTGAGATTCCCCTGGACGCTCCGGACCAACACTGGTCCCTCATCGTCCTCTGGATCGATGACCTCGCCCGGAGAGAAGGGTGGCAACCGGACCGCGTACGTCACCCGGTAGACTTTCTCGCCGTCCTCGTCCTCGGTGATGAGCCGTTCGGAATCCGAGAAGGAACCGCCGAACTCAGCGACCAGACGCTGGGCGATCTTCTGGCCGATTTTCGTCGTCGATACCTTGATGTTCAGTCCACCGTCGACCGACCCGACGTCGGTGACGAACGCATCACGATCGCCTGTCGCCTCCATCTCGGCGACAATCTCACGGGCGATCGCCTCGGCGCGCTCCTCCTCTTCGTCAGTGGGCGTTCGGTCGACGGCCCGGATCTGGACCGTACTGGCGAAGGAGCCCCCGGCGATGCGGCCACACCGCTGGCAGGTCTCCCTGGCGATTTTCACGGGGACGACGACCTCCTCGGTGAGAGGCGTCCCGCGAACGACGCCCGAAAACGTCGCGTGCATCCGGATCGTGTTGCGGTCGACCTGTTCGGGCGCGACCTGCCAGGCGACGTCCGTGGCGTCGACGTGGACGCCCAGCGCCTCGCTGGTCACGTCGACAGCGACGTCGGTGTAGTCCTCGGCACCCACGTCGACCCAGCGGTTGCCTCGGTGGACGGCTCCACACTGCGAACAGACCCGCACCTCGATCCGGTCGGGCGCGTCCACGAGGGCGAACTCCTCGAAGTAACAGGCGTCACAGAGCACGCTATCCGGATCGCGAGCCTCCGGATGGGCCGGCCGCTCTCCGGGATCGCTCTCGATAGGATCGCCACAGCGCGGACAGAACGCACCCGAACGCGTCATTGCGATTCCGTAGGGGGCAGGTTCCTAAAAGCGGCGCGGGTTTCGATCGGAGCGGATCGTTAATCATCCCTCGAGAGTTCTTCGCCTGTCGGGCCGTCATTCACGATTGCCCGAGGTATTCATTTCTACGCTACTGTGGTCGACAAGCAGGTACCGATCTTGCTCCTCAAACCAAGACAGATACGGAGATTATCAGTGCAATTGCTACCAGAACACTGGCCAGAGTTCCGACGAAGAAGCACTCGGCGAACGCGCGCTTCTTCAGTTCTTCGAAACGATCGATCGACTTGACGGCCACGACGAGCGCTACCGATTCCCAGTGGCCAGCCATACCGAGGAGGAACATCCACCGCACCAGGCTCCCGATGCGGGAACGCGCCTCTAGATCGTCCTCCGCTGACTCGGGTCCGTCGGGAGAACGCCACGGACGATGATATTCCTGCCTTCGTGAGCGAAGACGAACCCGGAGAGATACACCGCTCGGAGGTCATCTCGAATTATGGATAGAGAAGCCACACCGCCGAGAGCAGTCACTACCGGTGCGTCCGTCTATGCCGAGAAGGCGATCGGAGACCAGCCAACGAGGAGGACCTGAAGGTGAGCCCTATAGTCCCGAGAATGGGTGAGCGGACGCGAACTCCTGATTCCGTACCCGAGCCGAGACGGTGTCGATAAGGAATGAAAGTGCGAACGAACAAGCCGATCAGCCGTTCTACGGTTCTGACCCGAATATATAAAATAAAAATACATTATATTTAACCTATAATACCATCAGAAATACTTATTGAATGAGTTTTTTGAGCTAGTCGTGACCTCCAACGATAGCAGCAGAGTGCGACGTCGAACTGTGTTGGGAAGTATCGGCAGTATGGTCGGAGGCATGACTATCTCCACCGGTCTGTCGACAGCGAAAAGCGGTATCGACAGACAGTTCGTCGGAAAATCGTACGGGCCCATGACAGACAAGGAACAGGGAGACGCAACGGCGATACTTAACCACACGCCTGTGGGACTGAAAGGAAAACTCCATGTCGCCGGATTCAACATTCCGTTGGGTAAATCTGACCGGCTAAGTGACGAGACAGATCACCCGGAAGTAGAGACGTTCTCGTTCGTTACAGACGATGATCGGTTTGCTGTCACGGAAGAAGATGAAAAAATCCCGCTCAGAGTTCGAATCGATATGCTGGGCAGTCGTGTTACCGGTACGATCACGCGACCGAGTCCCAAATACGGGTCAGTGGCGTTCTCTCTGAACCCAACAGACGAAGGGTTCTCACATAGCGACCTCAGAGGTGTGCTTCATCCTGAACGCGTTAGCACACAGTCCGTCAGGCCGGACGAAATATCGATCCCATCTGAAGGAGTTCCGACCGACAACAGTATTCGAAATGCTCCAGCCGCTGAGAATACATCCACAGCAGAGAACAGTGTCGGGACCTCAGACTACATCACTCCCCCAGGGGGCGGCGGAGATAACGACGACGATGTTGGGTTCCTTGACGCTGACAACACCCCCACCTGGGGGGGTGAAAGGACACATACGTTCGAAGATCGTTGTGGAGAGGACTCAACTAGTATGAGCTGGACGTACGAATTTGGCACTTCGGCAGATGTTCGATACAATACGGACGGGACGATCGCAACCGATTACGATGAGATCGCGGCCCTCGGTGGTTTCAAACGATATCAGATGCAGGCACATTTTAGCGAAGTACCCGACCGTATGCTTCTCCCCTGTGATCAAGACATGGAAGAGGGAATGCCTTACCAGACGAACGTTGAATTCTGGGCTCGACAAAAAGGTTCGACGGAACAAAACGAGGCAGCACTCTCGGAGCCCCAGCCGGACGAGAAGGATAACTCCCCGAACCCCGGCGACGGAATCCTTGATCTTGGACTCGACATCGTCAACAGTGTTAGCGGGGTGTACGGCTCCGTCGCGAGTACGGTTATCAAATATGCGCTGAACGACAGTTCAGGTAGCGGGATAGAGGTAGATCATAATCGTCTTGGCGACCAAGAGGAGTATCATTGGATGTTGCCTCTAGACGGTGGCCCCGAAGATGATACCGAGGGTAACCGGTATTTCCCCGATCACACGGAAAACGTTGCAGGCGCAAGCTTCCACGTGGAAAACGGTCTGCCACCCGGTTACACGGCAGAGTTAGAAACACGATCACAATTCGAGTTCGCGTATATCGATTATCTGGGTGGCTGTCCTTGCCCAAGTTTCTCGACAGCCCTGAAGACAACAAAGACCTCCGTTGTGAGCAACTCCCTCACGTACACTAGTGTCGAGAGATGAGTGTGATCGACACAATATTAACATTTGATGCACATATCTGAAAAGGACTTGTAATGAACCGACGAACGCTATTGAAGGCTGGGGTCGTTTCACTCGCCGGGGCGACGGCAGGGTGCTCCGGCTCGGACGACCAACCGGATCTGGACATCAAGGACCTTTCGGCAGAGATTACGGACATTCCGACAATACACGTAACGTTGCTAGTAAGCAACGAGGGCGACGGTGTCGGATATCCTATGGGGACGATAAAACTTGAACGTGAAGGAGAACTCCTCGGTAAGAAGAAACAGAAGATGACTGCGATTCCCAAGAGTAAAAATGGCATCAAAGGGACGTTCAAGTTCGTTGACTACGACTCGGATGCCACCTACACCGTTTCTGGGACGATACCCGGCCACGACTGGGTCACTGTTGACAAGCATCCGGAGTAAAAGCGCTTCCGTCGGTGGAGGAACCCTGATATGCGATTGCTGTATCGATACCTGTGGAAAATCCTGGGTGTTCTCACTGAAACTGAATGGCTTGGTACCACCGTGTCGCTTAGCATACCACTCGGAAACATCGGTGTCGGAACGTCAATTGACGCCTGCGAAGACCGTAGTCATCATTAAGCCCCAGTTCCCGCGGTGAACGGCGAAGCGATGTTCATTCGAAAAGACGAAGCACTGGATTTCCGTGTCATGCTCAACGAGAGACGAACGGCACACATTGAAGATCTCCCCCATACAGCATATCGTCCCCGGAGATCAGGGAGTGACTGTTCACTCAGGGCGATCGTCCTGACGTATCCGGGAGCATCCGCGAGATGGTCCGACTCGTCGATCGAGAGTGAGATAGGCCCACCGAAACCTGACTGGACTCGATGAGTTACAACTGATTGAACTCATCGAAGAAGGGCACGCGAAACGACCGGTCGTGTGGTACGACGCGATCGACATCGATCTCCCGCTGGCGACACCGACGGGAGACTCCGAGGAAGCCACAGTCTGACTTCCACCGACGGCTGAAGCCGTGGGATTTCATCGCGAAACACGGTAACCGGTCTGCTACCCCTACACAGTCAGCCCATCCTTCGCAAACCGGGCGAGTATCAGGAGGTCGATGTTTTTTGTCGTCAAGGCGGCTGGTCGGACACATGAGCGACCTCCGCGAGTCGGTCAAGGGCATCGTTCACGAACCGACGCAGGTGTGCGACGACGGCGGGATCGACCTCACCGTAACGGAAATCTATACCATCGAGGCCCCGGGACGCGTCGATTTCGGCGGTGGCGAACTCGAACCGGCAGCACTCGACCCCCATCCGCGAGTCTGGCGCAACGAGGACGACGACTACCAGTGGTGGCACCTCGAAGCCGGGACGTACCTGATTGAGTACAACGAATCGCTATCCGACACGGCACTGCTGCAGCCACGGACGGAGATCCTCGAGCGTGGGGCGACTCATCCGACGGTCCGGATCGCCCAGCTGCCTCGCGTTCCACTCACGGTCGGCGAGGGTGGACTGCGCTTGAAAGCAAATGCACGCGTTTCGACGCTTCGCCCGGAATAGAGAGATGGTCCGTGCCGATCCCCTTTGGTCGATCGCTGCAGGCTGAGTGCCCGGCAGTGCTGCAGTGTGATTACGTGAGTCGGTCCTTTGCGAACCGAGCGAGGATCGGGATGTCGCCAACGTGCAGTAGCTTCGCGATAGCCCGCCAGCTCCCCTTGTTTGCCCGGGCGAGTGTCGCGTCGTCGAGACCGTTGAGATCGGAAAGCAGCCGATCGTATCGCCCGTTTGGAGCCAGATAGAGCATGTCAGTCATCCGCAGCCGCGAGTCCATGCGAGGGGCGACCTCGCGATGCCAGAGTTTCCCGTAGAATGCCATCGCCTCGGCAGACGTGTCCGGCTCGTCGGGCGTCAGCGACTGATCGGCGGTGACCGCGGCGGCGCGACCGGACTTCATCCCGTTGTGTATTCCCTCGCCCCACAGTGGATCGATCGACGGGACCGTGTCCCCGATCGCCATGAAGCTGTCCGTACTCATTCCGCCGGGCGGCTGAATGTGAGCCGACCCGCGGTGCTGGCGCCCCTCGATTTTCGTCGCGTCGGCGAAGCGTGGATCGGTATCGATCCAGTGCTCGAGGTAGCCGTCGATGGTTCGATCGGCCGTAGCGTAGCGCTGGTAACTCCCGTTGTTGATGTAACAGATCCCGACCTTGGCAGTGTCCTCGCCGGTGTGAAAGACCCAGGCGTACCCACCGGGGGCGTACTCGTGGTCTAGCCGGAGCATTATCGCGTCGTGGAGGTCGGCATAGCCCGGGGCATCGAGGTCGACGCCGTCCATCTCGAACTCGACGCCGATGGCGTGTCGGTCCCGCTCAAGGTCCGAGATGCCCAGCTCCGAGGCGATAGGGGCCGCCGGCCCGGTCGCGTCGACGACGATGTCAGCACGAATGTCCTCCGAGCCATTGTACCGGACGCCATCGACGTCTCCACCCTCCATGATCGGTCCCGAGACGCGCGCGTCGAATCGGTACTCGGCACCCTGTTGGCGACCGTCCTCGACGAGGTACTGCTTGAACGCACCGAAATCGAGGACGGCACCAGTCTGTTCCTGCCGAAGGAACTCGTTGGGTGACTCGATCACGACACTGTCGGTGAACTGCATCACCACGTCGTCCGGGATGCCAAAGGAGGACAACATCGACGGGAAAGTCCCGCCAGTGGACTTGTTGCTCGCACGCGGGAACTCGGCTTCGGCTTCCGTCTCGAGGACCACCACGTCGTAGCCGCGCCGCCCGAGATCGCGGGCAGCCTGCGCGCCGGCGGGCCCAGCACCCGCGATCGCCACGTCGTAACGCTCGGTCATATACGTCCATCCGGCGTCGCCCTAAAGAGTGTTCTTACCTGGACCCCCAATATTGGGGGGAAAGAAGACATCCAAGTAACACGGTTGGGGTACCACCCGGAGAGATTTTCTTCGCCGACACCCTACGCCCACTGTATGCAGTGGCAACCAGACTGGGGGTTGCGCGGGCGCATGTTCGTGACAATGTTCCTGTTGTTCGTCCTCTACATCGTGTTCGTCGGGATCCTTGCGAGCGCCGGCGTTGGTCTGCTGGGAATCGTCGTGGTGATGGGGCTGTTCTCGTTCGGACAACTGTTCTTCAGCGACAAACTCGCTCTGCGGAGCATGGGTGCAAAGCATGTTGACGAGAACGAGTACCCCGAACTCCACCGCAGCGTCTCCCGACTGTCCCAGCAAGCCGACCTGCCCAAACCCGACGTGGCGGTCGCCGATGCCTCGGTCCCCAACGCCTTCGCCACCGGACGCTCGAAGAGCAACGCCACCGTCTGCGTGACGACGGGGATCATGCAGACGCTCGACCAGGACGAACTGGAGGGCGTCCTCGCTCACGAACTCGCCCACATCAAGAACCGCGATGTCGTGGTGATGACGATCGCCTCGTTCCTCTCGACGATCGCGTTCATGATCGTCCGCTGGGGCTGGCTGTTCGCCGGCGGACGCAACCGTCGCCAGGGCGGTGGGGGAATCGTCGTCGCCATTCTCGCCTCGGTCCTGGTGTGGATCGTCTCCTACGTGTTGATCCGGGCGCTCTCGCGCTATCGGGAGTATGCGGCCGACCGCGGCGGCGCGATCATTTCCGGACAACCTTCGGCACTGGCTTCCGCGCTGGCGAAAATCGACAACCGGATGGATCGCGTCCCACAGGAGGACCTGCGCAGCCAGTCGGAGATGAACGCCTTCTTCATCATCCCCATCTCGAAGGGGATGATCGGCCAACTATTCCGGACCCATCCCTCGACGGAGAAACGCATCGATCGGCTACAGGAACTCGAGCGCGAGATGGAAACGTCGTTTTGAGGGTTCTGAGTCCGATCACGGGAGTTCGCTGGTCACCTCAACAAGTGCCGATTCGCTCCGCCAGCGGGGGAGTCGTCTCTCCCGGTCGAACAACTCGAGGACACCGTTTTGCATCCATCCGAATGGGTGGCCCTCGTCGTCATACTCCCGTTTGAGGACGTGACTCTTCGAAAAGTATTCGACTGTCCCCACGAGGAGACCTTGGTCGACGAGAAAGTCCCTTGGCTCCATCTCGGCGACGCCTACGAGATAGGTGACGACATCGGCGATCAGGCAGAACTACTAGATGCTGTTGTCCCTCACCCCACGAATATCGATCACCGGAAGGCGTAAGCATCGGAGCGTTCGGTTCAGCCTGTCCACGACGAGATTTAACCGCCGGATCGGCTCCCGGTCGTAGTTCCCGAGCACGAAATACGACCAATCGGTCTCGTATACTGGTGTGGGTTCGCTCAGTGCGTGCAGTATCTCCTCGTTGTCAACCAGTGTGATTGACACCTGCTCTAGTCGCTCCCTCGCACTCGTGAGAAGCTCGTCAGGGACGGGCGATTCCCTGTCGGCCATATCGAAGCGATTCCGGGAGTAAGGTATACTTCCCATTATTTCGATGACACAATTCAGACACATTACGTTCTTCCGAAGAGTTTGCTCTTATGATTTACTCTGAGATGGTTTATCCCAGAGCGAACTACTTCCCGTATCGTCACAAAGGAAAGCACAGGAGTGTGAATCTGGGGACTGTTGACGACGCGAACGCGCGATAACTCGTCCATTTCGCCACACAGAAGACGCGAACGCGCGATAACTCGTCCATTTCGCCACACAGAAGACGCGATTTGCGATCATCAGCAACACCCTGCAACATCCCGAGAGACTTCTCTCGGCGTGCGAACTCGAGCAACTCGACCGTCAGCGAGGCCACGGTCTACAAACACGTCCAGAAGCTGATTGACGCCGGGATCGTCGAAGAAGTCGCCCGCGTAGACGACGAACGCCGACAGGACCATCCCTGGGAATTCTACGGCCTCACCGACGATGGATGGGCGTTCATCGAGAGGCACAGCTCACACCCAGCCGAAGAGAGACTTCGGCAAATCTACGAGACGATCACGGACAAGCCCGAGAAGATGGTCAAATACGAGAACGCTCCGCATCCCGACGCTCGGGAGCAGTCGTTCAATTTATATTTTCGTATATGGCTCGATCGCCCGTCTGGTGACTACCCAATCACTCCTCAACGAGTGCCTCGAGCAGTGGGTTGAGGTTGTAGGCCTCTAGCCGCTGGCAGACCTTATCCGTCGCTCGCGTCGATTGGGAGTTTCTCTCGAACCCTGACAACGCCACCCTCTGGATCAAGTTTGTCCCCGGTGAAGTGCTGGTATGCGACATCAGGGTTCACACTTGAATATTCATGGTGAGCGTACACGTCAACGCTGTCGTCATCTCCGGAGAAAATCATCACGTGAAGTTGGTACTCCACTCGAGGATCTTCCCGATAGACCCACGATCCGATTTCGGGTTCTCCATTGCGTGTTTTCAATCGCGACAAAAGGTTTCGAATAAATCCTTCATCTTCGAGAAGATCTTCGACCTCATCTGGCGGCTGGTGAATTGTGCCTGCGAACTCGTCGTCGTCAATGGAACGTGGCGCGGCACGACTCGCGACCGAACCGGCCCATCGTGAGACCTTTTGGCGGATGGTTTCTGCCAGGCCACCAAACCGTCTCACAGCCCACCGAAATGGTTGTTTGTAGGTGACGACGTACCCGAACGTCGCAAAGACCTTAGCCATTCCCTCACTGACCATATGCAACGGAACAGTACCCGCGTCATGAAGATTTGGGAGCGGGAGGAAGATACTGACATTGCCTCAGACATGAAATAGATCATCTACGCGCACGAACAGGATGGCCACAAACAGCCACGACAGCGGGGCACGGTTCGAAATTACGGACCTGCCCGCAAGCGGTTGATAGAGCTTGTACCGGCATCTATCGAGGTCGTCCGAGTACAGTAGAGATTGGCGGTGAGTCAATATCCGAGTCGACTCATTTCAGATCAAAAACACTGATTCCGCCTCTCTCCCCCGTCGTCGGTCTCCTCGAGAAGTTCTTCGGCGTCACTCCTCGACGAGTTCCTCGAGTAGCGTGTCGAGTTCGTAGGCCTCTAAGGCCCGCTGGCTGTCCTGCAGCGTCGAGATGACGAACGTCGAGTTCGTCCGTTCGACCTCTTCTAAGGCCTCGAAGTCGCTGATGAGCCGTTCGACCATGTCCGAATCGGTGAGGTGGGCGATCACGATGAAGTCCGTCTCGCCCATCGTCAGGTAGACCTGGGTGACGCCCTCGATCGCACGGAACTTCTCGGCGACGGCGTCGTAGGTCCCACTGTACTCGGCCAAAACTTCGACGATGACAGTCACCCCCAGCCCGAGCGCGTCCAGGTCGATATCGTTCAAGTCGTTCTCGATCACGCCGTCCTCCCGGAGGTTGTTGAGACGATAGTGGATCGTCGAGACGGGAATGTCCGTCTCCTCGTGGAGGCGTTCCGGGCTGTCGGTCCCGAGATCAGCGATCGCTTTCAGTATCCGCACGTCGCGTTCGTCCATGCGTGGCACGGTCGGCGGTGATCGGTAAGTATGCTCCGCTCCACCGGACCAAGCCACAGGACACCCACCGGATAGGAATATATCGAACGATAGATTATCTCCAAGCATATTGTTGAACTCAATTTCAGAATACGTTAGATTCTTATATCTACCTACAGCAATACTAGATGATGCGATCGAAATCTCTCATACTCTCGCTGGTGGTCGGCATCCTCTGGGGAAGTTCGTTCCTCGCGATCGAGGTGGGACTGTCGTACTTCCCGCCGTTGTTGTTCGCCGGGTTGCGCTACGCGCTGGTCGGCGCGGTCGTGCTTGCATTTGCCGCTGTGCTGGTGCGTCGGTGGTATCCGCGGTCGCTCGCCGATGTCGGCTGTGTCCTCGTCGCCGGTGGGTTCATGATCGCTGGCCATCACGCCTTTCTTTATCTGGGCATGGAGCACGTCCCGGGCGCAGTCGCGGCGATCGTCGTTAGTCTCTCGCCAGCGTTGACGGCCGTCTTCGCGAGCGCGTTGCTACCGGACAGCGACCTCACCGCGGTGCAGGTCGCGGGACTGCTCGTCGGTCTCGCCGGCGTCGTCGTCATCTCCGACGTGGGCGTGAACACGGTCGCGAGTGCGAATCTGGTCGGAATCGGGCTCGTCGTGCTCGCCACGCTGAGCTTCGCGCTGGGGTCGGTCGCGACGCGACCACTCCGGACGGATCTCTCTGCCGTCGCACTCCAGGGCTGGGCGATGCTTCTCGGGTCCGGACTGCTCGGCCTGACCAGCTACGCGACCGGCGAGTCCGTCGAGACGATCGTCTGGACGCCGCTGTCGGCCGCCTCACTGGCCTTTCTCGTCGTCGGCCCCGGGATCGTCGCCTTCTCGCTTTACTTCAGTCTCCTCGATCGGATCGGCCCGACCGAGAGCAATTTGATCGTCTACCTCGAACCGGTCGTCGCGACGCTGCTGAGCTGGCTGGTACTCGGCGAGGTGATCGACTCGACGACGGTCGCCGGCTTTCTCGCCATCTTCGCCGGATTCCTGCTGGTGAAACACCGGTCGCTGCTGCCCTCCTGGCGCCGGGTTCGCGATAGGGTGGGATCGACGAACCCCGAAACCGGATCGACCACGTTCGAGAAGTCGGATTGAGCTGACGAGACTCGGCTCGCCCCTAGCGCAGGGTTCTTTTTCGTGTCATTCTAACATAGAGTTATGGCGTGGCGACGCGACCGGCGACTGACGCGTCGGATGGTCCTGGCGCTCGTGCTCGCGACGGCCGGTTACGGTGCGTTCTGTGGCCTGATCGGACTGCTGTTGCCGTGGCGTGTCGCCGCGGTCGTCTTTGTCCTCGTCGTGATCGTTCTCATGATTTTGGTCCAGGAAGCGGACCGGCTGACCTACTACATGACGAAGGCGATCGCCATCGACCGGGAGGATCATCCGGCGTTGTTTGACACCGTCGATCGCCTGGCTCAGCAGGCGGACATGCCGCGGCCGCCGGTTGCCGTAATCCCGAGCGACGAGCCGAACGCCCTCTCGGCTGGCACAGGCGATCGAACAGTCATCTGTGTCACGCTCGGGCTCTTGAAGACCCTCGATGACGACGAACTCGAGGCGGTGCTGGCCCACGAATTGGCCCACTGCAAGAACGGCGATTCAACGGTGCTGACAGTGGCGGGTTTCCCGACGACGGTGGCGCTGCTCACACTGTCGGGGAGTCTCGAACGAATGAACGGATTCGCGCTCATCCTGGGATATATCGGGCTCGTGATCGTCCTCGCGATCGTCTCGCTGGCCTTGCTGGTGGTGAGCCTCCCCGGGACACTCGTATTAGCGCGCTACCGGGAGTACGCGGCTGATCGCGGTGCAGTCGCGATCACGGGCAAGCCCGTCGCGCTCGCGGAGGCGCTTGCGACGCTGCACCGCCGCGAACAGCGACCGGATGAAGACCTCCGGTCGATCGCGGGGCTCAACGCCTTCTGTATCGTCCCAAGCGGAACAGGACTGCTGGCGCTGCCCTGGACGCATCCGCCCGTGGCAAAGCGGATTCGACAGCTTCGGGAGTTGCAAGCCGACTTCGAGCGTGGATCTGCCGACGACTAACCGTCGCATGCACGCGATCTGCGTGCGTGATCCCGCGATGCATAAGTGCGTACCGGGGGAACAGACCGTATGGGACTGCTCGACGGCATCAAGTCCGCCCTGGGGCTGAAAGCCGAAGCCGATGCAACCCGCGATGCCGATCCCGAGGACCTCTTCGGGATGAGCACTGCCTACGTGACGATGGAGGCGGATTTGGGCTACGAGCCCGGGGGCGAGGCGGCGCTGTGTTTCTCTGACGTCGACAGTACCGACTTCCAGGACGCCATCGAAGAGGTACACCAGATTTTGGCTGCGGGCGAGGTCGAGACGGGGACGACCGCGGAGTTCGTCGAGGACGCCCACGGCTACACCTGGGTCGTCCTCGAAGACGACGACGTCGAGGACCTGATCACGAGCGTCCACTTCGCCGCCGATACCCTCGTCGAGAACGGCTACGGCTCGCGGCTGCTCGCGGCCGTCTTCGCCTTCAGCGATCCCGACGATGCGACCGGATGGGACGACAGTGAGCGGTACGTCTACTGGGTGTACTCGTTCCGTCGAGGATCGTACTATCCCTTCGCGCCGGAGCCAGGCGAACGCGAACGCGACGCCACTGCGGAGTTCAAACTCCAGAGCGTACTGGACGGCGAACTCGACCTCGAAGACGACGAAGCCTACTGGTATCCACTGTGGCCCGAAGACGAGGGCCACCCCTGGGAGTGACCGCTACGGCACGTTCGCTCTGCCCCGAGAATTATTACTTCCCGAGCAATCGCTCTACCTTACTGCTCTGAGAGCAATCGCTCTACCGTCTCCAGCACGTCCGTCCGCACCGCCTCGGCCGGACGCGACGCGTCGATCCGGACGAACCGATCGGGTTCGTCGTCGATCAGTCGCTCGTAGTTCTCTCGCACTGCTCGCAACTGCTCGACACGCTCGAACTTGTTGGTAGCGCCGCTGCGCTCGGCCCCGGTTTCGGCGTCCACGTCGAGATAGATCGTCGCATCCGGCGGGCGCGTCCAGGGTTCGTGAATCTCCCGAACGAATGCCAGAGGGTCGTCCAGCCGGTCGGCGAGTGTCGCACCCTGGTAGGCGTATCGCGAGTCCGAATAGCGATCTGAGACGACGATGTCGCCGCGTTCGAGAGCAGGACGGACAGTGTCCGCGAGGTGGGCGGCGTGGTCGGCAGTGTAGAGAAACAGCTCCGCCATCGAGTCGGCGTCGTCGTCGCTAATCGAGCGCTGGACAGCCTCGCCGTACCAGGATTCGGTCGGCTCCCGCGTGAAGGTGAACGTGGCGTCGACCTCCCGGGTGTGTTTCTGGAGGTGTTCCCGAGCGGAGGTCTTCCCGCTCCCGTCGATCCCTTCGAGCGTGACGAGCATACCGGCCGCACGCGGCGGGGGCACGTAAACGCGCCGTCTCGATCACTGTCCGGATCGGCACCGCCCTCCCTGTTCCTCCATTGCCGGGCACCGTACCTTTAGGAGTGTTCGATACCATGTCACATTCATGCATGTGCTCGTCACCGGCGGCGACGGCTTCATTGGACGGTACCTCTGTACGGAGCTCGACGAGCGGGGCCACGACGTGACGGCCCTCTCACGGGATCCCGATCCGAACGTCCTGCCCGCGAGCGCCGAGATCGTCTCCGGAGACGTCACAGATCCCGCCACACTGGAGGGGGCTTTCGACGGCGTGGACGTGGTCGTCAACCTGGTGGCGCTCTCGCCGCTGTTCATTCCCAAGGGTGGCAACGAGATGCACGAACGGATCCATCTACAGGGGACCGAGAACGTGGTCGAAGCGGCCGAGGATGCCGGCGTCGACCGGATCGTCCAGATGAGTGCCCTCGGGGCCGATCCAGAGGGCGCGACCCATTACATCCGTGCGAAGGGGCGAGCCGAGACGGTCGTCCGCGAGTCGGACGTAGAGTGGGTAATCGTCCGCCCGTCGGTGGTCTTTGGCGAGGGCGGGGAGTTCGTCGGCTTCACGAAGAAACTGACCCCCCCACTCCTCGCACCGTTGCCGGGCGGGGGGAAGACCCGCTTCCAGCCGATCTGGGTGACGGACCTCGCACCCATGCTGGCCGACTGCGCCGTGGACGACGACCGGGCCAGCGAGACCTACGAACTCGGCGGCCCGGAGAAGCTGACGCTCAAGCAGATCGCCAAACTCGTCCGGGGCCGCGTCGCGGTCGTCCCCGTTCCGATGGTCCTGGCCGGTGTCGGCCTCTCGATTGGCGGCGCGATTCCGGGGTTCCCGATGGGGAAAGACCAGTACCAGTCGCTGCGTTTCGACAACACGACCGGGGATAACGACGTCGAAGCCTTCGGGGTCGATCCGGACGAATTGCTCACGCTCGGGGCGTACCTCAGCCCAGAATAACACCCCGGGCGGATACGGGGGGGGCGCACTTGCCGGTGGAACGTCTCGAACCGTCGGAATCCGTCAGAGCTATCCGTGGGATGAACGCACCGGGGAATATGCCGTCGATCCCGCGCCAGCTGTGGGCATCCCGTCGCGAACGGCCCGTTCTCGTGATCGTCTCGGTGGTGACGATCGTCACGCTACTGGGGTGGCTCCCCGTCGAACACCATCTCCGGGAGATGGGGATGGGATTGCCCTACACGTTCAACGACTTCAGTGCATACACCGAGGCGTTGAACCGTTGGCTCGAGGGGACACAGATGTACGTCCCCCAGGAGAACGGCGGGTACTTCGGCGAATACCTCTACCCGCCAGTGACGGTGCTCGCCTTCTACCCCTTCGAGACGACGGGGTTCCATACCGGTGCGGTGCTGTTCGGGTTTACTGCGATCGTCCTGCTGTGGCTCGGGCTCGAAGCCATGGCGCGGACGCTGGGCTACCGGCTTCGCATCTGGGAGCGCCTCGGGCTGTTGGTGATGCTGTTCAGTTTCCAGCCAGTCATCCGGAACTTCCGGTGGGCCCAGACCGCGACCCTGCTCACCGCCTCACTCGCCTTTGCGTTCTACTTCCAGGAACGTGCCGAGAGCGAAACGTCACCGTACAGCAACGGCGCGGTGAGCGATCGCACCCGCTCGCTGTACCGGTACGCGAGTGGAGCCTGTACGACCCTCGGCAGTAGCTTCAAGCTGTTCTACGCCACTTCGGGCGCACACTTGCTTCGGGATCGCAAACGCTTCGCGGGCGCGATGGCGGCCGCAGCCGGCCTGGCTGTGGCGTCGCTGGCGATCTTCGGCCTCGAAACGAATCTACAGTACCTCGACGTGCTCACGTGGGGGAAAGGCTGGGGCGAGGCGAAGGCGATGTACGCCTGGGACACCGCCGCGGCCTACCGGCCGCTGTATGCCTTCGGCGGACTCGGACTCTATCTTAAGATATTCGGCATCCTCACGGTGATCGGACTGACGCTGGCGGCACGGACCAGTGACTCCCGGGCGGCACGGCACACGACGTTCGCGCTGGGTATCGCCGCCGTCCCGCTGTTCGCCCCGAAAGCCGACAGCCACGACCTCGTCGTGCTCGTGGTGCCCGCCGTGATCCTCCTCGCACACGAACTCGATCGCCCGGACGGATACGCCTGGATCCCGGTGCTCTCGGTGTTGCTCGTACACGTCCATCGGTACGCCCTGGAGTTCCTCACCAAGCCGGAGGGGAACTTCCCCGGGGCGGCGCTTTTGTACGACTTCGGACCGTATCTCCAGCCAGGCATGTGGGGGACGTTCCTCCTCGTAGGCCTGGCCGGGTATCGCGTCGCCGAACACGCGACGCTGCCCGCTCTTGGGTCGGTCCGTGACCGACTCGGGCAGTAACGCGCCCCAAAAGACCTCCCCGTCCTGCAGGGAGAGATGAGTAAACAGCCAGTTCGGACATGCAGCCGACAGATCACCACTATCCGATCTGATCGAAGAGAGTGACGGACGGGAGACAGTCACGCGGGCGAATATCGCTGGCAAAAAGCTTATACCCGCATTCCGAGTGTTTTCACGTCGAGAGAAACCCAAACATGAAACTCGCCATGATCGGCTTCGGGCAGGCCGGCGGGAAGATCGTCGATAAGTTCTTGGAGTACGACGAACGGACCGACAGCGGGATCGTCCGTTCGGCGGTCGCGGTCAACACTGCCAAGGCAGACCTGCTGGGGCTAGACCGGATCCCGAAAGGAAATCGAGTACTGATCGGCCAGGCCCGAGTGAAAGGCCACGGCGTCGGTGCCGACAACGAACTCGGCGCAGAGATTGCCGAGGAGGACATCGACGAGATCCAGGGTGCGATCGACAACATCCCCGTCCACGAGGTCGACGCGTTCCTCATCGTCGCCGGTCTCGGCGGCGGGACCGGGTCCGGCGGTTCGCCGGTCGTGGCGAAACATCTCAAGCGAATCTACACGGAACCTGTCTACGGCCTCGGCATCCTGCCCGGGAGCGACGAGGGCGGCATCTATACGCTCAACGCCGCCCGGTCGTTCCAGACGTTCGTCCGCGAGGTGGACAATCTCCTGGTCTTCGACAACGACGCCTGGCGCAAGACGGGCGAGTCGATGGAAGCAGGCTACGCCGAGATCAACGACGAGATCGTCAAGCGCTTCGGGATTCTGTTCGGTGCGGGCGAGGTCGAACAGCACGGCGAAGTCGCAGAAAGCGTCGTCGACTCCAGCGAGATCATCAACACCCTGGACGGCGGCGGCGTCTCGACGGTCGGATACGCCGCCGAGGAGGTGAATCTCGAGGGATCGAGTGGTGGTCTCCTCTCGCGGTTCCGCGGCAACGACCGGGACGACGACGGCCTCGAGACGGCCAATACGACCAACCGTATCACGTCGCTGGTCCGGAAAGCAGCGCTGGGCCGACTGACGTTGCCGTGTGAAATCGAAGGGGCCGAACGCGTCCTGCTGGTGATCAGTGGACCGCCACGGGAACTCAACCGGAAAGGCATCGAACGCGGCCGCAAGTGGCTCGAAGAGCAGACAGGAAGTATGGAGGTTCGGGGCGGGGACTACCCCGCCAGCGACTCCAAATACGTCGCCGCCTCGATCCTCGTATCAGGCGTCCACAACGTCCCACGTGTCAAAGAACTACAACAGGTCGCCATCGAGGCCCAGGACAACATCGACGATCTCCGAAGCGAAAGCGAAGAGAACTTAGCGGAATTAGTGGAAGATGAGGAAGATGAGTTGGATCCGCTTTTCTAAGGGCATCACCCTGCTGGCGGTACTGGCGCTGACGGTCGTGGCGGTCGGGACCGGTGCAGCGGTCACGATCGACACGGATGCGCCATCGGAAGCACAGGCTGGCGACGTGACGTCGGTCACGGTCACTGTCTCGGACGTCTACGAGGATGCCGATCAGTGGACGCTGACCGGCTCAACGGGTCTCGTCGACGTTCAGGGCTGGGAAGTGACGAAGGTCACGCCCAGCGGGGAAGCAGAGACGAGCACGTTCGACGGTAAAACCTTCGAGGTCCCGATCGAATCCGGGGAGAACCTCGATCGCATCAGCGTGACCATCACCGGGACGGTCCCGGAAGTCGAGTCGTTCTCCTACGATCCGCCACAGACCTTCGATGCAGTGACGCTCACCCGCGAGGGAGGGGGCGACGTCGCGGAGATCGAGACCGCCTCGATCCACCACTACACGTCCGATAGCGCCGACGCCCGAAGCACGCTCGACGACGCCCGGACGGCGGTCGAAAACGCCGACAGCGACGAGGCGCAGAACCGACTGGACACCGCGATCTCGGCGTTCGAGGACGGGAGTTTCGACGCGGCCCAGACGGGTGCCAAGGACGCCAAGAACACGGCTGAATCCGCCGAGTCATCCGCCCAGACGATACAGTACGTCCTCTACGGCGTCGGTGCCATCGTCGTGCTGGCGCTGATCGGTGGCGGGTTCTACTACTACCGCTCCCAGCAAGACGACTACGACAAACTGGGCTGACTCTCCAGGATGCGGGTTTTCGTCCCGTTCGACGCGAGCGAGCCCAAGACGCGACTCGATCCCATTCTCACGACGGACGAGCGGGCGGCGTTCGCCCGGTCGATGCTGACGGACGTTCTCACGGCGATCGAACGCGGCGGCGGCGACCCGACGGTCGTGGCGACCGGACCGATCGACGTGCAGGTGCCGGTAACTATCGACGAGCGTCCGCTCGAAGACGCCGTGAACGATCGCATCGCGGACACAACCGTCCCGACAGCCGTCGTCATGTCCGACCTGCCGCTGGTCACGCCCGAAACGATAGATCGACTGTTCAGTGTCGAGAGCGATGTCGTCCTCGCCCCGGGACGGGGTGGTGGGACGAACGCGCTCGTGACCCGCCATCCCGACTTCCGTGTCGACTACCACGACGCCTCGATCCGGGACCACCGGGCGATTGCAGCGGAGATCGGTGTGGACCTGGTCGAGATGGACTCCTATCGGTTGGGGACCGACGTCGACGAGCCGGCGGACCTCGCCGAAGTACTGTTACACGGTGAGGGGCGGGCACTCGCGTGGCTCCGCGAGCATGGGTTCGAACTCGCGGTCGGGGACGGCCGGGTCGGCGTCGAACGCTGAGCGGCAGTAGACGAGTCCGCCCCACTCGGGTCACTGCCGTCGTCAGAACGCTTTTGTTCCGGCTGGGCCGAGTGCCGAGCGTGATTCCCGGCGCGGAGGCGTATGACGTCGAGATCGAAATCGATCCCGTCGAGCGCGAGCGACTGCTCTCGGTCACGCCGGCCGACGTTCCCGAGCCGACGGATCTGTCATTTTCCCGTAACGTCTTCGTGCCGCTGACGACCGCCTGCCGGTATACCTGTACGTACTGCACCTACTACGATCCGCCGGGAGAGGCCTCGTTACTCTCGCCCGAATCCGTCCGTGAGATCTGCCAGGACGGTGCGGCGGCCGGGTGTACCGAGGCGCTGTTCACCTTCGGCGACGATCCGGACGATCGCTACGACGGGATCGACGCCCAACTCGCCGCGTGGGGCCACGATTCGATTCACACCTACCTCCGTGAAGTCTGTGAGATCGCCTTAGAGGAGGGGCTGCTCCCGCACGCGAACCCGGGCGATCAGACCCGCGAGCAGATGGCCGCGGTGGCAGACGTCAACGCCAGCATGGGCGTGATGCTCGAAACGACCGCCGACGTGGTCGCTCACTCGGGATCACGCCGGAAAGAACCGGGCCAGCGACTGGCGACGATCCGGACGGCCGGCGAACTCGGCGTTCCTTTCACGACGGGGATCCTCGTCGGCATCGGCGAGGACTTCGAGGACCGCGCTGAGAGCATTCTCGCGATCCGTGACCTTCACGACCGATACGGTCACGTCCAGGAAGTGATCGTCCAGCCGGTCTCGCCGAACGAACGCTGGAACCGGGACCCGCCGAGTCTCGAAACGATGCGCCGGACGGTGGCGATGGCGCGAGCGGGGCTTCCCGCGGAAATCGCGGTCCAGGTGCCGCCGAACCTCGCCCGAACGCGTGAGCTACTGGACTGTGGTGTCGACGACCTCGGCGGCGTCTCGCCGGTCACCGACGACCACGTGAACCCCGATTACGCCTGGCCGGCCCTCGAGGAACTCCGGGCGATCGCCGCAAAAGCGAGAGTCCCGCTGCAGGAGCGGCTCCCAGTCTACGAGCGCTACGTCGACGAGGCGTGGCTGGGTGAGCCGGTCCTCGCGGCGATCCGGGCCGAGGGCCAGGCTGGCGAGCGCTTCCGGGCGGTGCGTTCGGAATAGACGATCTGACGGACGACGGGGAGACACAACGACTTTGCCGCGCTCGGTCCAATTGCGGGTATGACCGATGAGCCAGGGCTCACCCGTCGCCCGCGCCGGCTCCGGACGGACGGCGTCCGGCCGCTGGTCCGGGAGACGACCCTCGAAGCGAGTGACCTGATCGCACCCGTCTTCGTCGACGCGACGACCGACGAACGGGTGCCGATCGAGACGATGCCCGGCCACGAGCGCGTCCCCCTTGAGCACGCGGTCGATCGCGTCGAAGAGATTCTCGAAACCGGCGTCGAAGCGATCATTGTCTTCGGCATCCCCGAATCAAAAGACAACGACGGATCGCGGGCCTGGGCCGACGACGGGGTCGTTCAGGAGGCCGTCCGCCGGATTACGACTGAGACCGACGCCTACGTCATTACTGACGTCTGCATGTGCGAGTACACCGAACACGGCCACTGCGGCTTGCTGGAACCCGACGCCCGCGAGGAACCGACGCTGACGGTCCGGAACGACGATACCGTAGAGGCGCTGTCACGCATCGCCGTCTCTCACGCCGAAGCGGGTGCGGACATGGTCGCTCCCTCGGCGATGATGGACGGGATGGTCGGAGCGATTCGCAATGGACTGGACGAGACCGGTCACGCCGATGTCCCGATCATGAGCTACGCCGCCAAATACGAGTCGGCCTTCTACGGTCCCTTCCGGGACGCTGCCGACGGCGCGCCCGCGTTCGGCGACCGGCGACACTATCAGATGGACCCCGGAAACGCCCGTGAGGCCATGCGCGAGGTCGAACTGGACGTCGAAGAGGGGGCCGACGTGTTGATGGTCAAACCCGCGCTTCCCTATCTCGATGTCGTAAGCGACGTGCGCGAGCGCTTCGATCACCCCGTCGCCGCGTACAACGTCAGCGGCGAGTACGCAATGCTCCACGCCGCTGCCGAGCAGGGGTGGCTGGACCTCGAGGAGACTGCATACGAGTCGTTGCTGTCGATCAAACGAGCGGGCGCGGATCTCATCCTGACGTACTTCGCGGAAGATCTCGCCGCACGGCTGTGAGTACGCGTCTCTCGACGCTGCCGGACGGCCGTCCCTGCCGAACACTGCCGCTTTGGAAGGGGTTTATGACCGACCCCATCGGAGGTCTACTGTATGTCGGCAGCCACCGACGACACTGACCTCGAAATGGTGATGGCGATCGTCCGACCGGAGAAACTCAGCGACGTCAAGGCCGCCCTCGCAGAGGCCGGCGCCCCCTCGCTGACGGTCACGCAGGTCTCCGGGCGCGGCTCCCAGCCGGCCAAGACGGGCCAGTGGCGTGGCGAAGAGTACGTCGTTGACCTCCACCAGAAGATCAAAGTCGAGTGTGTCGTCGAAGCCGATCGCACCGAGGCCGTCGCCGAGGCGATCCGCGAGGGGGCCAACACGGGGGAGAAAGGCGACGGCAAGATCTTCGTTTTGCCAGTCAGTGACGCTATGCAGGTCCGTACCGGGGATCGCGGGACCGACGCGCTCTGAAGGCCGGCTGTTTTTCCGCCGATCGAACCGCGCGCGACGTCCAGCCCGTCGCTCGTCGCTCGAGACCGTCCGATACTGTTTGTGATCGTCCAATTACCCGCTCGTAGCACTGTGACCGCTGGACGAACGATGACCTTATACTGTTAATATAGTGCACAACATTGGACGTTTGTCCTATAACAGACTGGAAATAAAGGTGTGCTGACCCAAGGGATTATATAGCATCCTTTCTTGGGACCGAAGCGAGATGGCAACTACGAACGTAGTCGAATACGGTAGAAAAGTACACGAAATATCAGAAATGAATGCAAACACTGGAATGGGGGTGTCGTAGATGGCTGTCGGTGGAGAAGTCGCCAGCGGCATCAACATGGTGTGGGCGCTGACGGTAGCATTCCTTATCTTCTTCATGCAGCCCGGGTTCGCGCTGCTGGAGGCCGGCCAGGTCCGTGCGAAAAACGTCGGCAACGTCCTGATGAAGAACATGACCGACTGGACGCTCGGCGTGCTCGCGTACTTCTTGATCGGGTACGGGGTCGCTGGGATCATCGGGCCAGCGACCAGTGGCGGTGGCATCGACATCGGCGCTGCCTTCGCCTACTGGGGCAGTCCCGGCGGCTGGGTCACCTGGCTCGTCGGCGCGGTCTTCGCGATGACGGCGGCGACGATTGTTTCCGGAGCGGTCGCCGAACGGATGAACTTCGGCGCGTACGTCTTCGTCGCCTTCGTGATGACCGCCGTGATCTACCCCGTCAGCGAGGGGATCACGTGGTGGGGCGGGCTGCTGGCATCGGGCGGATTCATCGGTGAGGCCATCGGCGTCGGCTACCTCGACTTCGCCGGTGCGACCGTCGTTCACATGCTGGGCGGTATCGCCGGGCTCGTCGGTGCCTACATGGTCGGCCCGCGGAAGGGGCGCTACGACGAAAACGGCAACAGCCAGCCGATCCCCGGCCACTCGATGCTGCTTGCCGTCCTCGGGACGTTGATCCTTGCGTTCGGCTGGTTCGGGTTCAACGTCGGTACGTCGTCGATCTTCACGGGCGGCGGCGAGTTCCTCGGCGAGCAGCTCGGGCGCGTCGCGCTGAACACGACGCTTGGCATGGGTGCCGGCGCGCTGATGGCGATGGTCGTCTCCAACGCCTGGCAGGGCAAGCCGGACCCGCTGTGGACCGCGAACGGCTTGCTGGCCGGGCTCGTGGCCGTGACGGGTGCCGTTCCCCACGTCACGTGGTGGGGCGGCATGATCCTCGGCGGGCTGGCCGGCGCGCTGGTGTTGCCGGCCTTCCGGTTCACCGTGGACACGCTCGGCATCGATGACGTCTGTGGCGTCTTCGCGGTTCACGGCGTCGCCGGCGCGGTCGGGACGGCACTAATCCCGTTGTTCTACACCGAGGCCGGCGGTATGGTTCTCTTCGGCGATCCGTGGGCCTTTGCCGGTGTGGACGTCCTCGTGATGCAGATCGTCGGCGTCATTGTCATCGCCCTCTGGGCGATCGTCGGCACGGCAATCACCTTCGGGATCGCGGACGTCCTCTTTGGCCTTCGCGTCACTGATGAGGAGGAGGATATCGGCCTCGACGAGGGCGAACACGGCGTCACGGTCTACCCCGAGTTCGTCGGTGGCGAACCCGGCTCGCCCGGGACTGGTCCGGCCGTCAGCCCCGACGGCGGCGAGATCCGGACGGACGGCGGTCGCTCGCCCAACGGGGGTGAGAACGAATGAGTGACGACGACATCAAGCTGGTCATGGCGATGATCCGGCCCGACCGGCTGGGTGCGGTCAAACAGGCCCTCGCGGAAGTCGGCGCGCCCTCACTGACGGTGACGCAGGTGTCGGGCCGTGGCTCGCAGGCCGCCAAGAAGGGCCAATGGCGCGGCGAGGAGTACGTCGTCGACCTGCTCCAGAAGGTCAAAATCGAGTGTGTGGTCTCGGAGATCCCCGCCGAGGACGTCGTCGAAGCGATCCGGGAAGCGGCCCACACCGGCGAGAAGGGCGACGGCAAGATCTTCGTCCTGCCGGTCGAGGACGCCATCCAGGTCCGCACCGGCGAGAGCGGCCCGGAAGCAGTCTGAGAACACGGAGACGGCATGGACCTAGACGACACCGATCGCGCGCTCGTCGATGCCCTCCTCGAAGACGGCCGGGCAACGGTCCGCGATCTCGCCGCCCAAGCGGGTATCGCCGTCGAGACGGCCGAACGGCGGATCGACGCCCTCGAGGACGCCGACATCATCGAGGGCTACACTGCCCGGGTCGATTACGACGCGCTGGGGTACGACGTGACCGCCGTCGTCCGGCTCCGCGTCAGTGGATCGACCGAAGCCGTGGCCGAAACGTTCGAGGAGTACGCCTGGGCCCGCTCGGTCTACGAGGTGACCGGCGAAGACGACTACGTCCTGATCGGGCGATTCCGCGACACTGACGACATGCACGGGAAAGTCGCCGAACTGCTGACCGAACCTGCGGTGGGTTCGGTCACCGTCGACGTAGTGCTGGATACCGTCCGGGCGTGTGAGACGGTACGGATCGAGACGACAGAGAACTGATCCGCTCGCGCGCGGCCCCCCGCAATCGGCCCTGTTTCTGCCCCGAAACGGTGTACGAACGTCCAGTTCTATGGCCCAAACTCTGCTCTAGACCGGACAATGAACGTCCTTATATCCATAATACTCTTATCCATTTTGGACATATAGCAACCCACGCATCCTAATTTGTGACGTATTAAACCAAACCTATATGTATTCCAATGCCCCACCCGTCGACCCGTGATGAATACGATAGACGTGGTAACAGGAGCAAGAAAGGTGGACAAATACGCACTCGCGTCGGCCACCACCGAACGGGGGTGTCGCTGACGTGGCCGTCGATCCGTCGGTACTCACAGACGGGGTCAACAGCCTCTGGATTCTCGTCGTGACCTTCCTGATTTTCTTCATGCACGCGGGCTTCGCCATGCTCGAGGCCGGCCAGGTTCGGGCCAAAAACGTCGCCAACCAGTTGACGAAGAATCTGTTGACCTGGAGCGTCGGAGTGTCGTTGTTCTTCGTCGTCGGGTACGGCATCGCCCAGGCCGTCGCTGGACTGGGCTTTACCCCCGCGTTCGACCTCGCGCCGACCGGCTGGATCGACTGGCTGTTCGGCGCGGTCTTCGCGATGACGGCGGCGACGATCGTCTCCGGGGCCGTCGCCGGCCGGGCGAAGCTCCGGGCGTACGTCACCTACACGATTGTCCTCGCGGCGGTCATCTACCCCGTCGTGATCGGGTTTACCTGGACGGCCGAGACAGGACTGGTCGCTTCGATCACGGGCATGGTGCTCGGTACCGAGATCGCCTTCCAGGACTTCGCGGGCGGCATGATCGTCCACGGCATGGGTGGGATCGCCGGGCTGACAGCGGCCTGGATTCTGGGCCCGCGTCTGGGCCGCTTCGACGGTGACTCGGTTACCGTCATTCCGGGCCACTCGATCACGTTCGCCGTCCTGGGGACGCTCATGCTCGCCTTTGGCTGGTACGGGTTCAACGTCGGCACGCAGTTCGAGATCCTCGTCACCCAGGGTGACGGGATCGCCTTCATGGGCGACGCCCTCGGGCGGGTAGCGATGGCGACGACCCTCTCGATGGCCGCCGGAGCGATGGGGGCCGGCCTCGTCGCCTGGCTGAAGACCGGGAAGGTCGACACGCTGTACGTCGCCAACGGCCTGCTTGCCGGGCTCGTCGGGATCACGGCGATCCCCAACACGACGGCCTGGTGGGGTGCGTTCGTCGTCGGCGGGCTGGCCGGCGCACAGTTGCCGGTCGTGTTCACGTTCGTCGAGAAGCGCCTCCACATCGACGACGTCTGTGCGGTCTTTCCCGTCCACGGCAGTGCCGGGATGCTCGGTGCCCTGGCGTTCCCCTTCGTGGCCGCGCCGGGCGTGCTCGCAGACCGCGGAGTTACCGTCGTCGAGGCCTTCGTCGCCCAAGTTATCGGCGTCTCGCTGATCGCGGCCTGGACGGTCCTCGCGACGGCGCTCGTCTGGGGCGGACTCCGTGCGCTCGGGGAGGCTCGCGTCTCTGCACCCCACGAGCGCGACGGCCTGGACGCTTCCGAACACGGCGTCGAGACCTACCCCGAGTTCGGCGCTGGCGAGGAGCCGACGGTGATGACCGACGGCGCACCCGAACTCCGGACAGACGGAGGTGGTCGCGATGAGTGACGACCAGCCCCCGGTCGCAGCCGACGACACACCGGCCGACTCGGCGGCCGATACCCGTGACATCGAACTCGTGATGGCGGTCGTCCGCCCGGAGAAACTCGGTGCCGTCAAGACGGCGCTGGCGGAGGTAGACGCACCCTCCCTGACAGTGACTCAGGTCTCCGGGCGCGGATCCCAGGCCGCCAAGACGGGGCAGTGGCGCGGCGAGGAGTACGTCGTCGACCTCCACCAGAAGGTCAAAATCGAGTGTATCGTCGCCGACGTACCAAGCGAGGATGTCGTCGAAGCGATTCGGGAGGCTGCCCACACCGGCGAGAAGGGCGACGGCAAGATCTTCGTCCTGCCGGTCGCCGACGCTGTCCAGGTTCGGACCGGCGAGTCTGGTCCGGACGCCGTCTGACAGCGGCTCATCCCCAGTAGCGTTTTCGGCTCCGTTCGGTGTGGCGGAAGGGCTTACTTCCTGGTCATCGACCCGCGCTGACGCGGCGTCTCGCCTGCGAAGCAGTCGCCATCGAGGGGACGGATCGCAAGACACTACGGCGTTCGAAGCCTGGTTTCAGTGATGAGCGGCTACCAGCCAGGAGCCTGCAACATCGGTCCCGACCAGCGGCGCCGGCGGGCAGCCATCGCCGCCGCTGCCTTCGGGTTCGCGGCGGTCTGGATCGGCGCGACAGTCCTTGATCTCCTGCCGAAACCGGTCCTCGTCGGCGTCTTCGTACCGCTGGCAATCGGCTTCGAGTGGGGGCTACAGGCCCACACGGCCTTTTGCGTCCAGTTGGCACTGTTGAACCGCTACGATTTCCGTGGCGCAGGCGGCGCCACCGGCGAGGTCGAGGATCGAAGCTACCGACGGGCGGACGATGTCCAGGCTGCCAAGCTCGCCATTGCAGGCGTGTCCCTAGGCGCGCTGCTGACCGTCGCCGTCGTGCTGGCGGTTTGATACAGGCCGCACCCGCTATTCATCGGCCGACGGCACGTACTGGTGCGCCGTCGCCATCGAGCCCCAAGGGGTACGCCTGGAGCTCGAAGCGCTCATCGACCGCTTCGAGGTTCCGAAGGTTCTCGAAGATCAACAGTCCAGCTCCCAGTATCGCGTGATGTGCAGGAAAGCCGTCCGGCTCGTCGTCGCTCGCGCGGTCGCTGGGCGTTGGATCGGGGTTGAGCGTGTCGATGGCGACCGCCAATCCCTGTTCAGCACAGCGCTGGGCGGCCGCCGGCGAGAGAGACGGATGGTCGAGATAGCGGTCGGTGTTCCAGTGCTCGTCCCACCCGGTCCAGAAGACGAGACAGTCTACGTCGGGCGCGACCGCCGGCACGCGATCGGCCGGAATCGCCTCGCGGGCGTCGAAGTCCCGACAGTCTACCACCTGAGCCGTCCGGACGAAGGTGTCGAGGGCGAACTCGGCGAGCGTCCGCCCGTCAGCGACGATATGGGCCGGGGCGTCGACGTGCGTCCCGGTGTGGCTCCCCATGGAGAGACTGGACTCGCGATACCCGTCGGTTTCGTGGGTTGCGACCGGCTCGACGCTGACGGCTGGATCGCCGGGATAGGTCTGCATCCCGGTCTCGATCGGATGGGTGAGGTCGTGCATGGGTCAAGCTCGGAGGCAGTGACAGTAAAGCCACAGGCACCCGGCGAACTGACGTTACCCGTTCGTCGTCAACTACTTTCCACTGCCGGCCGAACCGCAGTCCATGAACCACGAGCGCTCTCGGGAACTGTACGATCGCGCGTTGTCGGTCGCCCCGGGTGGGGTCAACTCCTCCGTGCGAGCGATCCAACCGTACCCCTTCTTCGTCGAAAAGGGCGACGGCGGCCACGTCATCGATGCCGACGGCAACCGCTATCTGGACTTCGTGATGGGCTACGGACCACTTCTGCTCGGCCACGACCTGCCCGAACAGGTCCAGTCAGCCATCCAGCAGCGAGCGGCCGAAGGACCGATGTACGGCGCACCGACGGAGGTCGAGGTCGAACTCGCGGAGTTCATCGCTCGCCACGTCCCCAGCGTCGAGATGACGCGCTTCGTCAACTCGGGGACCGAAGCGACCGTCTCGGCCGTCCGATTGGCTCGCGGGTACACAGGACGAGACAAGATCGTCATCATGCAGGGCTCCTATCACGGCGCCCAGGAATCCACGCTCGTCGAGGGCGAGGGCCATCATACCCAGCCGTCGAGTCCGGGCATCCCAGAGAGTTTCGCCGAGCACACCATCACCGTGCCGTTCAACGACGAGGAGTACGTCAAAGGCGTCTTCGAGAATCACGGTGACGAGATCGCGGCGGTCATGACCGAGCCGATCCTTGGCAACCACGGCATCGTCCACCCCGTCTCCGGCTACCACGAGACCCTCCGCGATCTCTGTGACGAGTACGGCTCGTTGCTCATCTTCGACGAGGTGATCACGGGCTTCCGAGTGGGCGGTCCCCAGTGTGCTCAGGGCAAGTTCGGGATCGAACCCGACGTGACCACGTTCGGGAAGATCGTCGGCGGCGGATTCCCGGTCGGGGCGATCGGCGGCAAGAGCGAGATCATCGAACAGTTCACGCCCGCGGGCGATGTCTTCCAGTCGGGCACCTTCTCGGGACATCCAGTGACGATGGCCGCCGGCTTGGAGACGTTGCGCTACGCTGCCGAGAACGACGTCTGGGAGCACGTCAACGATCTGGGCCAGCAAATGCGCGAGGGCCTGACCGAGATTGTCGCCGATCGCGCCCCCGAATACACCGTCGTCGGATCGGACTCGATGTTCAAGGTGATCTTCACCCGCGGCGGTGAGAGTGGCGAGAATTACTGTGGGTCGGGCTGTCGCCAGCGCGAATCCTGCCCGAGCTACGGAGCTTGTCCAAAGAACGGATCCGATGTGGATCGCGCCGAAACCGAGCGCTGGGAGCGGCTCTTCTGGCCGGCGATGAAAGACCAGGGTGTGTTCCTCACGCCCAACCAGTTCGAATCCCAGTTCGTCTCGGCGGCCCATACTGAGGAAGACATCGAGAAAGCGCTGGAAGCGTACAAAGAAGCGCTGTAGCGCGGCGTCTCCTTCCTCAAGCCCCGCCGTCATCGAGTCGTCGTTCGTCGCGATAGAACGGACGATTCAGTTCCGCCTGATTCACGATGGTGCAATGGCGGCCTCCGAAGTTATCAGCAGTCACCCGCGACTGTACCAGCGGAGTACCGAGGTCGGACTCTACGACGACGGGTTTGGGGAGCGCCTCGCCGAACTGTGTACTCAGAACCGGACAAAGACCTACTATCGGCTCGGAATTGCCACCGAAGCACAAGCAAAGGCGAGCACGATCTCGCCACCGCGATTCATACAGAGCTCGTCAATGCGAGTCGAGTCCAACACGAGTGTCTCTGTTAATCGATGGTCTCCGCAAGCTCTTGCCGAAGATAGATCTCAGGAATTCGCAACAATCGAAGAATTCAATTCAATCGACAATTAACACATCGTAATGGAACGAAAGACCAAAGGGAGAATCGCAGGACTTCTTGGAACTATAATATCCATTATAATTGTTCTTTGGGCAATAGGAATAATCTAGCTCATTTACCAAAAGAAGTCAAGATTTGTTCTTCTTACTCCTTAAATACCATCTGAATCAAAAGTCTGGTCTCGCTCATGCACTTATCCCACAATCTTCAAAGCACTGGGCACATGCTAGAGGAAGGGCAAAATTAGTATTTGCAATGCAGACCAAGCAAGTCAGACCGGCCGACTGGAAACACGACCAATAACAGAGACCTTTTGAAAGCGCCGCTGAGACGCAGGCGGCACAGGATAGGCCACAATCAAGGGCACCTTGAGTAGATATTGGGTTCTCCCCATTCACGGAACTCTGCGGTGTCGAAGTATCCGTAAATGCAAGCGTTGGAGTCACCTCATCAATGTTTCTGGATGGGATTGCTCTGCCATGACCGTTCCCTTTCTTTTCAACGCGATACATTTTATTTTCATCTGATAGCGCTAGGAAAGCGCCTTCATTACTATCATAAGCAGCGCGGATAATATCAGTAGAACCAGGTGCACGTTTTTGAATCTTACCGACTTCCTTATCGGTAGCTAGTCGAAGCATAGAGATCGACTCCTCATGTCCAACTATCGCCATTTGCGAATTTCGGGGGACCGATTTATACTGCCGCGGGAGATGTTTTTTTCACACCCGTCTTTTTTGATAAATCATCCAAATTTAATTTGGCCTCCGTTTCTCCTGAGGAGGATTCCGCAAAAATCAACACCCCAACGTTCGTAGATATCTCCCACCCTTTGATAGTTGTCTCAGATATTTGTATTTCTTTCCTTGTCGCATCCCCCGTTTCGATTCCTTGTACAGCGTCGATAATAGATTTGACCTTAGGAACATTCAGAATGTTCTCTAATTCATCGTCTTCCGGGCCATATTCAGTTACGGATGGGGGCGCCTGGAACTTTTTTGTGCCCTTGTGCAGCCGCTGAACCAGCAACGAGGGTAGATGTACTTGCTGTTGCACCAATCGCTTTCAGTAGCTTCCTTCGATTAATATCTGGCATGGATTTCAACTCCAATTTGCATTTTCCGTTGACATTATATATGGCTTTCGAATAGATCAAACTAAGAGTGTTACACGCCGATAAGATAATTGAATCGACTATTCTTTGTGACGAATCGGGTGAAAGATACGCGCCCCCATCTTGCACGCCAACCAGTAACAATATCGAGAATCCGACCGTTGCTTCGCTCAGTTAGGGAAGAGACAGTGACGCTTGTGCAGTCCACTAGTTCCGTCACTCCAAAACCTGCTCACGTGAGTGCCTCGACAACGTCACCGGCACTGAACAATTTCAGATCGTCACGTTCGTCGGCTGCTTCTTCGACTGACGAGGTGAACCCACTCCGGGAAAAGAGCGCGTACGTCTCGACTCGATCGCCCCCGTCTTCGGGCGTCCATCGGAGTTCCTCGACGTGATTCTGGAGCTTCGAGAACGCGTCGTACCCGAGTGGAGCCTGCGTAAACTTGCACTCACCGACGATCAGCGTCTCGCTCGTCGTCAATCCAACCACGTCGATCTCGTGATCGTCGTACCACCACTGTCCCGTCTCCGTGATCGTGTGTTCCGGATAGAGCGTTCTGAGTGCGTCGCTGGACAGTTCCTCGAACGATGGACTCACGAAGTCGGCCAGCTCCGGTTCGATGACGGTTTCGAACGCCTCCTCGCCGAGTTCGTCGTATTGCGTTCCAGTCCCGTAGACGAAGTGAAACCAGAAGCGAAAGAAGGGATCACGGAGACGGTAGCGGCTCCGTTTGCTCCGTTCTTTCCGTTCGGTAATCGGGACGTGTTGATCGATTAAGCGCAATCTCGAAAGCCGGTCGAGATATTTCGAGAGTTGATTGTAGTCGATCCCGGTCGCCCCGGCAATCTCGTTACGGGTCGTCTTCCCGCCGGCGATCGCTTCCAGGATCGAGAAATACCGCGTCGGTTCCCGTAACTCCATCCGAAGCACGTAATCGGGTTCGTCGTGCAACGTCCCGTGCCGGGAGAGGATCGTTCTGTAGACGTTTTCACCAAGCGACGCCTCGGGCGAGACTTCTTCAAGATAATATGGGGTGCCGCCGAAAATGCCCCACGTGCAGATCTGTTCGTCGGCTGTGGAGGCGTCATCGAGGAACGCCATCGCAGCCCCGAATGGGAGCTGTCGAATGTCGAGCTTCACCGACGATCGGCCATAGAGCGGGCTATTCCCAAGGAGTGCTGCCTCTTCCATCATACTGATCGAGGATCCGACGAGGACGAAGGTCGCCGCCGAATCGTCGAGTTCGTGGTCGAACATCGCCTGCAGTACCGACGGAAGACTCTCGTCTTGCTCGATAAGGTATGGGAACTCGTCGAGGACGACGATGGCGTCTTCTTCGGCCAGATACCCCAGGATCTGCTCCCAATCTTCACGAATCCGTCGTACTCCCGGAAACGACGTTGCAGCCGCGTCGATGAACTGCTCCAGCTGTAACGCAGTCGTCTTCTGTTTCGCCTGGTAGACGACAGTGTCGTCGTACGCCTCGAGCGATCGTTTCACGAGGGCCGTTTTTCCGAGCCGGCGCCGACCATACAATATTGCGAGTTCGGCCTCGTCCGATTCATAGAGACTCTCGAGGCGCCCCAGCTCCGCCGTCCGGTTCACGAACCCCGCCATACCTCTCCTAGGGTAGTGCCTACAATAATACTTCCTATAATCGTACTCTAAAGTATGATACTTTGGAGTATGATACTCTAGAGTATCATAATCGAATCGACGATCGCCAACGTCCGGAGAGACGGACACGGTCGAGAGAATCGGTTCGTCGGCCTTTTCTCCTCGACTCTTCTATCGCGCAGTAACGCACATGGACCCGGAAGACAACCGCCGGATCTGGGCCGGGCGCTCGGGGGCCTACTCGCCCGAGTACTACGCCCACATCGGCCACAACGAGGTCAGCGAGACGCTCGCAAGCGTCCTCGAGTACTACGCGAACGAGGACGCGAGCATCCTCGAACTCGGGTGTGGCTCGGGCCGCCACCTCGCGCATCTTCTGGACGCCGGCTACACCGACCTCGCCGGAATCGACATCAACGACGACTCCTTCGAGGTGATGGCCGATGAGTACCCGCGACTCGCCGAGGAGGGGACATTTCTGAGTGGCGCAATCGAGGACCTCCTCCCGGAGTATCCCGAGAACGCCTACGACGTCGTCTACTCGGTCGAGACCCTCCAGCACGTCCACCCCGACGACGCGTGGGTGTTCGAGGAACTGACGCGGATCACCGGCGACCTGTTGATCACGGCCGAAAACGAGGGTAACCGGCCCAACCGGGGGCCGGACGCCGACGACGTCAGCTACGTCGACGACGAGTTCCCGCTCTTTCATCGCGACTGGAAAGCCGTCTTTACGGACCTGGGGCTGGCCCAGCTGCTCGTCGAGCGGACCAAGCGCGACACGATACGAGTCTTCCGGGTTCCCTGACGCCGTCTCGTGGTGGCTGGTACCTATCGAACCATTGTCAATAGCATCTTAAATCGCTCTGTTGCGGCGACTGCATGGGGTGTGTCGGCGGGGAAGACGATCGATTCGCCCGCCTCCAGTTCGTGGTCTGTCCCGTCGATCGTAACGCGGGCGGTCCCGTCGAGTACCTGCAGGAGTGCCTCATGGGGGGCGGTGTGCTCGCTGATGGTCTGGCCCTCATCGCAGGCGAAGAGCGTCAACGTCGCACTCTCTCGATCGACCAGCGTCCGAGAGACGATCGCCCCGTCCTGATAGTCGAGGAGAGTTTCGAGTTCGAGTGCCGATCCGGCGAGGTCCGCGAGTTGATCGTCGGCCATAGATGTGGGGACTGTCGCCACCCGTTTGGGTCTGTTGCCGAACGTCGGGCCGCCGAAGCCGGGACGTGGACGGCAACCATGATCGCGATACCGATATCAGGCTAGAAAGGGGCCGAACGGGCAGATTACTCCCGATCGCCCGCGCCGAGCGCGCTCTCGCCGACTTTCTCCGAACCTTCGATTCGCTCTTGGCCGTCCATGTACGGGACGAGCGCGTCGGGCACGGTCACGGTGCCGTCGTCGTTCTGGTAGTATTCCAGGATTGCCACCAGCACGCGCGGCAGCGCCAGTCCCGAGGCATTCAGCGTGTGGAGAAACTCCGCGGATTCGTGACGTTCGGGCCGGTAGCGGATCCCGGCCCGCCGGGCCTGGAAGGCCTCGAAATTCGAGGCCGAGGAGACTTCGAGCCAGCGCCCGCCTGCTTCGGGACCGTCGTCCATGTCATCGCCTGGAGCCCAGACCTCGATATCGTAGGTTTTCGCCGACGCGAAGGTCAGATCGCCGGTACAAAGTTCGAGCACGCGATAGGGCAGGTCCAGCTGTCGGAGGACTGCCTCGGCCTCATCGAGCAGTGCCTCCAGGCGGTCGTCACTGTCCTCGGGTTCGACGAAGTTGACGAGTTCGACCTTGTTGAACTGGTGGACGCGGACCATCCCGCGAGTTTCGGTGCCGTGTTCGCCGGCCTCCTGACGGAAGTTCGGCGTGTATGCCTGGTGTTTCAACGGGAGATCGTCGGCGAGCAGTATCTCGTCGCGGTACATGTTCGTTACCGGCACCTCGGCAGTCGGACACAGCCAGAGATCTTCCTCTTCGAGTTTGTAGGCGTCGTCAGCAAATTTTGGGAGCTGGCCCGTTCCGGTCATCGACTCGCTGGAGACCGGGATTGGCGGAACCACCTCGTCGTAGCCTTGCTCACGATGGATATCCCGCATGAACTGGATGAGGGCGTGTTCCAGCTGGGCGGCGTCACCTTTGAGGAAGTAAAACCCCCCGCCCGAGACTTTCGCGCCGCGTTCGAAATCCAAGATGTCGAGTTCCTCACCGAGGTCGTAGTGGGGGATCACCTCGTCGGGCAGGTCCCGGAGTTCGTCGAATCCCCAGCGCCTGGTTTCCACGTTGTCACTTTCGTCCTCGCCCTCCGGAACGCCATCCTGAGGAATGTTCGGGAGTTCCAGTAGTCGCTTCTCCAGTTGGTCTTCGAGTTCGTCGGCCCGCTGTTCAACCTCTTGGAGTTCGGTCTTCAGTTCCTGAGAGCGCTCGATGGCCTCCTGGGCGGCCGCCTCGTCGCCAGCCTGTTTCAACTCGCCGATCTTCGAGGAGACTTCATTGCGCTCGTGTCGCAGGTCGTCACCGCGGGCCTTCAGCTCGCGCCATTCCTCGTCGATTTCCAGGATTGCGTCGAGGTCGACGTCCTCAACGCCGCGAGCCTCGAGGGTCTCTCGAACCTCCGCAGGATGCTCGCGGACGTACTGGCGTGGTAACATGGAAACGGCTTCTCGGTGGCGTCTCAAAACCGTATCGCTCTGGTGGCCGGATTGCCATCAGCCCACAGTCCCGACGGTAGGCAACGGAAAAACTGTCGCCAGAAACCCCGTCTATATCTCTACCTTGTAACGGGAAGCACTTAAAGAACGCTTGCAACCTCAACCGACCACTCCATCCTCTCTCGGAATAGAACACACGTTGACGACTAGAACTGCCCGGAGAAACCCCGTCTATATCTTCACCTTGTAACCAGAAGCACTTAAAGGACGAATTGTGCAGAAAATTCAGTCGTACTTTGGCTCGCGTTTCTCGGCCCGTTCGAGTGCCGTTTCGACCACGTCGCGGACGTCGCCGTGAAAGACGCCGCCGTGGCCGCTGTACATGTGCTCGACGCCACGGGGCATCCGATCGAGCAACTCGCGGATCGACTCGATGAGGCGCTCGCGCGACTGGCCGGGGTTGTCCGTCCGGCCGAAACTGCCGTACTCGAAAGCGCCGTCGTCGTGGACCACCACGTCGCCCGAAAAGAGGGTGGTCTCGCTGACCAGCGAGACGTGGTCGTCGGCGTGGCCCGGCGTGTGGACGACCTCGAAGGTCTCGTCGCCGATTTCGACGGTGTCGCCATCGTCGAGAGGATCCGTTCGCCGAGGGTGCTCGGCGTAGGCGTAGCAGTCGGCGTCGAACGCGTCGAGGACGGACACGAGTTCGGCGACGTGGTCGCCGTGCTGATGGGTCACGACAACGGCGTCGAGTTCGTCGGTGTGCTCGCGGATCGCGTCGACGACGCCGTCCCACGCGCCGGCATCGACGAGCGTCGGGCGTTCGCCGGTCGCCAGATAGACGTTGGCGGTGAACGTCTCCGCGTCGCTCGTGACGTTGTGTACGTCCATATGTGTAGGTTGGGGCGAGTGACCTGTTGAGTCTGGCGGTAGATCCGTTAGCACGCGGGTTAGAAGAATACCATACCGTACAGAGGGGCGTGTGATTTTTCACCACGACAGTCATACGTACACATGACATGGGGTTCGGGAGTTACGACGAATCCGAACAGGACGCGCAGGACCTCGACGCTGATTTTGACGATGATGACGGGGTAAATACCGCCGAAAACACACACGATGGCAACGTCGAGTTCGAGTTCACCGCCTCGAACGACGAACTGCTCGATAAGTTATCCGACATCAAGGAGAATACCTGACGTGACTGGCGTGGCCGTCGCGCGAGCGGGCCGTTCGTCCGGGATGGTTCCCGCCTTTGTCTGGCAGCTATCGTCATGAAAGCGGGCGTTCGAGCCCTAGGTATCGCCGAATCGTTCGTCGCCCAGCGCTCGACGCTAGCCGGCGCAGTCGTCCGCGCCAACCGTGTCGTCGACGGCTTCGTTTTCGGGACCTGCACTGTCGGGGGGAGCGACGCGACCGACGCGATCGTCGACATGGTCGAGCGCCTCGACCGCGAAGACGTCCGCTACTTGCTCGTCGCCGGGATCGCCCCCGCATGGTTCAACGTCGTCGACCTCCGGGCGATCCACGCGGCGACCGGGTTCCCGGTGCTCTCGGTCACCTTCGAGGAGAGCGACGGGCTAGAGCCGGCGCTTCGCGAGGAGTTCTCCGGCGAGGCGCTCGACCGTCGCCTATCGACCTACCAGACCCAGCCCGACCGCGAACCGGTGGCCGTCAACGGCGAGACGATCTACGTCCGCCAGGTCGGCCTGGACGGGGCCAAAGCACGCGAAGTTGTCCGGGGGTTCACGCCCGAGGGCGGGCGACCCGAGCCGCTCCGGGTGGCGCGACTGGCGGCCCGCGCCGCGGACGGCGCGTTCGGCTCGAAGCGATAGCGGGGCTTTTGGCGACCCGGGTCCCACGCCCGCCCATGGACCACATGGACGACCTCACGGTGACGGGGTGTGAACGCTGCCCGGAACTCGTCACCTCGCGGTCGCGGATCGTCGACGGCGTCGGACCAGCCGACGCAGACGTACTGTTCGTCGGCGAGGCACCTGGCGAGCATGAAGACGACGACGGCGAACCCTTCGTTGGCCGGAGCGGGACGGTCCTCGACGACGCACTCAGGGACGCTGGACTGGCCCGCGCGGACGTTCGCATCACCAACTGCGTCCGGTGTCGCCCACCCGAGAACCGCGATCCTCGGAGCGAAGAACTGGCGAATTGCCGGGGCTATCTCGAACGGGAGATCGAACTCGTCGATCCCACGGTGATCGTCACGCTCGGGAAGGTTCCGGGCGAGCACCTCCTCGGTCGGGACGTGGCCGTCACGAGCGAGGCCGGTTCGATCGAAACGGTCGCGATCGGAGACGCGCACCGACGCGTGCTCGTTTGTGTCCATCCAGCAGCGACGCTGTACGACCGGAGCCAGCAGGAAACCTTCGAGGAGACGATCCGGCAAGCCGCTGATCTGGCTGGCGGCGGCGGACAGGCCGAATTGGGGGACTTCTGAGTTCGCCCTGGCCGAATCTCTTTAAGTGCTTCTGGTCACAAGGTAAAGATATAGACGGAGTTTCTCCCGGTGATTTTCGCTTCGAGACATGCTGTCGAGAGTGCCTTATCGACGACTTGACTCAGCTCCTCGGTTTTCTTTAAGTGCTTCTGGTTACAAGGTGAAGATATAGACGGGGTTTCTGCGAGGGAAGTCAACGTTCGATAGACGCGAATGCGTCCGGACCCAGTGGATTCAACTGTCCGTAGCGAGGAGTCACGTAGTGATGGACAGCGAGGGCGAGAACGGCGCGAGTCGGTCCCAGGAGCCGGCCGACCGGGAGCGCCAAGAGTGGCGCGAGCAGCGCGAAGTTTCGACCCGGCCAGGAGATGGAACGCTCTCGCGAGCCGAGGCGAACCGAGACGCGACGATCAGGCAGTGGGACGTGGTAACCCCCAGTGCGACGATTATCGGTCGCCCCGATCGCCCTGACGCCGACGTCGACGAATCGCTCCGGCGGCTCCACGACGAGCAACACCCTGCCATGGCCGGCCACGCCGAGCGGATGCACCGCCTGGACAAGGCACGGATCACGCACGCGCTGTGTAACGCCCTCGATCTGACGCCCTGGGAGCGCGACCGCATCCTGGGAATCATGACCGAGCTCGATTTGACGGCATTCGGGAGCCAGCGAGGGATTCCGACGGTCGCACTGGTCGTCATCCGCCACGTCGTCGACGCCGAGCGTCGGCGACAGCTCGGTCTCGAGGACGCCGAGCGGATCGCCGAGTTGACGCCAGACGAGATGGCCTCACTGTACGAGCTGTTCACCTCGATCACCGACGAGTCGGCCTACCAGAATCTGATCGAAGCCCACGGCCTCGATCAGACGAGTGTCAACCGCCTAGAGCGGGTACTCGAAGAACAACTCGACGAACAGGAGCTGGCCGACGCCGTCTTCGGTCGGTCACCCCATCGCGATCCGAACCTGGATTCGGTCGCCCGATCCGCGTCAGAGTGATCGCCGAGGCGGGCGAATCAAGGGACGATCGGCAACCGTTGAGCGAACGGAAAGGGCCAAGGCCGGGCCGATCGAACAGCGGGTATGACCGAGCGCCAGACGACCGCCGAGGTGGTCGTCCTCGATTACGGACTGGGCAATCTCCGGAGTGTCACGCGCGGCCTCGAACGCGCGGACGCCCACGTCCAGATATCGGACGATCCTGCTGATCTCGACGCCGCCGACGGGATCGTCCTGCCAGGAGTGGGCGCGTTCAGCGAGGGAATGGATAACGCCGGTCCGTTCCGCGATATCCTCCTCGATGCCGCCACCGAGGGCAAACCGCTACTAGGCATCTGTCTCGGCATGCAGATGCTATTGACCGACAGTCAAGAGGCCGAACACGCTGGGGAGGGCGACGTGAAGGGACTGGACCTGATCCCCGGGACGAACGTGCGCTTCGGTGGCGACCGGAAAGTCCCGCATATGGGCTGGAACGAACTCTCAGTCGGGCGCGACCACCCGCTGTTGGCGGGCGTCGACGGTGAACACGCCTATTTCGTCCACTCGTATTACGCCCAACCGGACGACCGAGACGCTGCCGTCGCCACGACCGACTACGGCGAGCGCTTCGCCAGCGTCGTCGCCAACGAGGCGGGCAACGTCATGGGAACGCAGTTCCACCCCGAAAAGTCAGGGGAGACTGGCCTTCGCATCCTTCGGAACTTCGTCGAGTACTGTGGGGATCGCTGACCGCCCGGAGTCCAAAAGCCCTCACAGCGCCCCGACGACGACCACAGCCGACCAGACCATCATCAATCCGCCCAGGACGATACCAACCCAGCCGACCGCTTGCAACACCCGCGTCGATATCTGGTCGAGGTCGATCCGATCAGGATTGTCGACGACAGCGGCGCCAAATCCGGTCAAGAGGATGCCCACGCCCAGTTCCAACACGACGGTCAGCGTCGGCTGATCGCCGACAGCAAACTGGGAGACACCCACGGCCAGATTCCCCAGGCCGAGCACCAACACACCGAGTCCGTACCGTAGCCGGGTATCCATACGGCATTCGAGGTCGGCGACCATGATAAAGTGACAGGCATCGACGGCGGTTTTATACACATGGCCGTCGGGAACGAGCGTATGAAGCACACGATCGAGACCGACGACGCGCCCGCCGCTGTCGGTGCCTACAGCCAGGCGACAGCGACGGACGATCTGGTATTCACCGCCGGACAGATCCCGCTGACGCCGGACGGAGATCTGCTCGACGAGGCAGACATCGATGTCCAGACCCAGCAGGCCTTAGAGAACGTCACGGCAGTCCTTGCCGAAGCCGGCGCAGGCATGGACGACGTACTGAAAGTGACCGTCTACGTCGAGGACATCGACGACTTCGAGGCGATGGACGCGGCCTACGAGACGTTCTTCGAGGCGTCCCCACCGGCCCGTAGCGCCGTCGAGGTGGCCGCCCTCCCGAAGGGCGTCGGCGTCGAGATCGAAGCCGTGGCGACGCGCTGAGATGATCGACGCCGATATAAGCTGGCGGGCAGCCATCCTGTGGGGGCTGGTCGGTGGATTCTCCTTTCTGGTGTTGCTCCAGGGGTACGAACTACTGACGACCGAGCGAGTCAACCCGTTCGTCAAAGGCACAATCGCCGTGCTCGTGACCGTTGGCGCGGCGATACTCGTCAAGTTCGGCCGTCCGTATCTGGTCAGACGACGGTCCTGACCTGCCGAGGGCCAATCCGGGGCGTCCATGTGGAACCACGGTGGGCGGGACGACCGCTGGGCCGAGAACGGAGTCCAACATGCTGGTCTGTGCCGGCGCGTCCACAAACCACGGCGGTGCGGGTTCAACAAGACGTGTGGAATCGGGAACGCCAGAGTGAGGACAACCGGCCACTGGGCCATCGAACCAGGGGAATGCTGAGCGATCGAGAGCGAAAACGATTAACCCCCCGATACCACACTGTCGAGTACGAGCCAGGATGGCCGAACGGTAAGGCGCACGCCTGGAAAGCGTGTTCCCCTTCGGGATTCTGGGTTCAAATCCCAGTCCTGGCGTGGACGGCTCGAACTTAGTGAGGGCCGTCGAAATAGTGAACGGGGAGCGAAGCGACCCGTGAACACTTTTGCCGCGAGCATATCCGCGAGCGGCAAATACGATATGGATGGGATTTGAAGCCCTACCAGTCGCAGCGCGAACGAAGTGAGCGATCGTCTGGTTCTGGGTTCAAATCCCAGTCCCGGCGTCTTCTGTCGCGAACAATTCGTGAGCAACGAATAGGGGATAAACTGGATTTGAACTCCGCCTAGTCACGGCGACCGCCAGCACAACCCGAAGCACCTTTCGGAACAGCAAAGTCTAACAGTCAGGGGCGTGAAGGGTGGCAGTGATGCCCACTGTAGAGTACCTCAATTACGAAGTACTGGACGATCAAGGCTGGGACATGGACGACGACGACCTCTTCGAGAAGGCCGGAGACGCTGGCCTCGACGAAGAGGACCACGGAACCATCGACGTCGCCGAAGGCGAGTACATCCTCGAGGCCGCCGAGGCCCAGGGATACGACTGGCCGTTCTCGTGTCGGGCGGGCGCGTGTGCCAACTGTGCCTCGATCGTCAAGGAAGGCGAAATCGACATGGACATGCAGCAGATCCTCTCTGATGAGGAGGTCGAAGACAAGGGCGTCCGGCTGACGTGTGTCGGCACCCCGTCCGCCGACGACGTCAAGATCGTCTACAACGCCAAACACCTCGATTACCTGCAGAACCGCGTCATCTGATCGGGTTCACCCCTTCCGTTCGGTGACCCGCTTTCGAATTCTGGCCGCTAGGTATCCGTTCAGAGCGTTGGTGTACATTCGTTCCACAAACGCTAACACGCCGCCCCGAAAGTGTCGAGTGTGAACGCGACGCTCCCCGATCTCTTGCGACTGCTGGTAGTCCCGGTTCTGGGGTGGGCCGCCTGGCGGGATGTCCGGACACGCCGGGTGCCCAACCGGACCTGGCTCCCACTTCTCGCGCTCGGCGCCCTGTTGCTCGCGTGGGACGGCTGGCTCGTCTGGACCGGCGGTGGGCTGTTCGTCTCCGACCCGGGTCTGTTCGCGATTCGGGTCGCGTTCAGCCTCGGCCTGCTGGTCCCGTTTGCCTACGCTTTCTGGTGGTTCGGTGGCTTCGGCGGGGCCGACGCGAAGGCGTTGATCGTCCTGGCTGTGCTGTTCCCGACGTATCCGATGTACCTCTTCGACGGATTCGTCCTGCCAGCGATCCAGCCACCCCTCGGCGTCTTCTCACTGACGATCCTCTCGAACGCCGTCCTCGTGGGACTGGCGTATCCGCTGGTGCTTGCCGGGCGAAACGCACTTAGTGGCCACGTCGCGAAGGCGATGGTCATCGGTCGGCCCATATCCGTCGAGCGAGCGAGCGCGGAATATGGCCGTTTGCTGGAAACGCCGGGAGGGTTCACCAGACGTGGGCTCGACCTGGACGCACTCCGGATGTATCTCCAATGGCGGGGCTTGTCACTGGCCGACCTCCGGGAGAACCCCGAAACCTACCGCGATCCCGCGTCACTGCCGGACGACCCCAACGATCCCGGTGACGGTTCGATGTCGCCAGGCGACGCTGGCACGATTATGCCGGCGCTCCCGGACGGCGGGGAATACGACGATCCCTGGGGAGCTCAAGCATTTCTGGACGATCTCGATCACGGAGCCTACGGGACGACCGCCACGGAGTTGCGCGAGGGACTCGACGTCCTCCGCGAGAACGAGACAGTCTGGATCACGCCCGGGATCCCCTTCCTCGTCCCGATGTTCGGCGGCTTGCTGGTGAGTCTGACCGCCGGGGACGTCCTGGTGTGGCTGCTTGCGGCCGTGGGGATCGGAGTTGTGTGAGCGGCCGGAGGGGCGCCCGGCAGAGACCGGTGCCGGACAAAAAGCCTATGCGAGGAGACCACCGATGGAAGAGACATGACTGCCGACGTCGACCTGGCGTTCGACGACAACGACTATCTCCCGGCCGTCGCCCAGGACGCCGAGGACGGGGATGTCCTCATGCTGGCGTACGTGACCCGTAAAGCCCTCGAACGAACGCGCGAGACCGGGCTGGCTCACTACTACTCCCGGAGTCGCGAGGAACTCTGGCAGAAGGGCGAGACGAGCGGGAACGTCCAGCACGTCGAGGAGATCCGGGTGGACTGTGACGGCGACGCGCTGCTGTACCTGATCGGCCAGGAGGGCGGGGCCTGCCACACTGGGTATCGGTCGTGTTTCCACCGAACGATCGACGGGGAGTTCGTCGGAACCCAGGTCTTCGACCCCGACGATGTCTACGAATGAGTTCGAGTGTCCCCGCGAGTGACGGCCAGAGCACGCAGGAACTCGTCGAAACCCTCCAGCGAGCGGCGACGGCACACGAGGAGGCCCAGAAACGCGTTGAGGAAGGCGGTCAAGAGCGCCTCGAAGAACTCCAAAAATTCTACGACGAATTGCTGGAACTGTTCGATCGTTACGAGGAACGGGCGACGGGGGACGGTGACTTCGGGGTTTTCATCGAGTTCCAGGAGAAGATCGCGAACTTCGTCGAGCGGTTGCCCGAGGACTTAGACCACCGCGATCGCTTCGAAGAGGTCGACGAGATCCTCCACCAGCGTCGGCTCACCGAGTCGGACTTCGAGGCAGCACGGAACGAACTCGCGCCCGTCGCCGACCTGGTCGAGCGACTCGACGAACGCGAACGGACGCGCGAACGCTATCAGGCGGCACGCCACGACGTTGCGGTTCGAAAGCGGGAACTCGAAGCGGAGATCAGCGAGCGAGAGGAGCTGGTCGCGCTCGGCGAAGCGGATCTGAAAGCGCCGATCGAACGCCTTCGAGAGCCGATCGAGACGTACAACCGGACGATCGAAGACGTGTTCAGGGAGTTCAAACGCGAGACGCCGGCCAGCGAGGTACTTTCGTTCGTCGAGACGACCGAGTCCTATCCGCTAGTCGCCTACCGGCAGCCGCCCGACGATCTGGCCACGTACGTCGAGCGAAGCGAGGCGGGCGATGAATCGATCCTGACCCTGCTCGAATACGCCGAGTACTCCGTCTCGAAGCTCGAACACTACGTCCCCAATGCGAGAGAGCTAAAACGGAACGTCGCGACCCACCAGACCTACCTCCGGCGAATCGACGCCGGGCCGCTGCAGATCGAGTGGCCTCCTGCCGAGGCGACGACACTGTGGTGGCGCTGCCGAGAGTTGATCGCCGTCGTCGGTCGGATCGCCCCCGAGGACGTGGTCACGAAACTCAGAACTGTGCGGGATCTGCCGCGGGAGACCGACTACGAGCGACTCCGGGAGAGTGCCCGCGCACGCGATCAATTGGACGACGACGAGCGCGAGCGCCTGGCCAGTGGCGCCGTCGCGGACGAACTGTCTACGTTGCGGCAGCGTCGCGAAACACTCATCGAGGCACTCTCGGAGTACCCGGAGCGCTGAGGTTCTTCCTCGCTACAGGGAGAGGACCGACGGAGTCAGCCTGTCGGCCGTCAGCCTCTTTCGGTCTCTCGCGGTGATTTCGATGGGTATTAGCGCGATGGCGGTCGAAGCGCCGACATGGCCAACCAGGCGCTCATCGACGCACTCACCGACGCCGAGGCTGTCCGATTCGGTGAATTCGAGCTCTCCCACGGCGGTACCAGCGACTACTACGTCGACAAGTACGTCTTCGAGACCGACCCGACCTGTCTGGGGTTGATCGCCGAGTCCTTCGGGAAGCGCCTCGACGGGACGAAACTCGCCGGCGTCGCACTGGGTGCGGTGCCACTCGTCGCGGCAACGAGCGTCGAGACGGAGACACCCTACGTCATCGTCCGCAAACAGCGCAAGGAGTACGGGACAGGGAACCTGATCGAGGGGGAACTGACTGACGGGCAAGAAGTCGTCGTCCTCGAAGACATCGCCACGACGGGCCAGAGTGCGATCGACGCCGCCGAAGCACTCCGGGATGCGGGTGCCACCGTCGAGCGCGTGCTGGTCGTCGTCGACCGACAGGAGGGCGCCAGGGAGAATCTCGCACAAGCGGACCTCGAACTCGAGGCACTGGTGACCGCCGAGGACCTGCTCGCCGACAGGGACTGAGCGCGACCGGATATTCCACAGAAGCGTATAGCTAGTCTGTTTCTGCCTCCGACATATTCACGTTCGTGCCGGTCAAGCGGTGAGGCATGCGCCGCGCCGAGAAAGTAACCCTCCAGTTGCAAGCCGTCTCGATCCTCCGGCGACTGAAAGCGACGCGGACCTACGACGAGCTCGCCGAACTGACCGGGCTCTCGACGGGGGACTTGAACCGATACGTCAACGGGCACGTTCTACCCGGTGTCGATCGGGCCAGGTACGTCGTCGAGGAGTGTGGACCCGACACCCTCGCCGCCGAGATCGAGTCCCGCATCACGCGCGACGACGAGGGGTACGTCGACAACACGGACGTGGTCTACGACCAGTCGCTACTCGACCTCGTGGCTGCTGTCGCCGCCGAAGTCAACGACTTCGGGACGCCCGACGCCGTCCTGACTGCAGCCACCGACGGGATCACCCTGGCGAGCGCGGTGGCGCGCCACTACGACGTGCCTGCCGTCTATGCGAAAAAGTCCCGCGAGACGGCCGTCTCCGAGTTCTTCGAGGCGCGCCAGCGCCTCACGCCGGGCATCGAGATCACGTACACCCTGCCCAAAAGCGCGCTCGACCCCGGTGAGAACGTGCTGGTCGTCGACGACTTCGTCAGGTCGGGCGAGACCCAGCGCCTCCTGCTCGACCTGGCCGAGCGGGCCAATGTGGCCGTCACTGGCGTCTTCACCCTGATCGCCGTCGGAGAAGGGGGGATCGACAGGGTTCGGGACGCCGTCGATGGGCCCGTCGTTTCGTTTACGTCGCTCTCCGAGTAATATACACATTCTTGTACATTGGTTGGCCAAATAAATAAAGGATTAAGTCGATACTGTGCAAGTTAGTCGATTGTGTTAGTCACATGGCGGTAACCGACACACTCGCTGACTTTTTCGGCTTCGAGGAGCACGGGACAGACCTTCGGACGGAGATCATCGCCGGGATCACAACGTTTCTCGCGATGAGTTACATCGTGGTGGTCAATCCGTCGATCATGACTGATCAACCCGGAGACGGGGGATTCACAGACGGCATCGCGATCGAGGGCTACACTGCAGGGGAAGTACAACAGATGCTAGCGGTAGTAACGATCCTTGCAGCGGCGACAGCGATCTTCGTGATGGCGTTCTACGCGAACCGGCCCTTCGGCCAGGCCCCCGGCCTGGGGCTGAACGCCTTCTTCGCGTTCACTGTCGTCGGGGCACTGGGCGTTCCCTGGGAGACGGCACTGGCAGCAGTGGTCGTCGAGGGACTGATCTTTATCGCGTTGACCGCGGTCGGGGCCAGAAAGTACATCATCAGGCTGTTCCCCGAACCAGTCAAGTACGCAGTCGGGACAGGGATCGGGCTGTTTCTGGGAATCATCGGACTCGAAGCAATGGGAGTGGTCGTCGACGACCAGGCGACGCTCGTGACGCTCGGTGACATCGCCTCCAGCCCGATGGCCATTCTCTCGGTGGCTGGGTTGTTCCTGACGCTGATACTGTACGTCCGGGGGACACCGGGATCGATCATCATCGGGATCGTCACGACGACGCTCGCGGGAATCGTTGCGACGTTTGCCGGCGTCGTGGATCCGGGGGTCGTCGCCGGTACGTTCGTCCGAAACGGTGGCTTCGAGTTCTCGAACCTCACCGGAGCCCAATACGACATCACACCGCTGGCCGGCGCGTTCATCGAGGGGCTCCAGAACGTCGAGGCCCTGTCGTTCGCACTGATCGTCTTCACGTTCTTCTTCGTGGACTTCTTCGATACGGCCGGAACGCTCGTCGGCGTCGGACAGGCCGGCGGATTCCTCAACGAGGACGGCAACTTCCCGGACATCGACAAGCCGCTGATGGCCGACGCAATCGGGACGACCGTCGGTGGCATACTCGGTACCTCGACAGTGACAACCTACGTCGAATCGGCGACCGGTGTCGAGGAGGGCGGTCGGACGGGTATGACGGCACTCGTCATCGGCGTGCTGTTCCTCCTCGCGCTGCTGGTCGTCCCGCTGGCGACGGTCGTCCCCCAGTACGCCTCGCACATCGCTCTGGTCGTCGTTGCCCTGCTCATGTTACGGAACGTCGTCGATATCCAGTGGGACAAGTTGACTCACGCGGTCCCGGCGGGACTGACGATCATCATCATGCCGCTGACGTACTCCATCGCCTACGGGATCGCCGCAGGCATCATCAGCTATCCGATCTTGAAGGCCGCCAAAGGCGAGCACCGCGACGTCCACATCGGGCAGTGGATTCTCGCGGCCGCGTTCGTCGTGTACTTCATCGTCCGGACCGGCGGCGTGCTCGAAACGGTTGCCTGACGGCAAACACGGACAGCACCGCCGGACTCTTTTGGATGGCTGCCGTACATTGGGTGATGGCAAACCTCGAACTGTACGAACTGCAGGGCTGTCCATACTGTGCGAAAGTCAAAGAGAAACTCGACGAACTCGATCTCGAATACGAATCCCACATGGTCCCGTCCTCGAAAAGTGCCAGAGAGGAAGTCAAGGAAGTGAGTGGCCAGACGGGCGTACCTGTCCTCGTCGACACCGACAACGGAATCGAGGGGATGCCCGAGAGCGACGACATCGTCGAATATCTCGAAGAGACCTACGGCAGCGGCGCCTGAGGGATTTTCGCGCTGCCCCTGTAGCGACCGAAACAGGAGTTTTAGAACGGTGATCGAACAGTCGAGGGACTACGCGCGTTCGCCCTCGAAATCTGCCAGCCACTCCGAAACGACCTGCTGAATCGCGCCGGTCGTGCTCCCGAGATTGAGGATCTGGTAGCCCGCCTCGGCCTTCTCGGCCACGTCGTCCATACCGAACCCGAGGCCGCCGACCGGGACGTCTGCATCGAGTGCCGTCGAGCGAACTGTCTCGACGGCCTCCTGCACTTCGGGATGGTCGACCTCGCCGGGGTGACCCAGCGAAACTGAGAGGTCGAACGGCCCGATGAACACGAATCCGAGTTCCGGAACCGAGAGGATGTCCTCGATGTTCTCGACGGCGGCCGCGGTCTCGACGGTTGTCCCGACCAGTGTTTGCTCGTCCTCGGTCGTCACGTACGCCTCGGAAGTCCCCCAGCGACTGGCTCGCGGGGCTGCAAGCCCGCGATCGCCGGGTTCGCCGTCATAACGGAAACGCCCGGAGCGGACCGCCGCCTCCACTTCGGCCGCCGTTTCCACTCGCGGGAGGAACACGTTCCGGACGCCCAGATCCAGTGCTTTCCGGACGAGCGTCGGATCGGTGTCGGGCAATCGGACGAGCAACTCCACGTCGGTCCGCTCGCCGGCCCGCAACAGGTCCTCGATCCGGTCGCCATCCCAGGGATCCGGACCGCCATGTTCGAGGTCCAGCCAGACGAAGTCGACACCGAGTTCGCCGTAGAACTCCACGAGTCGCGGACTGTAAGCGCTGTCCAGTACACCGAGAGCGACGTCGCCGTCCTCGATCGTGGCCGCGAGATCGTTGCGAAGGTGTGGAGACCCCATACGAGAACCTGTCGTTCCATTGTGATAAGAGTCAGGGGTGAGCGTATGGGTAGGCCTGCACATCAGTGGGCGGCTGTGTACGCACTAGAACGGGTCAGGAGGACAACACCGGCGACGACAAGAAGCAAGCCGACAACTGCAATCCAGTCGAGGGATTCGCCGAAGTAGATGACACCGATCGTCGCAGTCCCGACGATACCGATGGCTGCCCAGATCGCGTAGACTTGCCCGATCGGAAGCGTCTCCAGTGCCAGCGAGAGGGTATAGAAGGAAGCACCGTACCCGGCGATGACGAGGATGGCCGGCAATAGATTGCTAAAGCCATCGGACAGTTTCAAGGCAGTCGTACCGAGAATCTCCGAAGCGATCGCGACGGCGAGGGCTACATACGGTCGCATAGTCATTGGACCACGAGGAGAACACAAGTTAGTTTCCCAATCACATGGCGGTATCGGGTCGGGGACTACGTCCAGTACCTACTGTCTCGATCACGTGGCGGTATCGGATCGAATGCCACCCCCGGTCGGTGTAACTCAGAGATACTCGAAGTCTTGGCCACTCGTCGAGAAGCCGACGCGATCGTGCGCCCAGTCGAAGGGCTCTTCGTCGCGTTTCTCCGCGAGGAACTCGACGATCGCTCCGCCGACATCCCCGCCATAGAGGTTCGGACCGGTCGCGATCTCCTCTCGGACGGCCGTCGTTTCGGCGACGTATTCGATCATATTCTGGACGAACTCGCCGTCGACTGGCGGCACGAGAAGGTTCGTCTGGGCGTCGAAGACCGTCTCCGGACGATCGGTGTTGAACCGTGCCGTCAGGCAGGCTGCCTCGTCGATGTAGTTGAGTTCCTCCTGCATGCTGCCCGAGTCGGTGAACTCGGCGAAACACTGCCCGGAGGTGAGAAACTCATAGACGTGGGCGTGTTTTTTCCAGAGACCGGTAAAGAGGAAATTCTCCCGGTTCTCGTCGAGTTCCAGCAGTTTCTCGCGGTAGCCATACTGTTTCAAGGCCTGCTCGGTTGCGGTCAGCTCGATGAAGTTGACATTGTGGCCGGCCTCAACCAGCCCGATAACGCCCTCGACGATCGCCTCGAAGCGGTCGGGCAGGAGGTTGGCCCGGCGGTGGATGTCCACGCGGATCCACTCGTCGCGTTCCGCCAGGACAGGGTAGATATCGAAGATACTCTCTTGTAAGTCGGCATCACGTTTCATCTCGATGGCGTCGACGACGCTGTTTCCGACGACGGGGATCCGCTGTTCGCCGTCGACCTCGGCAGGATAGCCCTCGTTTTCGAGGTGTTCGCGATTGAGTTCGACGGGGGCGAACTGATAGATCGAGGCCGCCGAGCCGACGAAGGTGTCGTACTGTTCGGGGAACGGTTCGGCGCGGTTGATCGACCACTCGCCGTCCCACTGGCGTTCGACGAACGCCGCAGGGTCGTCGTACGTTTCGAAATCCGGGGACATCCCGCGGAGGCCGGCTTCGTTGTGAGCGACAGCCTGATTGGTGGCGAACAGCCACGCTTGCGGGACGACGCCCGCGGCGTGGGTGTCGCCGTGGACGATCGGCAGGACCGTGGTGTCGGGCCACTCCTCGGCGAGATGGTCACTCAATTCGTCGATCCGTCGGTGGACCTGTGCGGTCTTCTGGGAGAGACTTCCACGGATACCGAGGTCGACGGCGACGCGATCCTCGATGCCGTACTCCGCGAGGCCGTGACCGAGGACGTCGTCGTAGTGCTGGCCGGTGTGGAGGACGAACGTCGGGATACCCCGTTCGCGGGCTGCCGTGACGACCGGCGCTTGCTTGTAGAAGTCAGGCTTCGTCGCAGTCACGACTGCGAGGACGAACTCGTCTGCGTCCATCTGGCGGGCGAGACGATCCTCGTAGATCGTCAATTCACTTGACATACACGTTCATTGGAGACCAGGGAGTTGTGCGTTCTGATTTCCCATCGCTCTCGAAAGAAAAGGCTCTCAGGCGGGTTCCTCGCCGCGATCGCGTATCATGTCTCGCAACTCGTCGGCGTCCTCGATGCCCTCCATTTCGGATTCCTCGACGAGGGCGGTCCCCTCAAGTGAATCCCGCGTCGCCCGGTCGACGACGTAGACGGCGCGGGTGCGTGTCACTTTGCCGACCGAAGCCATGATCCGGGCACGCTTTTCGGCGGCCTCGGTGAGTTCCGAATGCCCCGTCAGTACGCGATCGTGTCGGCGCTGGTTCTCGCTGACGGTCTTGAACGGCGCGCGGTTGGTCGGGTGCACGTCGAAGCCGACCCGCTGGAGCACCGTCACAACGAGTTCGTCGTCAGGATCGGCCTCGGGGTCATCGGGCATCGTGTCGTCGTCGCGGACCTCTTCGGCCCCTTCGAGTACCTGGACCGGGGAGGTCAACGGCGCGTCGAAGATCTCCTCAAGTTCGGCGGCCACCTCGACGGAAGCGTCCATGCCGTCCTCGTACTTCGAGACTGTCCGCCGGGAGACGCCAAGTTCTTTAGCGAGTTTCCCGAGGCTCATGTCCTCATTCTGGCGGGCATCGGCCAGGACGTCACTGTCGATGTTGACATACAGGCCGCCCGGTGCTGCGTAGATCAGCGGTGGGACCTCCTCGAGGAAGAAATCCATCGCCGTGTCCGGACTGAGCACGGGCACGCCGTGGCGGAAGTAGACGACGCCCGGCTTGAGTTCCTCGTCGCGCGTCCGGAGGCCGATAACCAGCGGCGTCGCCCGCAGGTACTCCCCCAGTCGACGCATCTCCGCGCCCGTATGGCCGTCGAAGGCGTCGATGTTGCCGAGGATCTTCACGAGGACCGTGTCCTCGCCCCGACGGGCTGCCACGTCGAAGCTCTTCGGTCGGATCGCACACCGGTCGCTGACGAGAAAGCCCGCGTCCTCGAGCATGGCCGTGACGTTCTCGACCAGTGCGGATCGTGACATTGGTGTCGCTACGGAAAACTAACGTGATCGTTCTATAAAGGCGTTGTGGCGCCCGTGTATCCGCACTCCGGTGGTTTCGGTACGCGACCAGACCTATCCACTCACTTACTAGTCGTCGATAGTGCGGTCGAAACCCGTTAGTCTACCGCCGGAATAGAGCCGTCCGTGACGGTCATCGGGATCGACGACACCGACTCCCGGAAGTGGGGGATGTGTACGACCTACCTGGCTGCGCGGGTAGCCGATCGACTGGCAAACGATCATGCGGTCGACCGCCGGTTGCTGATCCGTCTGAATCCGGCTGTCGAGCACAAGACCCGCGGGAACGCTGCGCTGGCGATCCACACCGACGCGCCCGTCGAAGCGGCGCTATCGGCCGTCGAGACGGACCTGGACATGGCCGAGACAGGCGACCCGCGGACGAACCCCGGCGTCGTCGTCGCGCCGGAGGCTCCCACGAACATCCCGGATCAGGTCGTCGCGTTCGCCGGCGAGGCCGTGCAAGAACACCACGCGCTTGCCGACGCGCGTGACCTGCTGGCGGACCTGGGATACGCGACCCGTTCGGGCGGGAACGGACGGGGCCTGATCGGCGCGCTCGCCGCCGTCGGCGCGTGGCAGGCCAACGACGACTGGACGTACGAGTGTATCTCCTACCGAGAAGCCGACCGTCGGGGGACGCCCCGCGAGGTCGATCCCGAGTCGGTCTTTGCCGCCGCCGAGCAAGCCTATCCCGCCGCCTGGGATACCGTCGATCGTGGCGAGGCCTACCGAAGGGGGGCCTCGGAAAATACGATCGGAGAGGGACGAGCCGCGAGCAGCGAGGGCGAACTCGTCTGCGTCCCACATACACCCGGGCCGATCCTCCACGGGATCCGTGGCGACGAGCCCGCGACAGTGCGGGCGGTAGCCGACGCCATCGAGGCCGAACCCGTCGAGCGGCGATCGCTGTTTGTCACCAACCAGGGGACCGACGCACACCTGCAGGATGGGACTGTCGGGACGGTCCGGGACGATCACTCATATCGCGTGAGCGGCGTCGTTGACGACCCGCCGGAAACCCGCGAGGGCGGGCACGTCTTTCTCTCGATTGTCGACGATGACGACGGCGTGGCCGGGGAGGAGTCACCGACGCTTCAGTGTGCGGCCTTCGAGCCCACCAAACGCTTCCGGGACCGCGTGCGGGATCTCAGAGCGGGCGACCGCCTGACCGTCTGTGGCGAGGTGAGCGAGGGCACACTCAAACTCGAAAAGTTCGCCGTCCGCGACCTCGTGGTGACCGAACGCGTGACGCCGACGTGCCCCGACTGCGGCCGGTCGATGAAGAGTGCCGGACGCGAACAGGGATACCGCTGTCGGGACTGTGAGACCAGCGCCGATGGGAAGGCCGAGCGCGCGATCGACCGCGACCTGGAACGCGGGTGGTACGAGGTGCCGCCCTGCGCCCGACGCCACATCGCCAAGCCGCTCGTCCGCGGGGGCTTCGACGCGCCAACCCATCCCGAGCGCTGAGAGGGACAATCGCCCGCGGCAGACGGCCCTACCACGTGACGACGGTTTCGCCCTCCGGCGCGTGTTCCTTGGCGACGAGGGTTATCTCGCGGGCCGACTGACAGGTTTCGTGGGGCTGGATGCTCTGGTCTACGAGTTTGGTCGGCACAGACCGTCTCTGGAGAGAGCAAACGCTTAATCAGATAGGTGTGACACTGTGTTACATGGAAACGAGAGTACTGGGGCCGGACACGGTGACGCGTCTCGCCGCCACGGATGCGATTGTCGAAGCCGTCAAGAGCGCTTTCGCCGCCAGCGCGCGCGACCGCGCGGTCATGCCCGCCAAGTCCTACGTCGATCTTCCGGAATACAACGGTGACTTCCGGTCGATGCCGGTGTACCTCGCCGTCCGTCCGGGCGACGGGACGAGCGAAGCGGCCTGGGACGCCGCGGCGGTGAAGTGGGTCAACGTCCATCCCGACAACCCCGCCGACCACGACCTCCCGACGGTGATGGGAACGATCATCTACACAGACCCCGAGACAGGCTTTCCGCTCGCGGTGCTCGACGGAACACGGATCACTCGCCTCCGGACGGGCGCGGCGGCCGCCGTCGCGACCGAGTACCTCGCCCGCGAGGACGCCACCTCGCTGGGACTCGTGGGTGCCGGCCGACAGGCCGATTCCCAACTCGAAGCGATCGCGACGGTCCGGGACGTTCAGCGCGTGGTGGTCGCAGACGCCGACGAGACGGCTGTCGCCCGCTTTCTCGACCGTTGGGGCGATCGCTTCGACGTGCGCGAGGGGACGATCGCGGAGGCAGCCACCTGCGACATCGTCTCGACGGTGACGCCCGTCGAGGAGCCGATCGTCGAGACCGTCGGCCCGGACACGCACGTCAACGCGATGGGAGCCGACGCCGCGGGGAAACACGAGATCGACGACGATATCCTCCTAGACGCCCGGATCGTCGTCGATGACTACGAGCAGTGTACGCACTCGGGAGAGATCAACGTCCCGTACGGGGAGGGCATGCTGACCGACGACGATATCGACGCCACACTCGGGCCGATCGTCGCCGGGGACCTGCCGGGACGACGGGACAGAGACGGCGTCACTGTCTTCGACTCGACCGGGCTGGCGATCCAGGACGTGGCCAGCGCGCACGTAATCTACGAGCGCGCCCGGGAGACGGATCTTGGCGATCCATACAAACTGGTCGAAACCGAGTAACGAGCGGCCGTCTCCGTTCTGTGCGCTCTCCGGGACGCTCCAATATCGCGGGCTTAGCCTCGGAGAACGCCGAGTCCCTTCGAAACGACCCATCCAGCGACGATGAACGGAAGCAACGGGAGCAACAGCAAGACGAGCGGTGCTGCGACCAGGTAACCAAAGAGATTCATCTGGACGTTCGGGCCTTCAGTCGTGAGTGGGGTGACCGTCCGCAACGCCGCCCGTACGTCCGATTCCTCGTCAGCGTCGGCGGTGCTCATACTGCTGCTACGGGTAGCGGGGGCATAAATCACCCGTCGTCGGCAGTCGATCGCCCGCGGACGTTATCGGGGGCGTTGTCCGCGGGCACCGTCGGGGGTGATCGCTCACGGGGCCACGTCGACCGGGACGACTCCCTACCGTTCGACGGGCCGCTCCAGCCGACGGTCGCGGGGCGAGTGACCGATCTCGACGACGTACTCACCGGGATCGACAGTCCAGCCGTCGCTATCGTCGTATCGGGCGAAAGCTCGTTCGTCGAGATCGAGTTCGACCGTCACGCGCTCGCCGGCCGGGACATCGACGGCGGCGAACCCGGCGAGTTCTCGCTCCGGTCGGTCGACGCTCTCGATGGCGGGTGGGCGGACGTACGCCTGAACGACCTCCCGGCCGTCGCGTTCGGCAACGTTCTCGACGGTGACCGTCGCCCGCTCCCCGTCGATCGAGGCGTCGACGTACTCGAAGTCGGCATACGAGAGCCCGTAGCCGAAAGAGTAGGTCGGCTCGGCCCCGGCGCGATCGAAGTGACGGTAGCCGACGAAGACGCCCTCGTCGTAGTGGACCTGCCCATCGACGCCGGGGAAGCGCCGCTCGTCGGCCGTCGGGTAGGACCCCTCGGGGGCGAACGTGACCGGGAGTCGTCCCGCGGGATCGCAGTCCCCGTACAGCACCGCGGCGATCGCGTCACCGTGGGCCTGGCCGGGATACCAGTTCTCGACGATCGCCGCCACCTCCTCTCGCCAGGGCACCTCGACCGGCCCGCTCGTGTTGAGGACGACGACCGTCCGGTCGTTTGCATCGGCCACCGCCTCGATCAGTTCGTCCTGACGGTCGGGCAACGAGAGGGACTCTCGATCGAGGGCCTCTGTCGCTACATCGCGGGCGAAGACAACTGCGACCTCGGCCTCGGCCGCCGCGTCGACCGCAGCGTCGATGGCCACCTCACCGTCGGGTTCGGGATCGGTATCCCCATCCAAGAAGTCCATGAGCGATACACCCACGACCCGCGGCAGGCCACGAACGACATCGACGTCGCCCTCGGCTCTGTCGGTGATCGCGTCGGCGGGAGCACTCTCGACGACGGGCGAGGTCTCCGAGGAACCGCCGCCTCCGAGGGTCGCCTCGTCGACGTTCGGGCCGATCACGGCGACGTCGGCATCCGCCTCGAGGGGGAGGACGCCGTCGTTTTCAAGCAAGACTGTGGCGCGCGTGGCAACGCGCTCGGCGAGCTCGCGATGAGCGGGTGTATCGACGCCCCCCTCGATACGATCGCCGTCGAACATCCCCACCCGGTCCATCTGCCTCAGAACGCGGGCGACGATATCGTCGAGACGTTCTTCGGGGACATCTCCAGCTTGGACTGCGTCCGCAAGCGTCTCCTCGAAGCGCTCGCAGGTCTCGGGGTCGGGCATCCCGTTTGCGACCTCCGCCGACATCGACTCTCCCCCCGCGTCGTCTGACATCGTGTCTGTGGGTGCCTCCACACCGCCATCGTCACCCGATGGATCCTCCTCATCCTCCGCCATGGGTGCGACCGTCTCGTCCATCGTGATTCCAGGCATCTCGACGTCGAGGCCGCCGGTTGCGGCGTCAGCCGCACCTTCGGTCCCGAACCAGTCCGAGACGGTGTAGCCCTCGAACCCGAACTCGCCTTTGAGGACGGTGTTGATCAGGCGGTCGTGATCACTCATCCGGGTACCGTTGACGGTGTTGTAGGCCGTCATGACCGATCCAGCACCGGCCTCGACGGCCGCTTGGAAGGCAGGCAGATAGCATTCACGCAGCGGTCGGTCGCCGACCTGAACGTCGGTCGAAGCGCGTGCAGTCTCCTGGTTGTTCGCGACGTAGTGTTTCGGCGTCGCGATCACGTCCATCGACTGGATCCCTTCGACGACCGCGGACGAAAACGCCGCCGCGTGGATGGGATCCTCGCTGAAGTACTCGAAGTTCCGGCCGTTCTGCGGGACACGGATCAGATTCACGCCCGGTGCGAGGAGCACGTCCTGGCTTTTCCCGCGGGTTTCTCGACCGAGCGCCGCACCGAACTCGTGGGCGAGATCGTCGTCGAAGGTTGCCGCGAGCGCAAGCGGTGCCGGGAACGCCGTCGAGGACTCCCCCGGGATTCGGACACCCAGCGGACCGTCGACCATCCGAAGCGGCGGAACGTCCAGACGCTCGATTCCCGGGATGTATCCGGTAGCCCGGCCGTCCGGGTCAACTGCTCCGTGAGTGAGGCTGACTTTCTCCGCGAGCGAGAGTTCGTCGATCAGGTCGTCGATCCGATCGTCCATACCACGTATTATGAAATGATTCATCACAAAAGTACCGATTCGGCAGGGGTGGCCTCCCGAACAGACATCGCTACGGAGGCGAGAACAGACTCGAGCGGACGAAAACCGAGCCGACGGACTTCGAGGCGGTCAGCGATCCGATCACTCCGCGATGTCGATGGCCGGGCGGCCGGGCTCGGCCTTTCCGGCGAGTTCCTCGGGGGCGTCTTCGGCGGAACACACGGTGACGTCGGCGTCGAATTCGCGCTCGATCAGCCAGCCGGCCCGCTGGAGTGTCGCCTCCTCGCGTTCGGGATCGAGGAACTCCTCGACGTGGCCCCGGCCGGCCAGTTCCTTCGCGTAATCGGCTGCGTCCTCGCCGTGTCGCTGGAGGTCCTCGTTTTGCATGACTGCCGGGACGACGTTCTCAGCGTCGCGGGCGACGTCCGCGACGTCGTGTTTCCAGGCGGGGGCGACCGCGAGCGTGATCTCCGCGGGCTCCTCGATACCGACCGTCTTGACGATGTCCCGGACGTCCTCGCGGGTATCCTCGATCAGGCGGCGTTCGAGGTCGTACTCGGCCGGTGCCGCCGCGTCGGGCCACTCGGCCTCGGCCAGCAGTCCCTCCCGACCGAGTTCGTCCCAGATCTCCTCGCCGACGTGGGGCGCGACCGGCGCGAGTAACTTCGTCGCCGTGACGAGGCCACTCTCGAAGGTGTCGGCATCGACAGCCGTGACCTCCCGGTAGCGGCGCAGCAGCGAGACAAGTTCCCGGACCGCCTGTAAGGCGTGGTTGAACCGGAAATCCTCATACTCCGCGGTGGCCCTGGCGGCCGTCGCCGCGATCTCGCGGTCGACGTACTCGGCGATCGCCGAATCCCCCGCGGATGCGTCCGCTGCAGTCGTCACCTCACCCGCTGCATGCTCCACGGCCAGCGTATAGAGGTTCTGCAGGAAGTCGTGGGCCGACCGGACGCCCTCGGCGCTCCAGGCGAACTCTTTCTCGGGCTGGGCGGCCTCCATGATAAACAGCCTGGCAGTGTCGGCCCCGTACTCCTCGATGATCCGCTGGGGCGAGACGCCGTTTCCACGGCTCTTTGACATTTTGTTGCCGTCTTCGCCCAGCACCATCCCCTGGTTGGTGAGGTTCTCGAAGGGCTCGCGGACCCCCTCCAGTAGGTCGACATCGTCGAGCACCTTCGTGAAAAAGCGCGCATAGAGCAGGTGCATCACGGCGTGTTCGATCCCGCCGACGTACTGATCGACAGGCATCCACTCGGAAGCGCGTTCAGTGTCGAAGGGTGCGTCCTCCAGGCCCGGAGAAACGTACCGCAGGAAGTACCACGACGAACCGATGAAGGTGTCCATCGTGTCGGTCTCTCGTTGGGCAGGTCCACCGCACTCGGGACAGGAGACGTGCTTCCACTCCTCGGCGGCGTCGAGGGGATTGCCAGTCGTGTGGACGAATTCCGGCAGTTCGACCGGGAGGTCCTCCTCGGGGACGGGCACTGCACCGCAGTCGTCACACCAGACCATCGGGATCGGCGTCCCCCAGTACCGCTGCCGGGAGATGCCCCAGTCCCGCAGGTTGTACTCCGTTCGATGCTCGCCATCGAAGACCTCGACGAAGCGCTCGCGGGCCTCAGCGCTCGTGAGGCCGTCGAACGGTTCGGGAGCGACGCGAGCGTCTTCGACAGCCGAGTGGTCGAGGACGCCGTCCTCCGTGTAGGCTGCCTCCTGAACGTCGATGTCCTCGGGATCGACGTCTGCGTCCGCCGCGGGTTCGACGACCTGTCGGATCTCGATATCGTGGGCCGTCGCGAACTCGTGGTCGCGGTCGTCGTGGGCCGGGACCGCATAGAGCGCGCCGGTCCCGATGTCGGTCAGGACGTAGTCGGCGACGTAGACCGGGATCTCCTCGCCCGTGGCGGGATTGATCGCGTACTCGCCGGTGAACACGCCCGAAGTCACGTCGAGGTCGTCCTCGTCAGCGGCCGCGGCCATCTCGACGTACTCGGCGACCTCGTCGTTCTCGGCGGCGATCTCCTGGGCGACGGGGTGACCGGGTGCGAGAGAGAAATACGTCGCCCCGTAGATCGTATCGAGGCGGGTCGTGAAGATGTCGACCTCGCCGTAGCCGGAAATCTCGAAGGCGACGCTCGCGCCCTCCTGTTTGCCGATCCAGTTACGCTGCATCTCCCGAACGTTGTTGGGCCACCCCTCCAGATCGTCTAAGGCCTCGTAGAGTTCCTCGGCATAGTCGGTGATCGTGAGGAACCACTGATCCATTTCGCGGGTCTCGATCGGCGTGTCACAGCGCCAGCACAGTTCGTCTTCACCCTCGACCTGCTCGTCCGCGAGGACAGTCTCGCAGGAGGGACACCAGTTCAATTCGGCGGCCTGGCGTTCGACCAGGCCTTCCTCGTGGAAGCGCTCGAACAGCCACTGATTCCAGCGATAGTAGTCGGGATCGCAGGTCGCTACTTCGCGTTCCCAGTCGTAGCCAAAGCCCATCCGGGTGAGTTGCTCGCGCATCGAGTCGATACAGGAAAGCGTCCAGTCCCGGGGATTGGTGTCGCGTTCCTCGGCGGCGTTCTCCGCGGGAAGACCGAACGAGTCCCAGCCCATCGGATGGAGCACCTCCTCGCCGCGCATGCGCTCGAAGCGGGCGAACGCGTCGGTGATCGTGTAGTTGCGGACGTGGCCCATGTGGAGGTTCCCCGACGTGTAGGGGAACATCGCCAGGACGTACGCCGGGTCCTCGGCGTCATCCGGGATGCGGAAAACGTCCGCCTCCGCCCATGCGTCCTGCCAGGCGGGTTCGATCGCCTCGTGATCGAACCCGCGTTCGCGCTGGTCGCTCTCTGTGGCCATCTTGGCCCCATCTGAGAGAGCGACACTGCTATACCTTTCTCTTCGGGGGGAAGTCCTCGTGCCGCCACGAGAGCAGGCGATGAGAGGGCGCTGAAGGACGGCCATCCCCGTGGCCAGACTCGATAGCTTCGGCAGTGGGTTCGAGGAGGCATCGAACAGGGCTGAGGATAAAGGGGCCGAAGACGGCCCGCCCGACCACAGGTCGGGTGCGGGCGGCGGAGACGGCATCACGGCAACACTGATCGGCGTGGTGGGGATTCCCCGAAGAGATCTAATTCGTCCGGTTCAGTGGTCGGAAACGACTGTTCGGCGCGGTCGCTCTCGGCGTCGCTGTCCAGTGGCTGCTCGGCCGAGTGCGTGAGTGACTCGTCCCCGTGTGAATGGATCTCGAGTGGAAACGAAGGGGTTGTGGTGAGTGGGATCGCCCGACCTAGCGGTCGGACGACGAGTCGTAACGTATTTGACTTCGACTCGGTTACTCTCGGATACGTGTCCGGGTTAGGGTAGTGGACTATCCTTCAGCCTTGTGGAGGCTGAGACGCGGGTTCAATTCTCGCACCCGGACCTTCTGGCGACGAACGGATATGAGAAGTCGCGCCCACGGACAAAGAAGTGGCGAGCGAACGTCCGAAGCGACCGGAGTCAGCTGCTCACTCTGGCCGGAGACGCCCACACAGTCGTACGGACTGCGGTACTTTCGAGAAAAGACTATCGAACCAGACGAGACATATTCATTGAAACGTGCGTGTTGTGGGGGGGTAGGGGTGAGCAACACGCTTCGTGCAGTGGGCCCGTGCCTCTGACGGCCCTCTCCAAAGCGAGGGGGATGACAATCGACGACGGACAGCGACAGCGTGTCGATCGCACGGATCAAGTCCGCGCGTCGGTACTGCCGCGATAGTCACATCGCCTGACCGGTACGGGACACCCGGTCAAATATCATGAGTGATGGAAGCCACCTAAATCGTCATGCGCGTTTTCAGAATCGCTAACTGGTAGTAAATGAGCAGGTCGAACAAAATGCGTGAACGTGTCGTTCGTGAGGTGAAAGGACAACCCCTTCGTTCTCAAATTATTCCAGTCATGCCGAGCCAGAAACAGCCGAAAAGAGCTTCAAAGATTCGCAATATTGTGGAAGTCGCTAAACGAATACTGCGGGCAGTACGTTCGTAAAGATATTCGCCACCACGGTGGTGACGAATTCCTTCAGTTTGTTACGGCCGGGAGTATAATCACGACCTCAGAAGCGGAATATGCAGTATATGGATACGAGCACCAGGTGAACTCGATCGCCGTCGTCTAAAATATGAAGCTCTTTCGCGGAAAGGCATTTTTATTGTCAATAACAACCTATAGTAATCTGTTTGAAAAATTTCATTCGAGAGTAAGCTAGATCGTAATACGTCGATAAATCGTCTTGTCGTGGCGAAAATTCGTTTTGAGATTACATATTCGACTCGTGGAGTTTATATATGACCAAGATTACTGTCGGAAATGATGGTACTCAAGAGATTGGAAGGTAATGACGAACGGGGCTTGTCGCCGGTCATCAGCGTGATTCTGATGGTTGCGATTACGGTGATCCTCGCTGCGGTGATCGCGGGGTTCGTAATGAACAAAGGGCCGTCGAACAGCGGGCCTGACAGGGTGGAGTTCCGGTACGAAAACTCCACAGGCTGGCTCAGTATCACGCACGACGGTGGAGAGGCCCTGAAGCTATCGGAATACAGAGTTGTCGTGGATATGGGCGCGTTTACGCGGGATGCAATGATGGACGAGCACTACAGCGGCGATACAATGACTGCCGGTGACCAGTGGAACATCGATTATACGGGTACAGCTTCGCCCTCCGATAGTCATCTGGGCTCCACCCTCAATGCCGGATCCATTGAAGAGGTCCGTATCGTCTGGGAGCCCCCCGACAGCGATCGAACGCAGGTCATCGATACCTGGACACCGTAACGAGTGTCGAGCTACCGTCCTCGTCGACACGCCTCCGAGACGTTTTTTCCCCTCGGGAGCACGCTATCATACTGACGTGGCGATCAGCGACAAAATCTACAACAAGAACCACCGTCAGCTCGTCTCCCAGCTGAAGAAGTTCGTTCCCAAGAATTCCGCAGTATTACATAAGGAAATGTTTTCATGACAGTTGAGGACGACAATAGATATGAGATCGCTGAAAGACACCGTGCTTTCGAATCTCGCCGGTGCGATGGTGGCTCTGTGTGTTCGCTATCGCCCTCCTTTCCGGGGAAGGATTGGCCCGCAGCACGCTGCCCAATATGGCCTACATCGGATTGGTGCTGATCCCGACCGTTCTCTACTTCCGTTGGCCGACGCTTCAACGGTGGAGCGTCCGGTATCGGGCACAAGAGGATGGGAAGCCGTCAACCGCCGAAGTACAGGCATATAGGGCACTCAGGGCCAACAGTGGCTTCGTCTGAAGTGGTGAGATACTGCCGGCGATACTTCCGGAAAGCTATTCGCCGTCACAGGGTGGCAATTTTCGTCGCTATCCTATCATCGGCAGTATTTCTTGCAGGGAGGACGTCGGCGACCGGACAGCGCTCGTGTTTCCGAGACGCTTTTGCCCGGCACTCTCCTTCGTTCAGTCGTCGTGGCGATCACCGACAAGATCTACGTCAAGAACCACCGCCAGCTCGTCTCCCAACTGGAGACGTCCTTCCCGAAGAGTGCCTTCTCCGGCGCGACACTGGATGTCCTCTTTCACGGGGAGAACCTGGCGAAGGTAGACGACGCCACCCAGGATCGGATCCTCGATTTCGCCGAGGACTTCATGGACTGTGACTGCGAGTCAGCCCCCCATTGTGGCCATCCCGAGGAGAAGTTCGTCCGGTACCTCCTGGAGTTGCGCGCCGGGGGGCTGGGCCCGGACGCCATCGTCGACGTGATGGGCGACGACTACATGCTGTATGCCTATCCCGGCGACGTACTCTCTTTTCTTGATAACGCTGTCCGGACGCTGGAAGCCGTCGAATCGCTGGCGGACGTGGAAGGCGAGACCGACGTCGCCAGACAGGCACAGAACAGACGCGAACAGCTACTCTAGAAGACGACCGGAAAGACGCTACAGCGTCTCTTCGAACTCGCCGATACGGTAAGCCGATTCCTCATCTTCCTCTGTGCCGTCCAGATCCTCGAGCTGGATGATGTCCTCGTCGTCGCCGTTGACTTCCTCGCGGAGTTTCGTCACGTAGCGCTTGTACTCTTCGAGTTGCTCACGGAGGTGATCCGATTCGAGTTCGAGGCGCTCGTGCTCGCGGATGAACGACTTCGGGACCTCGACCTGCGGGGGGAAGGTCTCGTCGTCGCTCTCGGCCCCACCGTTGAGTTCGTGCTCGGGGACGACCTCGACCTTGCCGTTGTGATCGACGAGCATGTCGACGTAATCCCGAAAGACAGCCGACAGCGAGATATCACGCTCTTCGGCGATCTCCCGCAAGGTCTCGAATTTCTCCTCGCTGACCCGAAAAGAGATCGTTTTGTTCTTGTTACTCATCGTTGGCGGACGATCGTTCGTCCAGCTACTTAATGATTTGTCAGACAACGCTTCAACGGCCAAAACGTGCCCGAGCTGCCGGAAAACGGGCGGCGCCGAAGCGGATCAGACGTCGGATTCTGCCGTCTCCGCTTGGAGACTCTCCAGGGCCTCGACGGCCAGCCGCTGGTAATTCTCCATTACCGGCTCGTACTCCTCGTGTGCCATTCGAACGTACTCGTCGGGGGCGAACTCGTCCTGAGTCGGGTCGGCCTCGCGATAGCCCTGGGCGCGTTCGAGCGTCCGTTCGGCCGTCTCGACGACCCAGCGGTCGCGCGTCCCCTCGTTGACAGGGGTGATCGACTCGGGCCTGATCGAGACGTTGACCTCGCCGTCGTCAGTCTCGTAGGTCCGGGGCTTGCCGACCACGGAGACGTACGCGGGCGGTTCGAGTTCCCGCAGCATCGAGGCAGCATCGGGCTGGTACTGCCCGGCGTACATGAAGAATGTGTCGCCGTTGGGATCGACGACCCGCCCCTGCCAGTACTCGCTGTCCTCGCCGACGTCCTCGGTCTCGGTCAGCGTCCCGACGACGAACACGCGGTTGGCGCGCTCGCCCGTCGGAAGGAGGACGTACACCGGCGCGCGCTCGTCGTCGCTCTCTTTGAACGTATACATCGCGTCGTTGAACTCGCCGGCAAAGACCCGACGGGCGACTTCGCGAGTTGGCGTCGCCGCCATTATATCGACCTCGCCTTGATGAGAGCAGCTTCAGGATCGATCGCTTCGGTCAGCGTCTCGACCTCGTCGGCCAGCAGGTACCGCCCGAAGGTCGGCCCCTCGACGCGATAGTACCGCCCCATGATCGTCCCCTGCATCTCTTCTTCGACGACGCTCGTATCGAGGGCGTCCATCGCCATGTCCTTGGCCTCCGCTAAGGTCACGCCGGTGAGGTTCTCGGTCGCCTCTTGATCGAAGATGACCTCCGTGACCTCCTCGCCGTCGTCGAGTACGCCCTTGATCCGGAGGTCGAACTCGCCCTCGACCTCGCCGTGTTCGGAACAGCGGCCGTTCTGGAGGACGCGCGTACAGTCCTCGTCGGGACAGCGCTTGATCAGCCCGCTGCCGCTCTGGATGTCGACCAAGGCCCCCTCGACTTCGAGGGCGTCGTCGCCGACTTCGATCTCCTCGTCGGCCTCCTCGATGACAGTCGTCCGGTTGAGTTTGACCGAGAACCGTCCCTGGTACTCGTCGGTGACGACGTTCCGGAGGTGGTAGGTCTCGCCCTCTGTGAGTTCGGGAAGGTCCGATTTCGACCACTTGGTGAACTTGATCGTCCCGGTCGCGTCGCCCAGCAGACCGACCTGCGCGACGGCGTCGCTCCGGGGATCCCACAACTCGACGACTTTTGCCGTCATGTCCACCCACTCTTCGGGTGCGTCGACGTCGGCGGCCTGAACCGTCTCGTTGCCGCTCGAACCGCCGCCGATGTCCTCGCGATCCAGTCCCGCCTCGTCGAGATAGGAGTTAGTGACGCTGCGACGGGCCTCGCTGATGGGGACCTGGTACTCGTTGACCAGCGTATCGAGTCGGTCCTCGATCTCGTCGAGAGAAACGTCTAGCTGGTCGTCGAACTGCTCGTGTATCTCTTCCGCGTGGGTATGCAAATCCGTCATAGCTGTGCTGTCTCCGCGTGTTTTCGATGGGAGACATCCACTGGTAGGTCGTCCTCCTATTTAAATTACTGGCGACCGGACCGGAAGTGAAAGTCTCGACAAGACCGGGTGAAGGGCGTGTCTGTGGCGGGAAAGTTCTTGAAGCGGGAGACCGGAGAGAGCGTATGGCCGAGGAGGAGGATCGACTCCCGCAGTTCGTCCGCTCGCGCCTCCAGTCGGTCGGTCGGCAGTTGGGTGAGGCGAGGCGGGCCTACGCGGACGCAAAGCGTTCGGCCCGCGCGGATCTCCCGCTCTCCGAGGACGGGCAGGCCCGAATCGTCTGTCGACGATACGCCGAACAGCGAGCGGTCAGCGTCGACCCCGACGGACGGCCCGAATGCTTCGACCCGGAGCATCCAGATTGCCAGGGATGCGTCGAGGACATCCGTTCGGACACGATCGAGACGTGGTGAACGGTGGGATCCGAGGGCAGTCGAGACGTATTGGGCAAGTGGAATCAGACGGACAGTCGAGACGTGGTGAGGGAGTGGAATCCACGGAATCGACTGCAGCGCGTGCAGTCGAAGAGGACCTATTATTATGGGTGTCAGCGAAAGGCGAGTAATGACAGCTGACGGGAACGCGATCACCGCGAGGGACATCACCAAGCGGTATGGGGGAACGACTGCGGTCGACGGGCTTGACCTCGAAGTGCCCGCGGGCGTCGTGTACGGCTTTCTCGGCCCCAATGGCGCGGGAAAGACGACCACGATGCGGATTCTGACGGGATTGATCGAGCCGACGAGTGGCGACGGGTTCGTCGACGGCATCCATTGCACCGAGCGCGCCAGCCTCGTCGATCACATCGGACTCCTCCCGGAGGAGCCGCCGCTGTATCGGGAATTGACCGGGCGCGAACAGTTACAGTTCGCCGCCGATCTGCGGGACATTCCCTGGTCCGAGGTCAAGCAACGGGCGCTGGAGATTGTCGACGCGCTCGACCTGAAAGACGACCTCGATCGGCGGATCGACGGCTACTCCAAGGGGATGAAACAGAAAACGGCGTTCGTCCAGGCCATCCAGCACGACCCGGCGGTGGTCTTCCTGGACGAACCGACATCGGGACTGGACCCACGGGCAGCCAAGACCCTCCGAGAGTTGATCGTGGATCTGGCTGCAGGGGAAACGACGGTGTTTCTCTCGACCCATATTCTGCCAGTCGTCGAGGAGATCGCCGACCGAGTGGGCGTCCTCTACGACGGCCGGCTGGTCTCAGAGGGGTCGCCCGACGGCCTCGCCGGAGCCAGCGACGACGGTGAGGGTGACCTCGAGGACGCGTTCCTCGAACTGACTGCCGATTCGTCCACGTCCTGGCAATGACTGGACGCGAACAATCCAGCCGACGGATGGCCAGCATAGTGTGGTCGCTAACTCGAACTGAGTTACGCACGACGGTCAGGGCAACCCTGGAGAATTCGCGACAGCTCATCGGACTGGGAACCTTGGCGGTCATGTCACTCGTGTTTCCGATGATGTTCTGGGGTTCGATAGCCGAATTCGGCCGCGAGGCTGCGGGCGGGACAGTACCCGTCGGGACACTCGCTGCGGGGTACATCGGCGTCGGCTTCAGCGGCCTGTACCTCGGATTCGTCGGCGGATTCAATCAGTCACGCGTCGGCGTCGTCGGACCGCTGATCCGTACGTCGATGGCCCCGCGTGCCGTCGCTATCGGACAGTTCGCCACGAGGACGGTCGAGGGACTCGCGGCGATCGTTCCGTTCGGGATCGTCCTGCTCGTGATCGTCGGCCAGGGGGCTGGTGGGCCGCTCGTTCCCATCCTCGTCGGACTCGGTGCTATCCCGGTTCTAGCAGCCGGCCTCGTCGTCGGGCGAACCCTCGGTGATTGTTCACGGTACGTGAACGACCGCTTGCAGGTGTCACTGTGGGTCCGTGCTGCGTTGTTTCTCGCAGTCATGATCGCACTCTTCGTCGGGAGTCAAGTCGCTTTGGCGTCAGTATTCGATGACGAGAGCGCCCTCGAACCGGGATCGATCGGGGCGATACTGCCTGGCGAACCAGTGCAGGCATACGCTGGCGTCGTGTGCTCGCTCTTCGGGGCGGCGATCGAGCCGCTCGGCGTCGCCGTCGCCGCGGCGCTGCTCGTGGTTGGACCGGTCGGATTCCTCGTCGCGATCCGGCTTGAAACCCACATGCTCCTCGGCGACGTCGGCGACAGTGAGACACCGGGCGTCGAGGGCACGGACGGTGTCCCGCGGCTGTTCGATCTCACGCCGGCAAGCCGGATCGCCTGGCGGTACCTGTTGCGGACGCGCCGTGACCCGCGGACGCTTGCCCATCTGATGCCGGTGTTGTTCGGCGCGCTGGGAATGACTGGGACAGCCCTGGAGGACCCACACACGTTGTTGACGGTCGGTCCCCCCGGGACGGTCATCGCGGGGTCAATCCTCGCTGGGGGGGCGTTCTGTCTGAATCCACTGGGCGACGATCGGGACCAGCTCCCGCTGTTGCTGACCAGCACGTCCGAGATCGGGCCGCTCCTCCGGGGGCGCATGCTCGCCGGGATCGCCCTCGGACTGGTGGTCGCGATCGGGATTGGGGCCCCGTTCGGACTGATCGAATACACCCCCGCTTTCGTCCTCGGCCAGTCGCTGCTCGCCACCATCCTGGTCGTCGTCGCTGCAGGGACCGCACTCGGGTTGGGAGCGGCCGTCCCGAAGTTCGAACGTCGCGAGTACATGAACGTCGAGCGGGCCCATCCCTCCCTATTGATCACGATCGCCTTCTTCATGGGTGGAATAATCGTCGGCGCGATCGGGATCGTATTGCTGTGGGTGACGATAACGGAATCGAGACGGGGCGGTATCACACTCCTGGCCGTCTACGCAGCCGTTCTCGGCCTTGTCGCTGCAGGGGGGTACTGGTACGCCACTCGGCGATTCAGGGCGATCTCTCTTGATCGGTGGTAATCCCGGAAGTTCCTTTAGCTCGCCCCGAGAACGCGGACGTATGCGCGGCTACGTCTGGTTCTGGCTGTTCGCCCTTTCGGTGCTGACGTCGCTGAGTATGATCGTCCTTCTGGTCGTCGATTTCTTCTATCCGGCTCCTCCGTGGGGCGATCTCCCTCCGATCGGATACGTCGGCGCGATGGCCGTTGCGATCGTCACCGTCGGCGTGATGATCGCGCTGTCGATGGCCCGACCCGAAATGTAAAGCCAGTCACTCCCGGATCGAGCCACCGTCTACCGGAACCGCGGACCCGGTGACGAAACTCGCACGGGGACTCAAGAGGAACGCAACCACATCGCCCAGTTCTCGGGGCTCGCCGATGCGGTCCATCGGGACGTCGCTTGCCCAATCAGTGTACCCGGCCTCGTAACTGTCGTACTCCCCGCGATCGACAGCATCCTGGATCAGTTCCTCGATCCGTGCCGTCTCGTGGGCACCCGGCAACACGGCGTTGACCCGCACGTCGGGGGCGAACTCCCGGGCCTGGGTTTGCATCAGACCGACGACGGCCCGCCGAACGGCATTCGAGAGCACCAGATCGTCGATGACTTCCCGCACTGATCGGGACGTGATGTTGACGATCGAGCCCGCCTCGCTCTCGACGAGGTGAGGGTAGGCGGCCCGCGTCACGCGGACGACGCTCATCACGAGGAGGTCGTAGGCGTCGTACCACGCGTCGGTCGGTGTATCCAGGAACGATCCGCTGGGCGGCCCACCCGCGCTCGTCACGAGATGATCCAGCCCGCCGAAGGTCTCGACGGTCTCCGCGACCAGCGCCTCGACGTGGTCCGGATTGGTGATATCGGCCTGGATCGCACGCACGTCACCCGATCCCGTGGCTTCGAGTCGATCACTGGCCGATTCGAGCCGCGATTCGCTACGACCACAGACGACGACGTCCGCGCCTTCAGTAGCGAGGGATGCAGCACTCGCGAGTCCGAGGCCGCTGGTAGCAGCGGTACACAGTGCGACGTTACCCGCCAGATCGAGATCCATACCGTCAGGTGGGCCACACGAAACAAAAAGACCCACGGGAACTGGCCCGAGCGTACGGCGCGCCACTGGCGAAAATGCGGTCGCGTCCCGAACTGTCCGGACTCAGGCGCCCCAGAAGTTGTCTCGGCTGCCGAGTTCCGGCCGATCGGGTCCGTCTGCCTCGTCCTCGCTGGTTTCTGCCGTCTCGTCCTCGCTCGTCTCCTCGTCAGATTCGACGTCCTCGTCCGCATCGAGCGGGAGACGTTCGACTTCCTCGGCGCGGGCGTGATTCGAGTGGACTGTCGTCACGCGAACGCGGGCACGAGCTTCCGGGAGAACGCCATCGACCATGAGGATAAACCCGTCCTCGGTGCGACCAACACCGGCCCCGCTCTCGTGGATGTCCTCGACGGTGACGACGACTTCCTCGCCCGGCTTGACCGGCTGGGACTTCAGGTCCGAGATGGGCTGGTTGTAGTGGTTACACCACTCGGCCCCCCCGCGGTCGCCGTAGTGGGTACAGCCCATGCCCTCGATCCGCTCGGTGAATTCGGGGCAATCGTCGGCGAGTGGACAGTCCGCCATGCTGAATCCGGATAATCGGCGGGTAAGCAAAACATTTGCGTCTGATTCCGGGACCCCGCATGCAGGGCGTCCCCCGGAGCGGAACGTCTTATTCCCCGGGCGTCGAGACGTCCTCACCCGCGCCGTCGGCATCGATTGCCAGCGTCTGGTCAGTCTCGATAGATTCGATCCCGTCGAGCGCACAGATCTCCCCCACATCGGTCTGGGGAACGGAAACAGCCAGTGTCTCGAACTCCAGTGTCCGCTCGATCCGCCCGCCGGCCCCCGCGATCGCGTCACGGACATCGTCGACGGCAGCGCCATCGGCGACGCTGACCAGCAGTGTGGTCGATTCGCCCTCGATCGGATGCTCACGGATCGATCGGACGGCAGGAGAGACGTACATACGGACCCATCTATCGGTCGGTAACTTAGGTTTCCCGGCGATCACGCGACGCGATGCCGTCACCGTCGGCCAGCAATCGACAGCCAGCGTGGAGACGGCTCGACGCCCCAGCGGTTAACTACGTCCGCTACGTGTCTCTGTGGCATGGAAGTCCGAGATGCTGTCGAGGCCGATACCGAGCGACTCGCCGAGTTGACGGCGTCGCCGGTCGACGTCATGCGAAATCTCGTCCACGATCGGACCGTCCGAGTGGCACTCGACCCGGACGACGAATCGATCGTCGGCTTCGTGAGTTTCGATGCCCGCCGAGAGGTGGTCCACGTTACTCAATTCGAGGGGACGACCGCGGCCTGTACCCGGCTCCTCGAGGAGCCGATCGGGTTCGCTCGACGCGAAACCATGGCCGTGGAAGTACTACTTCCCGATTCTCGCACGGACATTCGTGGCGTCCTCGAGCAAGAGGGTTTCGAGGAGGACGGGACAGGGCCGCGGTTCGACGGGGAGCCGACGGTCCGGTATCGGCTCGACCCAGCAGAAATAGCCTAGGGAATGTGTGTTCCAGTTGGAAGGCAGAACGAATACCCTTTCCTTATTCGGTACGTGGCGTCTTGCATGCCCAACGATGCCGACTTCGGGGACGAACTCGAATCGCAGACAGACGCGTATCTCGATCGCCTCGATAAGTGTGTCGGATTGCTCCCCATCCTCCTCGAACAGTACGAGGCGGGCGAGGACTACACGGAGACGGTCGAACGCATCGGCGACTTAGAGAGTGAAGGCGACCGGATGATTCGCTCGATCACGAGTTCGATTACGAACTCCGATCCGGAAGACATGGGACTGCTCAACACTCGAATCAACTACAACCAGTCCGGCCTCATCGAGTTCTACAAGCAGGTCGACTCCTTAGCGAACGTCACCGAGCGGATCGCCGACGAGATCGCCATGATGCAGCCGCCGACGGACACTGACTGCTATCAGGGCCTGCGTGAGATGGCCGAGCACGTCGCCGACATGACCGAAACGCTCGAAGAAGTCGTCGAGCGGTTCGTCCACGGTCTCGGGACGACAAGCGGCTCAGACACGCTCTACGATGAGATCAAGGCAATCAGAGACATGGAGAGTCGGTGTGACTCGATCAAAAACGACGTCATCCGGACCGCCTTCGCCGACGAGGAGACCGCACAAGCGCTGATGTATCGCGAACTCGCCATCCTCTTTGACGACCTCGCCAACACGATGGAAGACGTCACCGATCAGATCATCGTCATCGCCAGCGACGAGCCGGGCCTCATCACCGAGGTCGACCCCGCTGAGGAGTGAGAGGGTCGTTCCGGAACGTCATCTCCTTGAGTTCGTGTCTGGCAAAACGTGATCGGCCGACTGAACATATTTCTGCGCGTGGCACCATGAGTTCGATATGTCATACGACGACGGTATCGCTAGCCAGCATGGAGACGGCAAACCAGGTACGGCAAAAGGAGGACGGTTCGACCGATGAGTCTCGATTTCGGTGGCGATCGAGCCGTCGTCGGGATGGTACACCTGCCACCGCTGCCCGGTGCGCCGGCGTTTGACGGCGATAGGGACGCGATCCGGGAAACGATAATGCGAGATGCCCGGCGCCTGGCGGCCGGCGGCGTCGACGCCGTGATGGTCGAGAACTTCGGCGATGCACCCTTCTACGCCGAGGCGGTGCCAAAGCACGTCGTCGCATCGATGACAGCCCTCGTCACAGACCTCCGCAAGGAGATCGACCTGCCCGTTGGCGTCAACGTCCTCAGAAACGATGCCGAATCGGCGTTGTCGATCGCGGCAGCGGCTGGCGCGTCGTTCGTCCGCGTCAACGTCCACTCGGGTGCGCGCCTCACCGACCAGGGCGTCGTCACCGGGCGGGCGGCCGAGACCGTCCGGCTCCGCGATCGGCTGGACGCCGATGTCTCGATACTCGCAGACGTTGACGTCAAACACTCCGCGCCACTCGCTGACCGACCCCTTGGGGAAGAAATCGCCGAACTGCTAGAGCGAGGCCACGCTGACGGCGTCGTCGCCAGCGGTTCGGGAACCGGGGCCGAGACAGACCGCGATCATCTCCGTTGCGTCGTCGAGGCCCGCGACGATCTCGGGGTTGAAGCGCCGGTGTTCGTCGGGAGCGGCGTCACAGCCGCGACGGCGGCCGAAACGCTCGATCTCGCCGACGGCGCGATCGTCGGCACCGCACTCAAACAGGACGGGGAAACGACCGCACCAGTCGACGAGCAACGGGTACAGCAGTTGGTCGGGGCGGCAAAAGCTGACGGCGACCACTGATAGCCCACCAACTGACGCCTGGAGTTATGCTTCGGGGAGATCCTCGCGCGTGGGGAGCGCCCCGCGAGGTCCCGGAGCGGTACAGTTTTGAGCCGCCGCGGCCGCTGCGACTCGGCCCGCGGCCCCAGCTGTGTGGTTGCCCAGCACCCAGGCGTCGATCAACGCCGCAGTGAAAGCGTCGCCAGCGCCGGTCGTGTCAACGACGTCGGTTTCGACAGCATTGACGTGGCGCAGTTCGTTTTCGGCTAGGTACGCGCCCGCTGCACCGACCGTGACGGCGACACGGCTGGCCCCAGCCTCGCGTAACCGCCGTGCGGCCTCACGAGGTTCCCGCCCGAGATACGATCGGGCAGCGACCTCACCGACCACGAACAAATCAACGCTCGCGGTGAGGCGATCGATCGTCTCGGGGGCCGTCCCACGGCCTTCAAGTTCCTCGAGAGGGCCAGCGAGATCGAACGCGAGAGCATCAATAGCCCCCGATTCACGGAGATCCAAGAGGTCGTTCACGACGGCGTCGGGGGCGTAGGCGCTCGTGAACACGCAGTCGGCTCCACGTACCCGATCGCGATCAGTCGGTTGAAGTCGCAACTGTGGGACACTCTCGCCCCCGGCGACGATCATGCGGTCACCGGTGGGGCCTCGAAGGACGAGCGTGTACGAGGACGCGCCATCGCCCTGCCGAATCCCGGTGGTATCGACATCGTGATCGTGCAGGGAACCGACAATGGTCTCGGCCGCGTCGTCGTCGCCGACCCGCGAGATCACTCCGACATCGTGGTCGAGCGTCGCGAGTGCACAGCCGACGTTCGCGGCGACGCCGCCGGCCCGCTCGATACAGTCGGTGGCAAAGGCGCCACCATCTCGCTCTGGTAAGTTCGTGAGCGTGTAGACGCGATCGAGCACCGCACTCCCGACCGTCACTATCGAGGCCACGCTAGGCCACCCGCGAGCGGTCCAGACAGTATCGTGCCCTGGGAGTCGATTCAATGCTAGCGGCGACCTGAAACATATCACAGACCATGCGATCAAATGGCAAGAATTCGTCGCTGAGTCTCGATCATCAAATCCCAGCGATTACATGAAGTCCGCGATGCCCGTCTGCTTGCTCGTATCACTCCCACCTTTTTCCGCTCGGGTCACTCGCTTCGCGGCTGCACCGCTCGCTTTTCCGAGACGCTCCCACAGGTCGCGTCTCGCCACCCTCGCGCAAAAATCTGGACCAAAAATCCGATCCTCGCTCTACTCGGATCGGAAACAAACCATCACATAAAGTCCGCGATGCCCGTCTGCTTGCTCGTATCGTCCTCGAAGACGCGCTCGATCGAGCGTTCGAGGATCTCCAGGCGCTGTTTGGTGTACTCCCGGGCGCCGAACTCCTCGGCGACGCGGATGGCCGTGTCGATGTACTTGTTGACCGATCCCTCGTGGACGGTCAGGTTAACGTCGCCGCCACACTCCCGACACTCGCCGGTGAGGGGAACGCGACGGTACTTCTCGCCACACGAAAGACACCGGACGTCCTGCCGTGAGAACGCTCGCAGGTTACCGATCAGGTCCGGCAGGAAGTGATACTCGATGATCCGCTCGGCGACATCGCTCTCCTCTACCGCCCGGAGTTTCCGGGAGATTTCGAGCTGGGCGTCCATCTTGTCCTCCATCGACCCCAGCGTCTTGTACGCCGACAGATCCGGTCCCAGAGCGATGTCACTCGTATCGTGTGTGTGGGCAAAGCCAGTGTACTCCTCGTCGGTTCCGAGGGTGTCCTCGGCAATCTTGACGTCGACATCTTCCGGGTGGGCCATCTCCCGGGTCGCCTCGTACAGTTCCAGTGGATACTCCTCGACGATGTCGATATTGTGGGCTTCGTCGTCGATCTCGGCGGGGTCGATCCGCGAGGACATCACCAATGGCGCGTCCATCCGACCACCACGTTGATCGGGCAAGAACTTCCGACTGAAGTTGATCAACCCGTCCAGCAACAGCATAACGCAGTCTTCGTCGCCGTCGCACTGTGCCGTATAGAGGTTCTCGACGGCGACAGTGTGTGTATCGGCGACAGTCAAGTTGTAGACGAACTCGCGGTCGCTTTGTTCGTACTCCACGGCCGTAACCGTCTCGAACGGGACGCCTGCCTCACCGTCCAGGTCGTCGCCCGTCCCCGTCGTCTCGGTGCCCATCCGCGTCGTTTCGCCGCCGTCGAAGGCGGGGAGTTCGTCACCGACCGCAAGTTCCGACGCCTTGACCTCTTCGAGGCCGTCACCGTTCCGACGGAGCATCGTGTGGCCGGGCGTGACCGAAAGCGATTCCCCCTCCGTTTCGACTCGAACCACGTGCTCGGGCGCAGGGTGTTTCGAAACGGCTTCGACGGGCTTGCGGCAGGGTGTGCCGTCCTGCTCGACCGAGGGAACCAGCACTTCAACGTCTGGTTCGTCGACGAGGTCGCCGAAGTCCGTCTCTTGGGGGTCAGTGAGATGGTCCTCGACAAGCGTCTCGATCGTTCCAAATTGCCAGTCGCCATCCTCGCCGTACCACAGCCGCGTGCCCGGGTCGAAACAGTTCCGCCGTTTCGCGGCGTGGAAATACGGGTGGGCGTACCCGACCGCCGCGGAGGTGAAGCCGACCACGCGGCCGACGGTCGCCGCACTGGTGTGTGGCGCCATCCCGAAGACGAGTTCGCCGACGAGGTCGTCCCGATCCTCGAGTTCGTAGTACGGTTCGAGGCCGTAGTAAGACGTCAGCAAGTCGTCGATGAAGGCGGCGGTCTTGAGCATGTGCTCGGCCGCGCCATCGGAGAGGACGATATCCTGGACGTTCAATTCGACCAGTTGGTCGTCGTGGACGAGTGGATCGCCGCGGATGTCCTCCTCGTAGCCGAGCTCGCGGAACTGATCGACAGTGACGTCCAGCTCTTCGGGTCGAACCGACGTGACCGGGAGATCCGTCATGTCGTAGCGGACCGTCCCGTCCTTGAACGCGCTGACGCCGTGTTTGGCCCGCAGGACCCCTTTCTCCATGGGTTCGGGCGTCTTCTCCTTCGAGGTGAGCCCCTTGACGCCTTTGAGCACGTCGAAGGCGACCTCGCGCTCGCCGACGGCCGCAAGGGCTTGGCGGTACTCCTCGCCGATGTCGATCGTGGTCATCCGGGTCGGCGAGGCGAGCGTCTCACAGCGGGGGCACTCTGCGCGACCGGACTCGTCGGGTTCGACCTCGCGATCGCAGTCGGGACAGACGTAGACGGATTCGGTGACGCCGCCACAGTCGGGGCAGCGCGGTCGGTACGTGTCCGTGCTACAGTCGACACAGCGGCGACGGCCGACTTCGAGATCGACCTCACCGGGCGCGTCGCCCATCTCGTCGGCGTGACCGGCCGCCTTCGCGACGTCGCGCTGGTTGCCGCCGGCCTCGCCGATCGGGAACAGCGTATGGACTGCGGGCGAGAGTTCCCGTTCCTCTGACTTCTCCGGGCGCCCCATCCGGTTGCCGATCCGTGTGGGGGCGCGCTCGCGCACCTCGAAGGGAGCGATTTCGTTGACGGCCCGGATCGCGTTCTCGCCGTCGTCGTAGTTGCAAGCGCGTTCCGAGAGGCCCTCGATGGTCCAACGCCGAGTGAGATCGTCCTCGAGCCCCAGTGTTGCGACCAGCGGTCGCCAGGTCGGAACGATCAACGAGTCATCGGTCTGGGTGTGTTCGACCAGCAGCGACTCGAGTGTCTTGCGAACGGAATCGTCGTTTGCCACAATGAGGTCGCCCGTCGTCACGTCTCCCGGGCGGCCGCCGGCCATCGCCGCCCCGTCACCGGTGACGACCTCGCCGTCGGCGATCGCTCCCGCCAGCGCGTCGAGGGCCTCGACGCTCACGTCGTGATAGAGGTAGGTGTACTTCGGATGCAACGGCGCGTCATACTCACGGGCCCACTCGAGGGCCTCCTCGGGATCAGGATCCGCGAGGTCGATGGCAGCTGAGTCCGCCATCGCCTGGACGTCCGCGTCGGTCTCGGCGAACTCCTGGCGCCACCACTCGATGGTGTAAGAGGCCGGCGCAAGCGGGTGATTGTTCTCGACGAACTCGCCGTAGTTGACGAGGTACTCACCCAGGTCGAGGATCTTCTCGACGCCGTTGCGGACCTCCAGAGCGTCCGCCGGATCGTCGATCCGTCGAACGTCTCCGTTGGCGAGTCTGACCGTCGGTCCCTCGATGGTGTCGACAGGAACGATCCCCGCCGCCTTCCCGGGACGCTCGGTCTTGATCTGGGTGCCCGTTGCGAGAAAGTCGTCGACGAGGTGCATCGTCGCCGGGTGGACGCCCGCAGTGGCATTACCGTGATTGCGCGCACGGCCATACCGCAGTCGAAACCCACCCGGTTCGCTCGGATGTGAGAAGACAGGGCGTCCGGCGATGAGGTCTCTGAGGTACTTCTTCGACGGATCAGCCCGAGGAGGCCTGTCGGTTTGGTCACCATTACCAACCCCCTTTGTTTCGCCTGGAGTGTCGTCGTCATTCGCCTCTTCTTCCTCGCCGTCTGATGGGTCCTCCTCGCTCTCCGCTTCGTCCGTCCCGATCGTCCCGTCGATGAGATCCTGGAGCCAGGGCCACTCGACGTCATCTAGCTGGCGCGTATACCGCTGGATCTTGGGGGCCTTCAACGCGATCCCCTCGGCCATCACCAGACACATGCCGCCCCGAGCACTGTTGGAGTCGACCCGTTCGAGGTCACGGTACCCCGAGACTTCCTCGTCGCCCGTGGCCTCGCCGTCGAGCATGATAGGCATGTGTTCGGCGATGTGGCGCGTCTCTTTGTCCTTCGGCGAGTACTGGAGACCAGTGTCCTCGTCGTAGAGTTCGATCTCTTCGACGTACCGGCCGATCTCTTCCTCGCGGGCGTGGTACTCGTCGATATTTAGGAGGGTTCGTGCATAGTCAGCGACGAGTACGGAGAGTGCCTGGGCGGTCCCGCCGGCCGAGCGGATCGGCCCGGCGTAGTAGACGTTGACGAACTGCGTGCCGTCGTCGTTGTCGAGAATTTCGACGCGGTCGATCCCCTCGATCGGTGCGGCGACGACCCCCTCGGTAAGCAGGGCGACAGCCGTCCGGACGGCCCCCTCGATCTTGCCGGCCTTTGTGTCGTAGTCGCCGACCGACCCCTCGACGAAGTCCTCGACAAGGGCGAGGGCGGCCTCCTCGCGTGACATCTCACCCTCTAGGTCCCGAACGCGCTCGGCGACGCCGTCGATCCCGAGGATGTTCTCGACGCGGTCGGCCATATCCTTCGCGACCGGAATCTCCACGTCAGTGGAGGGGTCGTCGCCACGTTCGCGTGCCCGTCGAGCGACGGCAAGAGCGTCGTCGAGGCCGGTTTCCAGCCGTTCGAAGTAGCGTTCGTCCGCGTCGCGCATCTATCGCTCCCGGCTTCGGCTCCAGTTCCATCCTGTGGTTCGTGCGTGGGTGAATATCGACATCTACAACTCCCAGAGATCCAGGTCGGTCACGTCGTCGTGATGGCGCTCAAGGGACTCCTCGAAGGCCCTCACGTACAGTTCGCCAGCGAACGTCGTAGCGGCATCGAGATGACCTGCGAAGGAAGTGCCGTCCCGTCTCGAGAGAACCGCATGCGTGTGCGCGAACGGTTCGTCATCGAGCAGCGAGACGTTGCCGACACAGGACGCCACCTCCAGAGGTTCGTCGAACTCGGCCGCGTCGTACGCCTCACGATCTTGGTCGTAGTACCAGATGGTGGCGTCTTCGACGGCACCGAGGCCGACGAAGAAAGCCGCATCGATCCCTTCCGATGTGGCGAAGTCCTCGATCTGGGCGCGCCAGTCCTCGCCGTGGGCCAGACGAGCGACGAACTCGCGGTCGCCGGAGACTTCCCGGTAGTGCATGTACGGGGCCAGGGCAGGCACTCCGATAAGGATTGCTGTGCGGGCGAAGGAGCCGGAGCAGATTCAATCTTGCCAGCTCTCGGGGACCTGGATCCGGTAGCGACCGTCTTCCTGGAGCGCGATAATGTACTCCTCGCGCTCATACAGTTCCATCAGGTTGAGTTCGTACTGCCCGGGTTCGACGATCCGGATGGACTCGAACTGAGCGTTGAGTTCCGCCCGGAGTTCCTCGAGATCGGGACTGTCAGTTCCGTCTGCGTCGGTCGATTCAGCAGTTGATTCGCCGTCTGCGGTGTCGGAGGATGTGGGATGATCGGCAGGTGACTGGCCACCGGTAGAGATCTCGGCGGCACCCGATTCCGGCAGTTCCTCCGAAGTGACGACGGCCGACCGTGCCGAAGTCTGGGCGATATCTTCGTCAGATGTCGCTGAGTCCTCCCGGGGGCGGTCGCGACCCGTCGGGGGGGTCTCGGAACCGCTGGACTCGGTCGGGTCTGCCGGATCGGTGTCGTCGACATCCGCGGTATCCGCCGGCCAGGGTTCGAGTGGATCGGCCGCCTCGGGGGATGTCCCGGGTTCGTCGGGATCGCTCGCGACGATGTCCCGGACCGTCTTGGCCGCGTTGCCGACCGTCTTGGCGACAGAGTCGCCCGGTGTCGAACGGTTCGATCGCTCGTCGGTCGATTCCGTCCCTGCATTCGGTTTCGACTCGGTAGCGGGGGCTGATTCGGATCCAGGCTGCGGAGCCGGGTCCGACCCGTTGGCACCACTCTCGGGGAGAAACTGGAACGTGTTGCCGCCACAGTCAGGACAACCCGAGAGCATCTCGGTCGAGCCGTCAGCGAATGTCGTCCCGCAGTCCGTACACTGGTGGGGCATTATTTCCGAGAGACGAGGGCGCTAATGAGGGTTTCGTCCTTGTGGAGCGTCTCGATCTGGTTGGCTGGCCCGATGACCGTGAGCTTCTTTGTCGACTCCCGGCCCATGAGGCGATCGAGAAAGCTTTGATCGGCAGTCTCCGAACGGGGATAGGTCTCGATCTCGATTCCGTTGAACTCGTCGGGGCTGATTTCGGTCATCGTCACCTCGATGAGGCGTGACTCTTCGTCCGGCGTGAGACCCTCTTCCAGGATGACAATGTTACCATCTCGGACGCCATCCAAGATTATTCGGATCTTCTCCATGCTGGCCAACCCGTCCATCCGCTCGGTGCTGATGAGGTCGATCTGGACGCCATCGTGTGATCTGTTTGTGACTTCAGCCATCCTCGATCACCCGAAGTACTCCGCGATCTTATCGTAGACCTCATCCATGTTGTCACCCTCCAGCGCAGACAGCGGGACGGTCTCGTGTTGCGGGTAAGCGTTGCGGATGCGCTTGACACTTGACTCCTCGAGGTCGATCTTGTTCGCGAAGATCAACACGGGCAGGTCCTGGCTCTCGATGATGCCGATCAACATTGTGTTGACCTGCGTGAACGGGTCCGCCGTCGAATCGAGGACGTAGATGACGCCGTCGACGTCCTCCCGCAACCAATGCATCGCCTCGGCGACACCCTCGGTGGCCTCACGGGAGCGACGGACGGCGTCGTCTTTCTCCATATCGTGATCGAGAAACTCCGTGTAGTCGACTTTCGTCGTTACGCCAGGCGTGTCGACGATGTCGATCTGGACGGATTTGCCGTCGCGTTCGATCTCGACGTTCTCCTTACGGCGGGCACGCCGCGTTTCGTGTGGGATCGCACTCTCCGGACCGACGGCGTCGCCGGTCCAGTCCCGGGCGATCCGGTTGGCCAGCGTCGTCTTCCCCGCGTTCGGCGGGCCATAAATGCCGATCCGTTTAGGGTCCTGTTCGGAGAACAGGCTCGATGCCGCGCGTGATATGCTATCTCTGAGTTCTGTGAGCAGTCCCATCCTATCCTCCCGCGCCCGAGCGAATCGGGGCATCTGAACGATGTAGCACGGCGAATCCACTTAACTGTATGTCAGACATATATAAATATAACTATATTTTGGCACCTCATAGCAAGACCATCTGCTTCCCCCGCCCACTGCCGAGCACGTTGCCCGAGCAGGATCAGAGATGTGGCCCGTCGATCGTCCCGGATCGAAGTCTCTCTCGAGAGAAAATAACAAACACAGCCGAGATTGGACACCCCCCACCCCCCTGTTTCAGGTGGAACATGCTGAGAAACAGGTGACGAGATTCCGAGACCACCGATTATCGGCCGAGTAACTACGGCAATTCAGTATCCCGCGTTGATGACTCAAAGAACGTAATCGAAATCTAGAATGAAGCTAGAGAGTCCTTTCTCCATGGGACACTTCCCAAAGAAGTACAACGATATTCGACGAGCACAGGCCGTGAAAACCGACACAAGCCAGATTAGGATCTGGAAACAAGACGTTCAATCGAATCCCGTGTGAAAAACAAATTAGAACGATGCTGGGCGTCCATTAGAACGATACAGGAGTGTCGAACGCAGACTTGTTGGATCCAACGATCGGGTCAGATGACGACCCATCTGCTGGACGATACCGTACTGGCACGACTGATGTAGATTTCAGTCTCAGACTGAGAAGGACCCTCGATGAACAGAAGGTCAACACGGGCCAACTCCGAGGCGTCCGTACTCTGGTGTCAGCACCGATAGCTGGCTACAGCTAGGAATATCTAGATTATATACTACCTATAGAGAGTAATATATGATAGCGTACGGTTTTGGTTTAATGGTATTAGTAATAAAACCACTGGTTTTCTAGATCAACCTCTTGCAGCAGGGACCCCCCTACCCCTCTTTTGGTCTATTCCACCCGAAACAAAGGGGTGTGGGGGTCCCTTTGCTATCCCCGCAGAAAGTTAGCAGTACGTCCGAGAGTCTCGAAGAGTCGAAGGAACAACCCGTGCGGCTATCTATAAACTGAACTGATTATAAAATCTTTTTACGTAAAGATTCATTGTCGGTACCCTGTTTTTCACTATGTTTAATGTCATTCGATGGGGGTTTTGATGGTAGAGAAAATCTTGATGGTAGATGGGGTCGGATGTACTCTGACGGCACTTCATTTGCGTGTGTCGAATATGTGCTGTCTTCTGAGAATGATTACGATCAAACGGACGGTATACGCTTTCGAGAGGCTTGTACTCGGTCAGATCGTTTGATCGGACAGCAGCGGAGTTTCTGAGGTAGGGAACTCCAGAAATGGGCTAAGATTCGTTGGCTCGTTTCTCCGGAAATCGAACGTCGATCCATCGATAGGGAATGGTGCCTGGCCCCGATCACCCGAACCGAAATTTTTAATACTCTTTCACCCACCCGTTGTTGTGGTTCAACTGGACACTGCCGTCCGTCTGGGATCTCTCGATATCGCCACTATCGACCGTCTCAGGCCGGAATATCGGATTTGCGGGCGGATCTCCACCTGAAAAGGGGGGCACGAACGCACATGCCAGACACGGACGAAACTGACCTTGACGCGACTGAGACAGACGAGTGGGAGCTCGAACCCTCGGAGCGACCGTCGTCGTTTACGGACCACGACCGCGATCGGGACGGGCAGTTACTCGACGACATCGTTTTCGAGGACGGTAACTCGGAGGCAGACGAAGCCTCACGTGGGTTGTTCGACGACCTCCTGAGCGGGGAGCCCATTTTCGAGAACAAGGAGGTACTACGCCCTTCCTATACCCCGCGGAAACTCCCTCATCGTGAAGAACAAATCAACAACATGGCGACGATCCTCGTCGCCGCGCTCCGGGGCGATACGCCGTCGAACATTCTCATCTACGGCAAGACGGGGACCGGCAAGACCGCCAGCGCAAAGTTCGTCAGTGAGGAACTCGAGCGCACTTCCCAGAAGTACGAGGTGCCCTGTGAGGTCCAGTACATCAACTGTGAAGTGACCGACACTCAGTATCGCGTTCTTGCTCAACTCGCCAACACGTTCATCGAGCAAAACGAGACCCACATCAACGAGCGGATCGACGACCTCCGGGACCTCGCTGACGCCGCCGAAACCGAGTCGAATGCGCTCGGGGACACCGATTTCGAGTCGATTGAAGATGTCGAGGCGGAGATCGACTCCTTAGAGAGCGACCTCGCGGAGTTCGAGGAGGTTCCGATGACCGGCTGGCCGACCGATCGCGTCTACAACACGTTCTTCGACGCGGTCGATTACACCGAGCGCGTCGTCGTGATCATGCTCGACGAGATCGACAAACTCGTCGAGAAGAGCGGTGACGACACGCTGTACAACCTCTCGCGGATGAACTCGGAACTCGAGAACTCGCGGGTCTCGATCATGGGGATCTCCAACGACCTGAAGTTCACCGACTTTTTGGACCCTCGTGTCAAGTCCAGTCTCGGCGAAGAGGAGATCGTTTTCCCGCCGTACGACGCCAATCAGCTCCGGGACATTCTCCAGGCGCGAGCGAACGTCGCATTCAAGGACGGCGCACTCTCGGATGACGTCATCCCTCTCTGTGCGGCCTTCGCCGCTCAGGAACACGGTGACGCCCGGCGGGCACTGGACCTCTTGCGGACGGCTGGAGAACTGGCCGAACGCGACCAGACGGACCTCGTCGCCGAAGATCACGTCCGGCAGGCCCAAGAGAAGATCGAACTCGACCGGGTCGTCGAGGTCGTCCGGACGCTCCCGACCCAGAGCAAACTCGTCCTCTTTGCGATCATTTTGCTGGAACAGAACGGCGTCCACAACATCAACACCGGCGAAGTCTACAACATCTACAAGCGCCTCTGTGAGGAGATCGACGCCGACGTCCTTACCCAGCGCCGCGTCACAGATCTCATCTCAGAACTCGACATGCTGGGGATCGTCAATGCCGTCGTCGTCTCGAAGGGTCGCTACGGCCGCACGAAGGAGATCAGTCTCTCGGTCCCCTTAGAAGAGACGGAGGCGGTACTGCACTCGGACTCGCGACTCGGCGACATCGAGGACGTCCAGCCGTTCATCCAGGCGCGCTTCGACCAGCAGTGAGCGGATCGGACTCGTATTGAGACCGATCAGGACCGACTGCGACTGGCTTCTGTGTTCGTCCACTGTTAGCTTTGGCGTCGCCCTGGCCGGTAAGTAATCGGATCTCCCCCAGGATCGGAACTCGAACTTCGGCGGTCCCTCTGACCCACTCCGGTTTGACTGGGCTGGTGAGCCCCATCACTTGATCGTAACGGTCATTCGCATCTCCCTTCGTGATGAAGCCGGCGTTGGGGGCCGGGCAGTTCGGTAGTTCGCTACAGGAATCTGCAGTCGAAACAAAGCTTGTATCCGCCTTTTCGTACCAGTTTTCACCTTCCTCGACCCAGAACCTCGCCCGGTGGATGATTGGCGTCCGGTCGACACTCCCGTCGGGTTCATAGACGATCACGTCGCCGTATTCCGTGAACATCTGATAACCCGTTTTTTCGCCCGCATGCGTAGTCACGACGGCGGTGTCTCCGTGTGCCCCGGTACCCGGGAACCGCTGTTCGTCCATAACGAACACGAGATCACCCTTCTGGATGTGTGGATCCATGCTGCCGCTCTCGATGGAGACCAGCGGTGGCCAGATGCCGCTGGCGGCAAACAGGAACCCACCGACGGCCGCGACGATGAGGACGCTGCTTGCGATGTCGAACAGGTACAGCACGAGCCCGTTACGGGAGGAGTCGTCCGTCGATCCGCTTCTGGTGGGCGGCGGTCCCCGGTCTGTCCGGAGATCGTCACGAGTTCTCACTCGATCGAAATCGTCTTGGCCCGCTGCTGTCTCTTGATGGCCCGCTGCTGTCTCTTGATCCGGTGAACTTCGGCCCGGTGCCGTCTCTCCATCCGGTGTATCTCGGTTCGAGGAAGTCCCGCGATCGAGTCCATCGGGTGTCCCGGCGGGCTCTCGTTCGACAGGCTGTCGGTCCTGATCCCGTTCTCGGTCAGGTCGTCCGGACGACGGCGGATCGTCCCGTTCGGACGACTGTTGTTCGTCGTGGGGATCACTCATTCGCTCGTCCGTTCCACCCGGACAGTTACAACTCTTCGCTTCCGGTACTGTCTCTTACGGGCCGAACTCGCGCTGTTCGACTCCCACGTTCGAGCGGTACTTCCGGATCGTCACGACAGATCGGTCCGCTTTTCCTGGATTTGATCGTTGACCATACCTGCTGATGGCCGGAGTCCCGTCCGCGGCGACCGCCATGCTTTTGCTGGGGCATTCGCTGTAGACGTAGTGTGCCTCTCAAGACGCCCGCAAGGATCGTCGACGAACTCGCGAGTCGGGGGTACAACGCGGAGCGGGAAGCCGTTACGATCCTCGCGGGGGCAGCCGACACCGAGGCGGCGATCGAACGCGCACTCGAAGCCGTCCCCGAAGGCGCGCTCAAACTCTCTGTCGAACACGCACGCGACGCTGTCGAAACCGAATCACTCGAGTCGAATCCGCCGGCACCCACCGCCCCCGGGGAACCGACGGAATCGTCGTCCGGATCGACGGGTGATCCGACCCCCTCTATTTCAACTGGAAGTAACGACTCGGAATCACTCCATGGCGAAACGAGTTCTCCAGGTGAAACGAAGGGGGTTACGGGCGAACGCGAGGGCGGCAGAGCTCCCACGGAACCGACGATCGCCGGGGACGTGACTGGTCGGTCGACCGGCACCGGCGAGTATTCGGACTTCCTGGCGGTGTTTCGGGACCGCTACGAGCGACTCTCGGGAAAACTCCGGGGGCGGGTCAACCACCGACCGGCGACCGCCGTCGAGTCGATGCCCGGCGGGAGCGAGGCGACGATCGTCGGAATGGTCGCCGACATCCGTTCGACGGCCAGCGGCCACTGGCTGGTCGAACTGGAGGACACTACCGGTACGTTCCCGGCGTTGGTGATGAAAGACCGGGACATCGCCGACCTGGTCGAGGAGTTACTCTACGACGAGGTCATCGCGATCGAGGGAACACTCGCCGACGACGGTGGGATCCTCTTTGCCGACGCGATCCACTTCCCGGACGTTCCCCGCACGTTCGAGCCTTCTACCGCTGACCGGGAAGTCAGTGCGGCGCTGATCAGCGATGTCCACGTCGGCAGCCAGGAGTTCGACGCCGAGGCCTGGAATCGCTTCGCCGAGTGGCTCCACACCCCCGAGGCCGAGCGCGTGGAATATCTCCTCCTCGCTGGCGACATGGTCGAGGGCGTCGGCGTCTATCCCGATCAGGACGAGGAACTCGACGTCGTCGACATCTACGAGCAATACGAGACCTTCGCGGAGCATCTCAAGGACGTCCCCGGGGACCTGGAGATCGTGATGATCCCGGGCAACCACGACGCGGTTCGGCTGGCCGAACCACAGCCGGCCTTCGACGAGGAACTCCGCTCGATCATGTCTGCTCACGATGCGACGATCACGGGGAATCCCTCGACGGTGACCGTCGAGGGTGTCGATATCCTCATGTACCACGGCGTCAGCCTCGACGAGGTGATCGCCGAACTGCCCGAGGAGAAAGCGAGCTACGACGACCCGCACAAGGCGATGGGACAACTCCTGAAGAAACGTCACGTCGCCCCGCAGTTCGGCGGCCACACCCGGATCGCCCCGGAACAACGGGATTACCTCATCATGGAGGACGTCCCTGACGTCTTCCACACCGGCCACGTCCACAAACTGGGTTACGGCACTTACCACAACGTATTGACGATCAACAGTGCCTGCTGGCAGCGCCAGACGAGCTTCCAGGAGAGCGTCAACATCGACCCCGACGTGGGCTACGCGCCGATCGTCCATCTCGACAAACTCGATGAGAGTGACGCCAGTGACTTCCTGACGATCCGGAGTTTCGGGTAGCGTCGGCCGAGCTGCGTTTTCCTGGGCCGTTTCGATACCGGCGAATCTCGACGGCTGTCACCGACGGAGGCGAGTCCAGGTGACGGAACCCCACTTATACAACGTCGGGTGTCGTAGACTCGCTCGCCATGAGCGACGACGACCGCGGATTCCATACGGACGCACTGCACGTCGGGCAGGAAGACCCCGACCCGGCGACTGGGGCTCGGGCCCCGCCGCTGTATCAGACGACGAGTTACGTCTTCGAGGACGCAGAAGACGCTGCCGCACAGTTCGCCCTGGAGAAGGAGGGTCACATCTACTCGCGGCTGATGAACCCGACCAACTCGCTGCTCCAGCAGCGCCTCGCCAAACTCGAGGGCGGTATCGGCGCTGTTGCCACCGCTTCAGGGATGGCCGCGCTCAATCTCGCGACGTTCCTGCTCGCGGACGTCGGTGACAACGTCGTCACCGCCTCGGCCCTCTATGGTGGCACCTACACCTATTACACCCACACGGCCCCCCGCCAGGGTGTCGAGGCGCGCTTCGTCGATACGCTCGACTACGACGCCTACGAGGAAGCCATCGACGACGACACTGCTTACGTCCATCTCGAAACCATCGGTAATCCAGCACTGGTGACGCCTGACATCGAGCGGATCGCCGACATCGCCCACGACCATGGCGTTCCGCTGTTGGTGGACAACACCTTTGCGACGCCGTATCTCTGCAACCCACTCGAACACGGCGCCGATCTCGTCTGGAACTCGACGACGAAGTGGATCCACGGCTCGGGGACGACAATCGGCGGGATTCTCGTCGACGGCGGGTCGTTCCCCTGGGACGAGTACGCCGAGAAGTACCCGGAGATTGCGGGGGACAACCCCGCCTATCACGGCGTCAACTTTCGGGAGCGCTTTGGCGACGCCGCGTTCACTTACGCCGCAATCGCCCGCGGATTGCGCGATCTGGGCAACCAGCAGGCTCCATTCGACGCCTGGCAGACGATCCAGGGCCTGGAGACACTCCCCATGCGGATGGAGCGCCACAGCCAGAACGCACAGGCCGTCGCCGAGTACCTCGAAGACCACGATGACGTCTCCTGGGTCAACTACCCCGGCCTGGAGAGCCACGAAACCCACGAGGAAGCCACGAAATACCTCGATGGCGGCTACGGCGGGATGATCACCTTCGGCCTGGAAGCGGGCTACGAGGCCGCACGCGACACCGTCGAGTCGACGGAGCTCGCCAGCCTGCTGGCGAACGTCGGCGACGCCAAGACGCTCATCATCCACCCGGCCTCGACGACTCATCAGCAACTCACCGACGAGGAGAAGGCTGCCGCGGGCGTCACCGACGACATGGTTCGGCTCTCTGTCGGCGTCGAGGACACCGAGGACATCATCGACGATCTCGACCAGGCGATCACCTGGGCAACGCATTAAGTAGGGCGCTGGGCAACGCGTTGAGTGGGGCGGCCCGTAGTTCTCTGATTCCCGCCCAGCCGCTCCATTGCCGGTTGGACACTCTCGATATCTTTCGATTTCGTGCCTGCACAGAGACGAATATAGGCTGATCAACTGTCGATTTCGATGGCGTCAGACCGCCAGACAAGCACTTCCCCAAATGGGTTATTTAGTTACTTTTCGGAAGGCTCATAGTTACGGTTACACACCCAACAGGTAGGATGCCGGTTATCGACGCCGGAGCTCAGGACAGGGATTCGGGTGGGGATGGGGCGGGCCGTGCCGTCACGGAGATACTGACTACAATCGCCGCGACCACTCCGGCGATCAGGGACGCGCTGGGTTCGCGCCGCCACGCTGTCGGGTCCGTGAATCCGAGTGGCGAGACGCAACTGGCTGCGGACACGTTCACCGACGAGGTACTCGAGGAGCGACTGCTCGCCCTCGGGGGAGTGAGTGCCTACGCGAGCGAGGAGCGAGAACATGTGGTCGGCGACGGCGACGGACTATCCGTTGCGGTCGATCCGCTCGACGGTTCCGGGAACCTCGCCTCGAACAACAGCCTGGGGATCGTCCTCGGTATCTACGATGCGCCCCTTCCAGCTGCGGGCGGCGATCTGGTCGCTGCGGCGGTCGTCACTTTCGGCCCGATAACGGTGATGATCACGGCGCGAAACGACACCGTAACTGAGTATCTCCTTGAAGGCGGGGTACCGACGGTCCTTCGATCCGACGTGTCTATTCCTGACGACCCCGAGATCTTCGCGCTCGGCGGCCGGGAGTGGGAGTGGGACAAAGGCTTCCAGCAATTCGCGAACGAACTACGAGACGAGTACAAACTCCGCTATACTGGTGCCGTGATCGCGGATTTGCCTCGGATCCTCACCAACGGCGGCATCTACGCCTATCCCGCCGTCGAGTCCTACCCGAACGGTAAGCCGCGCCACCAGTTCGAGGCGGTCCCGATCAGCTACATCGTCGAGGCTGCCGGGGGCGGCTCTTCCGACGAGACCGGCTCGTTGCTGCGCTCTTCCGTCGATGAACTCCACGCTCGGACGCCGCTGGCGATCGGCAACGAGTCGCTGGTCGAGCGTTTCGAAGCCTCGCGGTGACTTGTCGCGTAAACGGTCACAACACCCACACTGATCCCGGTCGAGGTTCGTGACATGGATAACTCGGATCTCCCCCTCTTATCGAGACACGTCCCTGCCGGTGGATCGACACGTCGAGGACCCCCTCTCACGGATGACCGTCGCGGAGCAGGTCGCCTAGCTCGAATCCGTGCCGCCACGCTGGATGGATGTCGAGGACGAAAGCGAGATGTCTGCCAGGTCTATACCACCAGCGCCGGCCCCCCAGGCCCGTCCAGTCCAGGAACTGCGGGCCTTCGAGCGCGTTCACCTCGACCCCGGCGAGTCCGCCACGGTCACGTTCGCGATCGACGCCACCCAGCTTGCGTTCCACGACTGTGACATGAACCTGACTGTCGAACCCGGTGAGTACGAACTCCGCGTCGGGTCCTCGGCCGCCGACATCCGAACTATTGGCGATTTCGAGATCGTCGGCGAACCGCGGAAACTCGCCCGGAGTGCCCGCACGTACTTCAGCGAGACTGTACTCGACAGGTAAGCGTCCGCCGTCAGCCTTCTGTTGATTCTTGCCGCTGTTCCGGTCGGTTTTCGGTCAGTGGATGGTCCGTCTCAGGAACTGTTCGATCGCGTCGGGGCCGGCCGGCGGAACGGTGTCGAGAAGTACCTCAGCGGTCGACCCTTCCTCGTCGTGCGCGCTCGCCAGAACGGCCTGGCCCGGCCGCGGCTCGTTCGTCAGCCCATCCATGGCCGAGCGTTCGGACGTCTGATCGAAGACGTGTCCGCGCTCGTCGAGTTCGTACAGCGTCGCGTCGACCCCTCGTTCAGTCAGTGCGTCGTAGAAGCGTCTGCTCTGGCCGATCGGGACGACCTCGTCCGAGCGTCCGTGCATCAGAAGCGTGGGCGGACTATCGGGCGTGGCGTGCGCCTGCGGACTCGCAAGTCTCGCTCTCTCGGGGTTCTCGGCGATCGGTCCGCCGAGCAGGAGCGACTCGACGCTATCCGGACGGTCCGGGAGGTTCCGAAAGTCCATGACGGGGTACCAAGCGACGAGGGCCTGGACCGCACCCGATCGCTCTGGGGCGACCTGCTTTTCGACTGCCTGCGTCGGGTACGTTTCCCCTTCGAGGTCCGCGACATCCTCGAGCGTGGCGGCGAGACTGGCCAGGTGTCCCCCCGACGACGCTCCCCAGACGGCGATGTCCCCGGCGTCGAACCCGTAGGTTCCCGCGTTGGCCCGCAGCCACCTGATCGCCGCCTTCACGTCGAGGATCTGGTCGGGAAAGATGCCGTTCGGCGTCGGGTTGTCGGGGTCCGGACGAAATTCGGGGTCGGCACCTGCGGGGATCGGCGCGAGGCGGTAACTCACGCTCGCGAACGCGACACTCCACTCGGCCGCGTACCGGTCGAGATCGGGTGCGTTCTCGCGCGTCTCCATCACCCAGCCACCACCGTGGACGTAGACGCAAAGCGGCGGTTTTCGGTCCGTCTCGGGGACGTACAGATCGAGTTTCATCGCGCCCGCATCGCGCTGGGCGTACGTGACGCCTTTCTCGATCCTGACGGACGGCAGACCCTCGCGCTCCGCGGCGTCGGCCCCCGTCACAACACGCCCTCCGCCTCGAGGACGTCGTGTAATTCGTCCATCGACTCGACCACCACATCACAGGCCGGTCCGACGGCCGGTTTCGGGTCGAATCCGACGGCCAGCCCGGCGACCTCCAGCATCGGCAGGTCGTTGGCGCCGTCGCCGACGGCGATCGTCTGGTCCATTTCGACGCCGTATGCCTCGGCGAGGTCCGACAGGGCGTCGTCTTTGGTGCCCTCGATCAGCGGTCCTTCGACCTCTCCCGTGAGCTGTCCATCCGCGACGGGCAGCCGATTCGAGACGATCCGGTCGACCGAGACATCGGCGTCCTCGAGGGCGGCGTCGACCCCGCGCTCGAATCCCCCGGTCAGGACCGCCGTCGTCACGCCGGCATCGTTCAGCGCCCCGATCACGTCGGCTGCACCGGGTCGGAGCTGAACCCGCGAAAAGGCGTCTCGGGTCGCTTCGTCGTCCAGCCCTTCCAGCAACGCACACCGCTCCCGAAGGCTCTGGGCGTACTCGATCTCGCCGGCCATTGCGCGCTCGGTGATGGCATCCATCTTCTCGACGACGCCGACCTTCTCGGCCAGAAAGGTCGTCATTTCGTCTCCGGAAAGCGTCCCGTCGAAGTCGAAGGCGACTAGCATAGCTTCGGGTTTGCGAGCCATCCTTTCAAAAGGCGCGGTTCGACGGAGTGGTCTTCTCGGTCGTCGCTTCTCGCCATCCACTACTCGCTCAAGGCCCCAGTGCCCTGTGGGTCGACGGGGGTCCCGACCAACAACCCGACCCTCTCAATCGTGGTCGTTCCGGCCCGGCCAATATTGCGTCACGCCGAAGGAATTTGTCGCCTGCCTGCCTCACCCGGTACATGGAACCGAAAACCTGTGTCGTGACGGGCGCATCGCGCGGCATCGGGCGTGGGATCGCCGAGCGATTCGGCGAGGCTGGGTGCGAAGTCGCGGTGAATTACCGGAGTTCAGCGGAAGCCGCCCGCGAGGTCGTCGAAACGATCGAAGACGCCGGCGGGTCAGCACTCGCCGTCCAGGCCGACGTGACCGAACCTGACGAGGTCGAGCAGATGGCCACGGAGGTCCAGGACGCCTTCGGACCGGTCGACGTGCTGGTCAACAACGCCGGGATCAACCAGGACGTCTTCTTCAAGGAGATGAGCCACGAGGAGTGGGACACGGTGCTGGATGTTCACTTGGACGGGACGTTCCACTGTACGCAGACGTTCTACGACGACATCGCCGCAGCCGAGGACGGGCGACTGATCAACATCTCAAGCATCGTCGCCAAGGGCGGCAACCTCGGGCAGGCCAATTACGCCACCGCCAAGGCCGGCATCTTCGGCTTTACCCGCACCCTCGCCCAGGAACTCGCTCGCGAGGGATCGACGGCCAACTGCGTCGCACCAGGGTTCATCAAGACGAGCATGGTGACGGACCTGCCGGATTCGATCATCGAACAGGTCGAGGCGGACACGCCGCTTGGCCGGATCGGAGATGTCGAAGAAGTCGCCGACGTGGTTGCCTTCCTCGCCAGCGAGCGCTCGTCGTTCATCACCGGCGAAATCATCGACGTCAACGGCGGCATGGATCTCTAATCCACTCCACTCGGTACCGTGGGCGACAGCCGACGGAGCACCCCGTCCGGGACGCTATCTGCCCGTCCCGAGCAGTGATCGTTCGAACAGACCCTCACAATCAGCCGTCTCGCTGGAGCAGCCGACACGAACCGGGATCGATGCCAAGGGTGACGGGCGTGCCCACCGTGAGTCCGTCGGCTGCGGATCGGTCGATCCGTACCCGGAGTGGTTCCCCACCGCCCCACTCGCACGTACAGACTGCACCGGTCGGCCGAACCGCGATCGAGGCCACTCGCGCCTCGATCGCCATCGCGGGATCATCTGGATCGACGGTCAGATCGGCCGGTCGGACCGCGAGGACAACCCGGTCGGCATCGGTCTCCGCCGGGACGACCAGTTCGGTCGGGCCGATGTCCACGCGGGTTCGCTCTGTTGCCCGTCCGCGGACGATCCCTTCGATGGCGGTCTGAAAACCGATAAACTCCGCGACGGTGGGGCTCGCGGGGGCGTCGAAGATGGCTTCGACCGGACCGGTCTGGCCGATCGTCCCTCCATGCAGGATCGCCAGGCGATCGCCGACTGTCATCGCCTCCTCGCGGTCGTGAGTCACGTACAGAACCGGGACATCGAGAGCAGCGAGGACGTCCCGGAGTTCGAGACGGAGTCGTCGTCTGATCGGGGCGTCGAGGCTCGCCAGCGGTTCATCGAGCAACAGTGCGTCCGGATCGGCGGCGAGCGTCCGCGCGAGGGCGACTCGCTTCCGTTCGCCTCCCGAGAGTGTCTCCGGTGCCCGGTCGAGCAGGTCCGCGATGTCGAGGCGACGAGCCACCGCAGGCACGTCCCGTCCGGGGGCAGCTCCGAACGCCAGGTTCTCGCGGACGCTCAAGTGGGGGAACAGCGCCCCGTCCTGGAACACTAATCCCACGTTGCGATCCTCGGGGGGATGGCCGTCGAGTCGCTGCCCGTCGAGGACGATCGTGCCGCTTTGCAGACTCTCGAAGCCAGCGATCGCCGCCAGTAGCGTCGACTTGCCTGCCCCCGAGGGACCGAGCACGGCCGTCACGCCGGGGTCGACTGTCAGCGCGAGTGGGCCGATCGTCGTCTCGGGATAATCGACCGTCACATCGGTGATCTTCAGTGTCATGTATCGAACCCGATGGACTGGCCGACGTACTGCAGCGCCGCGACGACTCCCAGTCCGGCAGTCAGGAGTACGACGACCAGCGGAGCCGTCGCCTCGACTCCGCCCGCGATGTAGGCGGTCCAGATCTGGGTCGGCAACGTCCGTGGCTGGTAGGCGACCATCATTGTCGCGCCGAACTCCCCGAGTGCCCGCCCGAACGTGAGCACGACCCCGGCGAGGATCGGCCCGCGAGCAAGCGGCAGCGAGACCGTCCGGACGGTTTCGATCGGTCCCTTCCCGAGGTTACGGGCGGCCCGTTCGATGTCCTCGTCGATCGCGGCGAACCCCGACCGGGCGGTCACGACCAGAAACGGCGCGGCGACGAACGTCTGGGCCACGATGACGCCGAGATACCCACCTGTCAGGTTGACGCCGAGGGCTGCCGCCGCGCCCCCGATGGGTGTGTATCGCCCGACGACAGTCAGCAACATCGTGCCACCAACCACTGGCGGCGTCACGAGGGGGAGCACGACGAGTGCCTCCACCAGGCGCTTGCCGGGGAACCGTTCGTGGGCGAGTACGTACGCCAGTGGGACGCCAAACAGCGTTGCCACCAGCGTCGCGACCGGTGCAGTCAGCAGTGAGACTCGTACTGCCGAGAGCACGTCGGGATCGGTAAACGATCCGAGGTCGGGGAGGCCGACGACCACGAGAAACGACAGGACCGGAACGACCAACACTGCGGCCAGGAGTCCACCGACGACTCCGAGGGCGAGTCGCTGGGTGCGTGCGTTGGGCCACTTCCGGTCCGGCCCGACCCGTAACTTCCGGAGGCGATCGGCGTAACTCACTGTGACCACCTGAGAGTAGACGTCTCACTCATGGGAGTACCCCCTCGGGCACAGATCCGTGGCCACGGGGGACAGACTCGGGCACGACGAGGCCGTTATCGGTGAGCAGATCGGGGCGCTCCGCGAGAAAGCCGACGAACGCCCGGCCGGCCTCGGGACGGGAGGCATCCCCTGGAACCGTCGCGTTGTAGACGATCGGCGTCCCCACGATCGTTCGTCCCTCGTCGCTCGTGTAGGACGCCTGTGCGTAGTGGTCGGCCAGCGTCGGTTCGGCAAAGTTCAACTCGGGTGGCAACGTGTGGGCGGCCAGTCCGTGATCGACGGCCATATTCCGGTAGGCTATCGCGGCCGCCCGATCGCCGGCTTCGACGCCCGCCAGCAACTGTGCTTCCCCGGGATCGACAGTCGTGTTTGCCCGCAGGCGCGCGGCTAGCTCGGGCCGGTCGTAGTACCGCGCGGCAAGTTCGAACAGCTGGACGGCGCGGTACCCCAGTGGATCCAGATCCGGATCAGTCCGCCCGACCGCCGCGTCAGTGCTCGTTAGCACGTTGTCCCATCGCTCGCCCGAATCGAGCCGCGATCCGAGCTGTGTTCGGGGGTCGTACGCGATGACGACGGCGTTCGAGGCGAACGCCACGTCCCAGGTGGTGATTTCGGGCTGTAGACGCTCCCGGAGCAGCGAGGCGTCGGCGCTGACGACTACGTCCGGGCGTTTCTGTTCGTCCGCGACCATTCGCATGACTGCGTTGGAGCCGTGGAACTCCCCCTGGTAGTCGTAGGCCGAATGCTCCCCGAACGCCGGCCCGACCACGTTCTCGAACACCCTCGCCAGGCTCCCCGCCGCGAGGACCGACGCGGTCGGATCACTGGATCCGGGACAGCCCGCCAGCGCTCCCGCCCCGACCCCAGCGACGCTCGCGAGAAACGCCCGGCGGGTGATGGTCACCGGACGGGTTGGCTCTGCCGGTGCTGGCGTCTGTTGGCCCATCGATTCTATCCCGTCGATATGCCCGACTGGACATAACGGTTGTGCCGAACGCAGTCGGTGCGAGACTGGTCGCTGCCAGCGAGTGGTTCCAGGGGTCAGAGTGTGGCTCTGTCCCAGTCGCCGACAGGGCTATGCGTCGCCCCGGAGAAGCGGGGATATGGACGCGGGCTTCGAGGCCCATCTCCGAATCGACGGCGTGAGCTTCGACGCGTCGGACGCAGCACTGCTTGCCGCGATCGACGAACACCGGTCGCTGAACGCGGCGGCCGAGGCGCTCGGTCGATCCTACTCGCGGGCCCACGATCGCCTGAAAGAACTGGAATCGGTCCTGGGATCCCTCGCCGAGCGCAGCCGGGGCGGCCGCCAGGGTGGCGGCAGTGAGCTCACCTCGAAGGGCCGGGATCTGCTGGATCGGTTCGACCGCCTTCAGGCGGTTCTTTCGGACTCGGCTCGGACCGACGAGGTGGCTATCGAGGGCCAGGTTCGGGACCGTGACGGGGAACTGGCCACTGTCGAGACGCCGGCCGGGACGGTCCGGGCGTTGCTGTTCGAGGACGTCACTGCGGTCGAGGTGCTGTTCCGGGCTGACGCCATCACGCTCCACCGCCCGGAGACATCTCCGTCGGCCACTGATACCAGCGCTCGAAATCGATTCGACGGCATCGTCGAGCGCGTCGCGTCGGGCGAGGCGATCGCTCACGTCGACGTCGCGGTCGCCGCCGATCTGACGCTACGGGTGACCGTCACTCAGGATAGCATCAGTATGCTCGAACTCGAATCGGGGACGCCGGTCGTCGCGTCGTTCAAGGCGACCGCGACCCGCGCGGTCCCGCGTTGATCGCCCGCCAGTGCCGGCCCGGACACCGAACGACCAGAGCGGTATCGTCCCTCACGATACCGTGCTGGGGACTGGCCTCGCCTGCCGGCTCACTCCTCAGCGGGCAGGAACGGTGCGGGGTCGTCGTGACGCAATTCGACGTACTCGTCGTTCAACCGGCGACAGAACAGTCGGATCTCCCCCGCGGTCCGGACGGCCTGCAACGTCTCGCCGGCCTGGGTCCGGTCGTAATAGGCCGGGATCAACACGGCGACGTTCTCGGCAGGGGCCCGCTCGACGATCAGGAGGTAGACCGTCGATCCGTCGCTCGCACGGAAGACTTCGACTTCCCTGAAGGTGTAGGCGTCGGTGAGTGTCTCCAGGTCCTCGTACTCCGGGCCGGACAACAGGACATCCAAACCGGTCCGGGACTCGTTGTCCACGAACACTGAATCCCCCGGGTGAAGCTCCAGTGTCTCCCAGTCTTCCGACCGGTAGGACTCGGCGGTCGCCGCCTGCTCGTCCAGGACGGCCTGCCAGCCGTCGCTTGCACGGACGTTCCGCGGGACTCCGTCCACCGTCGGATCGTCGGTCGCTCCATCCAGTGACTCCTCGTTCGCCCTGCCGGGCGGGTCGTCGTCCGCCGAACCGTTGGGCATGTGCCTACACGGACGGTCGTGGGGAAAAACATTGCTCGTCCGCTCCCGCAAGGTATTTTTCCGCCGCTCTGCCAACTCTTCTCAGTGACCGATCTCCTATCGATCTCGAACCTGCGGACACAGTTCGAGACGGAACGTGGTACCGTCAAGGCCGTCGACGGGATCGACCTGTCGATCGCGGAGGGCGAGACGGTCGGTCTGGTCGGCGAGTCGGGCTCCGGAAAGAGCGTCACCGCTCTCTCGACAATGGGCCTGGTCGACGATCCGGGTGAGGTTACGGCCGGCAGGGTCACCTTCCGGGACGACGCCCTCGCGACGGAGTTCTTGGCGACCGACAGGTCCGCTCTCGTCCCCTACCCGTCGGAACCTATCGGAACCATTCGAGACTGCGTCGACACTCTGCGGACCGACGGTCGTGTCGAGGGACTCACTGAGCGACTGCGTGGGACGCTGGCCGACCTTGGGGACGATCCCCATGATCTGACGGAAGCGGTCAGGACGTCGGTCGACGACCTCGCGGCGGAGTCCGATCCGACGGCTGTCGCCGCCGATCTCGACGCCGCGATCGAGTCAGCCGCTTCGGGCTACGTCTACGTCGACGACGCCGCCCGCGAACGGCTCCGATCGGGGGCCGATCCCGCGGATGTAACAATCGAGACAGGGATCGTCGACCTGACAGCCGCCCCGGAGTCTGCGATGCGGGAGGTCCGTGGCGGCGAGATGGGGATGATCTTCCAGGACCCGATGACGTCGCTGAACCCCGCGGTGACCGTCGGCGAGCAGGTCGCCGAGTCTCTGCGCCTCCACCAGTATGGCGGGAGCAAGCCGGACACCTGGCTCAACGGCATCCGGGAGATCCTCCCGAAACTCGGCGGCCGTGAGTACGACGAGGAGGTGGCCGCCGAAGTCATCGAGATGCTTGACGAGGTGGGTATCCCCGAAGCCGCCGCCCGCGCCGAGGAGCACCCTCACGAGTTCTCCGGCGGCATGCGCCAGCGCGTGCTGATCGCGATCGCGCTGGCCTGTCAGCCGGATCTGCTGATCGCCGACGAGCCCACGACCGCCCTGGACGTGACCATCCAGGCCCAAATCCTCGATCTCATCGACGATTTCCAAGACGAGCTCGGGATGTCGGTGCTGATGATCACTCACGACCTGGGGGTCATCGCCGAGGTCTGTGATCGTGTCGCGGTGATGTACGCCGGCGAGATCGTCGAGGAGGGACCCGTCGAGGAGATCTTCCACGATCCCAGCCATCCCTACACTTACACGTTGCTGGAATCGATCCCGACCGAGGACACCGACCGGCTGACCCCGATCGAGGGCAACGTCCCTGACCTCATCGACATGCCCGAGGGATGTCACTTTGCGCCGCGCTGTCCCTGGGCCGAGGAGGCCTGTCGCTCGGGTGAGATCGACTTCCGCCAGCACGGTCCTGGGGACATCGATCACCGCTCGAAGTGCATTCTGGAGGACTTCGACCGCGACGAGTACGGCACTGCGGGCGTCGACTCCGAGACCCACACCGAGATCGGCGACGTGCTACTCGAAACCGAGGACATGTGTAAGTACTACCAGCAGGATTCCGGGCTCCTCGATCGGGTGTGGGGGAGCGGTACACCTAGCGTCAGGGCCGTCGACGGGATCGATCTGACTGTCCGGGAGGGCGAGACCCTTGGGCTGGTCGGGGAGTCCGGCTGTGGCAAGTCCACGGCTGGCCGGGCGCTGTTGTCCCTCGATCCGCCCACCGACGGCCGGGTCGTCTTCGCCGGCGACGATCTGGGTAACCTTTCGAAGGCTGAGTTACGCGAGCGTCGCAAGGACATGCAGATGGTCTTTCAGGACCCGATGTCGAGTCTCGACCCCCGGATGACGGTCGGCCAGACGATCATGGAGCCGCTGAAGATCCACGACCTCGCCGAGGGGCAACGCCGCGAGCGCGTTGTCGAACTGATGGAGGCTGTCGGGCTGGAACCGGGCCAGTACGATCGGTACCCACACGAGATGTCCGGCGGCCAGCGCCAGCGGGTCGGCATCGCTCGCGCGCTGGCGGTCGATCCGGATTTCATCGTCGCCGACGAGCCCGTTTCGGCGCTGGACGTCTCCGTCCAGGCCCAGATCATCAATCTCATGGAGGACCTCCAGGAGGAGTTCGGCCTGACCTACCTCTTTATCGCCCACGACCTCTCGGTCGTCCGTCACATCTCCGATCGCGTCGCCGTCATGTATCTCGGCAAAATCGCCGAGGTCTCCGAGACCGAGGCGCTGTTCGAGAACCCCAAACACCCCTACACCCGGGCGCTGCTCTCTGCTATCCCCGAACCCGATCCGCTGGCCGACACCGACGATCGGACGATTCTCAAGGGCGATGTTCCCTCGCCGATCGACCCGCCCTCGGGGTGTCAATTCCGGACGCGGTGTCCGGCAGTCATCCCCCCGGAGGATCTGGATATCGACCAGAAGCGTTTCCGGGAGTTGATGTTCTACCGCCAGCGCGTCGAGGACCGCGACATCGACCTCGACGCGCTCCGGGAAGAGGCCGCGGTCGTCGGAGCCGGCGGTGCCGGGACCGGATCGGAGGCCGTCCCGGACGGCGGCGAGGACCTCCGGGCGATCATCCTCGAGCAGTTCTTCGAGGGGCCGCTCCCGAGCGAGGTCAGGGAGACTGTCGAGCAGTCCGTCGATCACCTTCGCGACGGCGACTGGGCGGCCGCCGCCGATCTTCTCCGGGAGTCCTTCGGGACCGTCTGTGAACGCAAGGAACCGGCGCTCCCCGAAGACGATGCCCACCCTGCCGCCTGTCATCTTCACACTGCCGTGGACGAATAGTCAGTAACGTCCGGCGCTACCTGGTTTATTGTTGCCGATAATCAAGAAATATCGTGGATTCGTGCGCTACCGTCTACCGGCTGCGTCACTATTAAGAGGGTCGATTGTTAGTGTGAACACATGGCACACAGTGACGATGAACGGTCACGACGTGAATTCCTACAAGCAGCCGGGACGGCGACAGTCGCGGTGATGGCCACCGGCGCGACCGCCGGCTGTCTGGGCGGCGACGATACCCCGACGGAGGACAACGGGGACTCCGCCGACGGGACCGATACCGGCGGCGACACTGGGGCCGACGGCGACACCGGGTCCGACGGCGAACCCGGCGGTGCGACCCTCCGGTACGGACGGGGGGCTCACTCGGCAACGCTCGATCCCCAGAACACCACCAGCGGCGAGGTGGCGAAAGTGACCAACCAGGCCTACGAGGGACTGATCGCCTTCCAGCCCGGCGAGGCCACCCTTACCGAGGCCTTAGCCACCGACTGGTCGATGGAGGGAGACTCGGTCACGCTGACTCTGCGTGAGGGTGTGACCTTCCACGACGGAACCGAGTTCACCGCCGCTGACTTCGTTGCAACCTATCGCCGCTTCGTCGACGAGGACTACGAATACTACTTCGAGGACGCCTCCGCGTACGGGCCTTTCACGCTGGGCAACTGGATCGACAGCGTCGAGGCCGCCGACGACTACGAACTCGAAATTACACTCACCCAGTCGTACGCCCCCTTCCTGCGGAATCTGGCGATGTTCCCCTCTGTCGTTATCTCGAAGGAGGCCATCGAGGGCGACGTCAACCTCGACGAGGAGATGGTCGGAACGGGCCCCTTCGAGTTGTCCAATCTCGACGACGCCAATAACCGCATTCAGCTGACGGCGTTCGACGACTACTGGGGCGAGAGTCCCGAACTCGGCGAGGTGCTGTTCCTGACTCGCGGCCAGAACAACACGCGCGCCCAGGCCTTAGTCGAGGGCGAGATGGAGATCATCGACGGGCTCGATCCCAGCAGTATCGACATCGTCGACGGCTCGGACAGTGCCCAAATCCGCACGATCGAGGGGATCAACATCGGGTACATGGCCTTTAACATGTCCCAGGTCGAGGCGTTCCGCGACCGCCGTGTCCGGCAGGCGATCAGCCACGCCATCGACACCCAGGCAATCGTTGAGAATATCTACGAGGGTATCGCCACCCAGGCTGACCAACCCATCCCGCCGGCCCTGTTCGGCCACAACGACGACCTTAGTCCCTACGAGACCGACCGTGAACGAGCCCAGTCCCTGCTCGAGGAAGCGGGTTACGGCGATGGCTTCTCGTTCTCGCTGACGACCTTCCAGAATCCCCGAGGGTACAACCCGGCCCCGATCCGGACCGCCCAGACCATCCGGACGAACCTCGCCGAGATCGGCATCGAGGTGACTATCGACGACCGGCCGTTCTCGGATTACCTCACCTACACCAGCGAAGGACGCCACCAGGCGACGCTGTCGGGCTGGTACACCGACAACGCCGACCCCGACAACTTCTGTTATGTCCTGTTGCACCCACAGTGTGAGGTTCCCGAGGGCCAGGACTGGGTCTCCTGGGACACTGAGGGCTTCAACACGTCGAACTACGCAGCGTGGGCCAACAGTGAGTACATGAGCCTCGTCGAGGACGCCCAGACGACCGCCGACCAGGGCGAACGCGCCGACCTGTACAATCAGGCTGCGGCCGTCGCCCACGAGCAAGCCCCGTGGGTCTACATCGATTACGCCCAGGAGGTCCGAGGCGTCGCCTCGACCGTCTCGGGGTACACCGTCGCCGCAATCGGCGGCCCGTACCTCACGAACGTCACTGTCGAGTGAGCTAACATATCAATCGACCCATACGTAGAAATACACGACGGGACCTTTTTATCCGTCGACGTGTCCTCATCCAACAATGGTATCGAAGCGGTTCGTCACGAAACGCCTGCTCCTGCTGGTGCCGGTGCTGTTCGGCGTCTCGACGCTCGTGTTCGCCATCCTGCACCTCTCCCCGGGCGATCCTGCGGTCGCGATCGCCGGCCAGCGCGCCAGCCAGGCGTTCATCGACCAGGTCCGCTCGGACCTGGGGCTGGCCGATCCGCTCTGGCAACAGTACGTCCGGTTTTTGGGCGACGTTGTGACCTTCGACTTCGGGCAGTCCTACCAGATCCAGCGTGGGACGCCCGTCAGTTCGATCCTGGCCCAGCGACTCCCGATCACGATTGAACTCGCGGTCCTTGGCCAGATCGCCGGGCTGGTCTTCGGGCTGCCGTTAGGCATCCTCTCGGCGGTGAAACAGGATACGGTGACCGATCACCTGACGCGGATCGGCGCACTCAGCGGCATCTCGATTCCGATCTACTGGAGTGGCCCCTTGCTCATTCTGCTGTTCGCACAGCTTCTCGGTCTGTTGCCAACGAGCGGACGGATCGGATCCGAGTATTTCCTCGAACCCGTCACCGGCCTCATCCTGGTCGATACGCTGGCGATGGGTGAGTTCGACGCGTTCGTCTCCGCGGCGACCCACTTGCTGTTGCCTGTCATGGTGCTTGGCATCTACCAGATGGCGCTGATCTCCCGGATGATGCGTTCCTCGATGATCGAGGTGCTGCGCCAGGATTATATGCGGACTGCCCGGGCGAAAGGCCAGGGCGCGAAGATTACTGTCATGAAACACGGTCTCCGCAACGCTTTCATCCCCGTTATCACGATCGTCGGTATCCAGTTCGGGACGCTACTGGGCGGGGCCGTCCTAACCGAGACGGTCTTCGAGATCAACGGCATCGGCACCCTCCTGGTCGACGCGATCAACCAGAGTGACTACCCGGTCGTACAGGCGACTGTCTTGGTGTTCGCGGTCCTGTACACGCTGGTGAACCTGGTTGTCGACCTCACCTACTCGGTTCTTGACCCACGGATCGAACAATGAGTACCGAAACAGCCAATGCATCGACGGACGCAGAACGCTCGCTTCTCGAACGACTGCGCGCCAGTCCGTTCCTCTCTCAGTTACTGGCCAACCGACTCGCAGTCATCGGGCTCTCGATCATCGCGTTCGTCGCGATACTGGCGATCTATGCGCGGTTCACATACGATTTAGAGAGCCTGATGGCGACCCGATACGGGGTCAATCCGGCCGAGGTCCCGCCCAACGCCGAGTACTGGTTCGGAACCGACGGCCAGGCCCGGAACATCTTCCCGCGAGTCATCTACGGCGCCTGGTACGCGATGCTCTACGGAACTGTCACCGTCCTGGCCTCGACGGTGCTCGGGATCTCTTTTGGCATCCTCGCAGCCTACTACGGCGACCTCGCTGATAACGTCATCATGCGGACGATGGATGTCCTCCTGTCGTTCCCGTCACTACTGTTGGCGCTTGCCCTGGTGACGATCTTCCCCGAGGAACTGGGCCTCTGGCGGGCGGTCGCCGCGCTGACGCTGGTCTACACGCCACGGTTCGCCCGCGTCGTCCGTGGGGCCGCACTGAAGGTTCTCGAAGACGAATACATCGAGGCGACCCGCGCGCTCGGGGCGACCGACCCCCGATTGCTCGTCCGGCACGTCCTCCCGAACTGTCTGGCGCCGATCACCGTCCAGTCGACGCTGAACTTCGGGCTAGCGATCATCGACATCGCGGCCCTCTCGTTTCTCGGGTTCGGTGCCAGTCCCGGTGAACCGACCTGGGGGATGATGCTCTCGAACGGTGTCGAGTTCGGCCTGTTTTCGGGCATCTGGTGGTGGTCGTTCTTCCCCGGATTCGTGCTCGCCCTGACGGTGCTCGGGTTCAACCTCCTGGGTGACGGCATGCGCGATGCTCTCGACCCGCGCATGCGTGAGACCGTTGACTGATCGTACCGCCGTGGATCCGACCGCCGACTCCTCGTCCGGACACGATGCGGCCCGAGACCCCGGCCGGTCGGTGCGTGCCGCTGCCCGGATCGTCCTGGCCGGAATCGCCGTCGGTATCGGTGCGTCCTTGGCGCTGCTGGCCGTCGATACGCCGAAGGGCGCGACCGACACCGCCTTCGCGCTCGGCGCGCTGATTTTCGGATTCGGCCTCACGACCTGGGCCGGCGCGGTCGGTCTGGGCGAGACGATCGAGCGCATGCACGAGTACGCCGACACCGACTCGGGGTGGACCGAGGCGGGTGCCAGACGCGCTTTCGCCACACTGACGTGGTTCGGTAGCGGGTGGCTGTTCGGTGCTGTCGGGACCGCGATCGCGTTTGGCGTCTGACCGTCTCCGGAGATCCCTACTCGAACTTCCCCAACAGTCGCGCATAGAAGTCGCCGCTACCGTTCCCGTGGTCATCGTCATCGGCGAGTTTCTCGACGATAAGCTCCGGTGTCGAGCGAGCCAGCGTGTCCGTCCGTGGCGTGCGATCGACCTGTAACTCGCCGTCTTCGAGCCCCAGCGCCTGGATCCCATCGACGCCGATCTCGCGGTCGGCCGTCGCCCTGATCTCTCTGGCGAGGTGAGAGACGAACACGGCCGTCTGGTCGCGCTCGGCGAGTGCTTCGAGGATACCGGCCATGATCTTCGCGCTCGCCCCCGGTTCCGTGATACTCTCTAGTTCGTCGACTAGTACCAGCGTCTCGCCGTCGCTTGCCGCCTCGGTGACCAACTCGCCAAAGGATCGTAGCGTGCTCTCGAAGGCCCCCGCATCGAGGGTTCCCTGGGTCTTGGCGTGGTAGTGCAAGGCATCGATCCGGCCGACGCGGGCCCGCTCGGCTGGGACTGGCAGGCCCATGTGTGCCAGGATCACTACCAGCGCAAGCAGATCCAGCGTCGAGGTCTTCCCGCCGCTGTTGACGCCCGAGAGGAGCCTAACGCCGTCGACTTCGTAGTCGACTGGATCGACAGCGTCGAACGCCACGTCCAGAAGGGGTGAGCGCCCACCTTCGATCGCGATGCCGTCGCCATCGAGGTCGGGCATCGTCGCCTCGAAGTCCGCACCGAAGCGAGCGATAGCGAGTTCGACATCGAGTTCCAGGGCCGCCTCGACCAACTGCTCGGCCGGCCCGCGCATCGCGGCCAGGTCGTCGGCTAGTTCGGTCTTGAGCCGCTCGGCTCGTCGATCGCGGGCGGTCGTCAGTTCCTCCCGGAGCCGTGAGACGACGGTCTCCTCTCGCTCGACCGGAAACGTCGGCTCGTCCGGGACGACCCGTCTGGCGACGTCAGCGACGTCCCGGAGGGACAGCGTCTCGATCACGTGCTCGCGGGCCGCCTCGACGGCGTCGTCGTACTCGGCGGCCAGTTCTCTCGAAAGCACCTCGTCGACGCCAGCGCCCCGCTCGACCAGCGACAGCAGGTCCGCCCCCTCGATGGTGACGTCCTGTTGTTCGATGGCCGCACGGAGACGATCGTTTGCGACCGATTCGGCCTCGCTCACGACGGCCTCAAGGTCGTCGACGGCGGTCTGGAGCCGCTCCAATTCGTCGTCGCCGGTCGGCGTCCCTTCCGCGTCGAGTCGATCCAGCGCGGCTTCGAGTGCCGCCAGATCACAGGGGGCATCGAGATCGGCCGCCCGGTGGACGGCGATCGCCGCGAGCAGGCGCTCGCGGTTGTGCGCGAAAAACGCAAGCGGCCGCTCCGGGACGACCGAGACCGGATCCTGGAGGGCGTCGGGTTCGACACGGACGTCACCGTCGACGTCGACGCCCGCGAACGAATCGTCCAGCGCCACCACCGTCGCGTAGCCACGGGCCAGTTCCGCGAGATCGCGGCTGTCATCGACCACTTCGACACTCAACTCGGGGATCGCCTCTCGCGCACTGGCGTAGGTCTCGCCGTCGGTCGTCGCGAGACACCTGTCACGCACCCGGATGTCTCCGGGTCGTTCGAGCGGGTCGACGTCACCGAGTGCCCGTCGAACCGCCTGGTCGGGATCGCGTTCCATCGCCCGCTCGCTCAATGCCCGGACCTCCCCGATACGGGAGGTGCTGGCGCTGGGATACAGCGTCTCCAGACGGGCGGCCGCGTAGTCGGTGACAGTACGCTCCTGGAGCAGTTCCTGGATATCCTGATACACCTCCCTGGCACGAGGCGTCGCGAGAAACTCCCGCTCGTCGTCGTGTCGTTTCCGGATCGCCGCCCGGACGATCCGGGCGGCTCGACCCTGGCTGATGCCGGGTGCCCGCGCGACGGCTGCGACGTTACCGTTCTCGATCGCCTCCTGTGGGTCTTGGAGTTGGGCCAGCGATTCGGCCGTCTTCGTACCGACGCCGGGGATCGCCTGGAGCTCCATCTACCGGAGCCACGACGCCCCGCGAGAAAAAACCTCACGCCCACCTATCGAGTGCTGCGGAGACTCACCCGGGGAGGTCGAGACGATTCTCCCACTGCGGTACTCGGGTTTACTCTCTCGTGTCGATGCCGACCAACTCATAGAGCAGACACTGCCGGGTCAGGGCTGTCCCGAGCAGTACGACTCCGACGACAAGCGCTAACGCGGCGATAACTGTCCCCAGTGCCGATAGAAAACCTGCCAAGACGGCGAGTCCGACGGCCCCGAGGACGAGGCCGGCGACGATGCGAACGGTGCGATCGACCGAGCCGACGTTTTGCTCCATGATGGTAGCATCTTAGACACCGAGACGGTTACCTGTTGTGGGTAGTATTGCTATTTTCATACAAGAATGTCACGGCCTCCTGCCCATAAATCAGCTCGTCTCGAAGTACCCGTGGTCCCGTCGCCAGTCCGACTTACTCGATCACTTCGACATCGGCGAACTCGAAGCGTGCGCCGCCGGACTCGGCGTCGGCCACTGTCACGGCCCAGCCGTGGGCTTCGGCAATCTGGCGGACGATAGTGAGTCCAAAGCCCGTTCCATGCTCCAGGGTCGAAAACCCAGGCTCGAAGACGGATTCGCGGTGTTCGGAGTCGATCCCCTGGCCGTCGTCCATCACGTAGAAACCCGCTTCGCACCGCCCGACTCGGACGGTGACGGTTTCGCCGCCGTGTTCGACGGCGTCCTGACGAGCTTGCGAGTCAGAGCTCGTGGAGCTATGCTCCACGGCGTTCCGGAACAGGTTCTCGAAGACGTGCCGGAGGCGGTCGTGATCGGCGCGGATCGTGAACTCCTCGGTGATTTCGAGTGTCGCCGTTCCCGTCGCCACGGCGTCCCAACACTGTCCGACGATGTCGGCGACGCGGACGGGTTCGGTTTCGCCGACGGTCTCGCCCTGGCGGGCGAGCGTGAGCGTGTCCTCGACGATGCCCTCCATGCGATCGAGCGCGCGTTCGATCGGTTCGAGGTGCTCGCTCCCGCAATCCTCGCCGAGCAACGCGAGTCGCCCCTGGGCGACGTTCAGCGGATTGCGGAGATCATGAGAGATGACATCGGCGAACTCGGCGAGTCGATCGATCTCCCGCCTGAGCTGTCGTTCACGCTCCTTGCGGTCGGTAATGTCCCGTGCGACGCTCAGAATCGCCGTCTCCCCGAAGTACGTAACGAGGCTCGACGTGATTTCGACCGGGATCTGTTCACCGTCTTTCCCGACGTGCACGGTCTCGAAGGTCACTCCACCTTCTTCCCGGATCGTCTCGATGCGATCGTCGATCTTTCTCACCGCCTCGTCGACGTCGAGATCCCACGGTGTCATCCCGAGCAACTCGCCCTCATCGTAGCCCAGGCGCTGACAGGCGGTCTCGTTGACGGCGAGAAACTGGCCGTCGAGTCTGTGGACGAACACGGCGTCGTTGATCCCGTCAAAGAGTCCCTCGAAGGTCTCCATCGTCTCCCGGCGTTCCCGTTCGCGCGCCCGGCGCTCGGTGACGTCGCGCAACGACGCCACAGCGCCCTGGATCGTCCCGTCAGCGTCTTCGAGCGGAAAGTACCGAACGTGAAACGACCGCTGCTCTCCGTCCGGTCGCGTTCGTTCGGTCTCGTACTCGACCGACTCGCCGGCGAGTGCCCGATCGACGTACGGTTTGATCGCTTCGAAGCGCTCGCTCCCAAGGACATCCGCGAGTCGCTCGTCCGCCGGAACGCCCTCGTCGATGCCGTAAAGGTCCCGGTAGCGGTGGTTGGTCAACACGTACCGGTACTCGCGATCGACGGCCGCAAGCAGGTTCGTCGAACTCTCGACGGCCTGCTCGTACCGGCGGAGACGACACTCGGTTTCGATACGGTCGGTGATGTCCGATCCCGAAACCAGCAGGTGTGTGACCTTGTCCGCGTCGTCACGGAGTCCGGAGACGTGCCACTTGACATGTCGGATCTCGCCATCCGCTGTCCGGACCACGTTCTCGTGGACGTCGGCCTCGTCGTTCTCTTTGACATCTTCGAGGACTGCTTGGAGGCCGACGTCACTCTCCTCTGGAACCACCGTTTCGAACCAGTCCGTGCCAAGCAGCTCCGCCCGGTCGTAGCCCAGCACCGCACAGCCGTGGTCGTTGATCCGCTGGACCGTCCCGTCGACCCCGAGGATCAGCATGATCGTGGCGGCCTTCTCGAAGGCCTCCCGGGCAACTTCGTCCTCGGAAACCATTAGATGTCCTGAGTGTCGGAACTTGTTTAAGTATTGCTTCGGGTGGACGCTCACCCGTCGATCCAGTCACCGAGAGTCGAGTCCAATGCCGTCGGCGATGAGTTCGTGGGAGCGAAGCGCGTCGTCGTGGTCGGCGACGACCTGCTGGACCATTACCTCCTCGACGCCCACCCGATCCGTGAGTTGCTCGAACAGTCCCGCCAGCGTCTCCGGGCTTCCCGAGATCGCCCGCGGCCACTCCCCGTCATCGAGCGTGGCCGGCGTCGGGTCGGGAACGCCGCCGAGTTCCTCGATGGCGTCCGCGACCGAGGGCGTCGAGCCGACGACGCCGCGTGCCATCCGCTGGAAGGACGCCTCGGCGACCGCCCGCTTGCGTGCTGCCTTCTCGTCGGTTTCGGCGGCGATCGCGTTGACCGCGACCATCCCGTCGGGTGCCTCGAGGCCCCCGCCGAGTGTCGAGGGTTCGAAGTGCTCGCGGTAGGTCTCGAAGGCCCGGGTCGCAAATCCCGGCCGGATGAACGCCGCGAAACAGTACCGCAGGCCGAGTTTTCCGGCAATCTTCGCGCTGGAGGGACTCGATCCGAGCACCCACGGGACCGGCGGTTCCTCGCCGGATCGGGGAATTTCGAGGTCGCTGTAGGGGTGATCGTCAGGATACTCCTCATAGAGGTGGGAGATGACGGCTTTGATTTTCTCCGTGTGATCCTCGTCCGGGTTCTCGACGCGGCGATCGGTTCCCAGCGCGCGATCGGCGGCCGGCGAGCCGTTCGCCCGGCCCAGGCCGGCGTCGATACGGCCCGGCGCGAGACCGTCCAGTGCGCCGAATACTTCGGCGACTTTGTAGGGGCTGTAGTGGTTGAGCAGGACGGCACCCGATCCCAGCCTGATCGACGCTGTTTCGGCGGCGAGGTTCCCCAGCAGCACTTCGGGCGTGGTTCCCGCAAGGGTATCGCCCATCGCGTGATGTTCGGCTACCCAGAACCGGTCGTAGCCGAGTTCCTCGGCCTGCCGTGCGGCGGCGACCGTGTTCTCGTAGGCGTCGCTGGCAGCCCCGTCGTCGGGGACTGGCGAGAGATCGACAAGTGAGAGATCCATAGTCGAATTCGGGGGCGCCGCGGGGTAACCGTTCGGCTACCAGCAGATTTGGGGCAGGGGATCAGAACGATCGTGCGATCGGATGCGCCTCGAGACACCTCCCGGGACAACGGGCTTTTGCGCGTCCGTTCCCTACCGACCGGCGATGGACTCCAGTCAGCGGCCCGTCACCGAGAAACTCGCGGCGGCCCGTGCCGACCTGGCCGACCGTGACGGTGTCCTGATCGCCTTTTCGGGCGGCGTCGACTCCAGCGTCGTCGCTGCGATCGCCGCCGAGGCCCTCGGCGAGGACGCCGTCGCCTGCACGGCCAGAAGCGAGACGCTTCCCGAGGCCGAACTGCAGGAGGCCGAGCGCGTGGCGGCGGAGATCGGGATTCGCCACGACGTCGTGACGTTCTCGGAACTCGACAGCGAGGACTTCGTCGAAAACGACGGCGACCGGTGCTATCACTGCCGGTCAATGCGTCTCTCGGCGATGTTCGACCGCGCGCGCGAACTCGGCATCGAAACCGTCTGTGACGGCACGAACGCCTCCGATCCCGGCGCGGGACACCGTCCCGGATTGCAGGCCGTCGAGGAACTGGACGCCTATTCGCCGCTGCTCGAACACGACATCACGAAAGCAGAGGTCCGTGAAATCGCCCGCCACTACGACCTCTCCGTGGCCGACAAACCGTCGATGGCGTGCCTGTCCTCACGTATTCCCACTGGACTCGAAGTGACCGAAGAGAAACTCACACGCATCGAGAAGGCCGAACGCGTCCTCCGGACCTGGGGCTTCGAGCAGTTCCGCGTCCGCGATCACAAAGGCATCGCCCGGATCGAGGTCGGCGAGGAAGAACTCGAGGCGGCCCTCGACCCGGAGTTCGTCCGCGCCGCTCGTGAACACATCGGCGACCTCGGTTTCGAACATGTCACGCTCGACCTCGAGGGGTACCGGACGGGCAGCGTCAGCCCGGCACGGGAGGACGAACGGAGTGAGCCCTCGAATCGAGGGAGCGGTGAAACCGCGAGCAGCGAGGTCGACCGCAGAGAGACTTCCGACACCGCTGGGGACATCTTTTCGGCGGAGTATCCGACGACTCAAAATCAGTAGTCGACGGCCGAGCCGTGGCTCACCGTTCGAGCGGCAATCGTTCGTCTTCGTCCGGTCTGCGGAACTTCCATAGCGCCAACAGGGCCTCGAAGGCGACGATCAGGCCGACCGTCAGTGCCCCTGCCTCGATGGGGGCGAGCCCGACAGCCCCGGCCCGATCCAGCAGGAACGGGTTCGGACTGGCGAGATAGCCGATCACCAGCGAGACGATCCAGACTGGCGAACGGAGGCGGAACAGCGACACGCGGCCGGAGAACAGTTTCCGGCGCCACGATCCCACAGGGAGGTACCGCCGGAGCAGGAACACGGTCGCCTCGTAGACGGCGATGAGCAGTCCGCCCACGACTATCGGCGTCATCCCGAGCAGGTCGTTCCCCTCGATGAATCCACGGAGCAAGCCGGGGAGCTGGTCGTAGTACCCCTCGGGAAGCGGCGCGTCGCTGGCGAGGTAGCCGGCCACACCGGCAAGTATCCAGGCGTACGGCCGGCGGGCAGCCACAGCGTCCGGGGAGGGAAGCAGTCCCTCGCTACCCGTCCAGGACAGCAGCAGTAGCGTCCCCTCGAACAGCGCGATCATCGTCGCCGCGACGATGAACGGTGCCATCCCGGTCGGATCGGGATTGAAGATGAACGCGATCCCGGCGAAGGCCGCCCAGAACAGCAACCGGCGGTCGGCCAGCCACTGTCGGGAGGTGACGCCCATCATGATCGCGAGCATGATGAAAAGCGGGATCTGGAAGATCGCGGCGAAAAAGCCCATCATCAGGACCATCAGGTCGAAGGTCTGGGTCAGGCCGAAGGCAATGTCGGCCGCACCTTCCGAGTAGTACAGGAAGTACGTGAAGATCGCCGGCAGGACGAGCAGGTACGCGAAAGCGATCCCGATTGTCGCCAGAACCAGGCTGGTCGGCACTGCGGCGAGGTAGTACCGGCGCTCTCGGGGGTAGAGACCGGGACGCATGAACAGGTACGTCTCGTAGACGAACGCCGGCAGCGCGACGACGAACCCAGCCAGCGTTGCCACCTTGAAACGGGCGAATATTGTCGCTAGGGGCTGGTAAACGCGCGGACAGGCCGGTTTGATCGTCGCCCCCTCGGCCATCGCGACGCCGGGGCCCGCCCCGATGTCGACCATCGCGGCGGTGAGCACCCTGGCGGGATCGGTGGGGACGTGGCTCGTCGTCGGGCACAGTTGGTAGGTGCCCGGCAGGAACGAGTACCAGATCACGTTGATGATCTGCTCGCCGAACGGGAAGATCACCGCACTCACGCCGGCCATCAACACGAGGACGACGCCCAGTCGACGGACCATCTCCTCGACGTGGTCCGCCAGAGGCATCTCTTCGTCATCCGGCGCGTGTTCCTCTTCAGCCCCGACTACCGGTGTTGCTCCGGTCGCTCTCTCGCCACTAGGGTCGCGATCGCCCGGACCTTCTTGGACACTGCCTTCGCCGTCGTTGCTCGCCCCCTCGGCGTCCGTTTCGCCACTCTCGGCCCCGTCGTCGGGGCCGGTCTCTCCGTCCCCGCTGGTGTCGTCGGCGTCGGCCTCGTTGCCGCCATCCGCATCCCCGTCATCGTCGCTGTCCGTGTAGGAGCCACCGCCTGCCTCCATGTTGGGATCGTTCGGATCCCATTCGCCGGCGCCTTCCTCATCGTACCGCTCCTGGAGTCGCTCGATGCTCTTCTCGGCCTCGGTCGCCTCCCCCTGGCCGTCTTCGTCCGCACCATGTTTCCCGTCCCCGTCCCCCCGATCTTGGGCCTCGTCGTCCGCACTTTCTCCGCTCTCTTCACCCGATCGCTCATCGTCGTCTTCGGCTGGCTCTGGACTGTCCTCTGCAACCGCTCTTTCACCGTCGTTTTCGGCTGGCTCTGGACTGTCCTCTGCAACTTCCACTTCACCGTCTGTGATATCCCCATCGGTCGTCCTTTCGTCGCTGTCTGGAACCGTCTCTTCGTCGTCGTTCCCGTCGCAATCCCCGTCAGTTTCCGTTCCGTCCGGCTGTTCTTCGTTCGAGTCGACGGGACGGTCACTGCCGCTCTCGTCGGGTTCACCGTCGCCCTCACCGGAATCGGATGCATTCGCATTCGTCGGCTCGTTGGCGACGTCCCCCTCGGATTCGGCGGCCCCCTCCGACCCTTCCCCAGGGGTCTCGACGTCCTCGTCGCGGTCCCCGGAGCCGTCGCCGTCGGTCATCGTTCCGGCGGGTTAGCCCCCGCCTATTGTAAGCCTTCTTTTCGCCGGTTCGCGGGCGCCCCGATGGATAAATTGATAACGGGGGTTCTGTTAACCATACCGAACGCCATGTCCGGCGCGCTCGACGACGGGACCCGCCGCACGCTCGCCAGTGGTCGGGAGACTCTGGGTGCGATGCTTCGCTCGGCCCAGAAGGACCTCCAGAAGGTCTTTATCGCGTTCGTTCTCGGGCTCGTCGGCTCGGTCTGGGTCTTGCGAGTGTTCGTCTGGGACCGACTAAAGGCCGATCTGTTCGCCCAGATGGGCGTCGAGACCCGCGAGGCTACCCGCGTCATCGCCGTCACACCCTTCGACGTAATTCTCCTACAGGTGAAAATCGGGCTCGCCGTCGGCATCTTGCTCGCCCTCCCGCTTTTTATCTACTTCTCGCGGGGCGCGCTCAGACGCCGGGGCTGGTGGCCCCAGGCACCGATCGCCCGCTGGAAACTCCTCGCCCTGGCGCTGGCGATGGTGCTTCTGTTCGTCGGCGGGATATTCTACGCCTACACCGTCTTCTTCCCGATCATGTTCGCGTTCCTGGCGAACAATGCGCTCAACGCCGGGCTGACGCCGACCTATCACATCGTCAAATGGGCGCAGTTCGTCTTCCTGCTCGCGCTTTCGTTCGGCATCGCGGCCCAGCTCCCGCTCGTGATGAGTACCCTCGCCTACAGCGAGATCGTCCCCTACGAGACCTTCCGCGATAAGTGGAAGTACGCCGTCCTCGGGCTGTACGCCGGTGGGGCCGTCTTCACGCCGCCGGATCCGCTCACCCAGCTCATGTGGGCAACGCCGCTGGTGGGGCTGTACGCGATCAGCCTCCGGATCACCCGGCTGGTCGTCGTCGCCAAGCGCTCCAGTGAACGCATCGACATCACGGCCGCGCTCGCAGACCGCTGGAACGTCCTGGCGGCCGGCGCGCTGGTCGCGTTCGCACTCGTCTTCGGTTTCTTCGCCCGCGGCGGTATCGCGGCCCTCAACAATGGCCTCGCTGCACTCCCGTTCTCGATTTCTCTCCCGACGCTGGGCGAACTCACTGGTCTGCCAAACGACGTCGTGGCCGCCGTTCTCGGGGCCCTCGTCGCGCTGATCGTCGTCGCCTGGCTGGGGTATCGGATCGTCAACCGGCAACTCAGTGAACTGGCCGGCCCCGCCGCACGGGCACTGGGTGACCCGAGTTCGATCGATCTGGACAACTTAGACCGGGCCGGCGTCGAAGCTGCACCGCCCGAGGCCTTCGAATCGCTCTCCGAGGAAGACGCCCTGGCACACGCCCAGCGGGCGATGGACGAGGGCGAAGCCGAGAAGGCAGAGATCATCCTCGAGCGCTTCGACGAGGCGGCCGAACGGGCCGACAGCGAGGGCACTGACAGCGACACTGCTGACGAGCAAGCCCAAGGTGGTGTCGTCTCGGAGACGACTGCGGGTGTCGTCGACGCGTTCACCGAGGAGGAGACGACCGAGGACGACATCGGCGGGTACCTCTATGATCTCCGGTTCATCGTCAACTCGCTCAGGTCGAAGGCGTTCCGGATCGTGGCCCTGTTCGGAGCCGTCCTGGCCGCGTCGTTCATGTACCTCTACTCGGGTGGGATCGGTGAGATCCGAAACGACTTCGTCTCCCGTCTCCCGCCCGAGATGGCTATGGACGTCGACATCGTCGCGCTACACCCTGTCGAGCATCTCATCTTCGAGATCAAGTTCTCGACGCTGCTGGCGATCGTCGCCGTCCTCCCGCTCGTGTTGTACTACGTCTGGCCGGCCCTGGAGGACCGCGGCGTTGCTACCGGGGACCGTCGCGTCCTGCTCGTCTGGGGTGGCTCGATCGTCCTTGGCCTGACGGCCGGGAGTTACGTCGGCTATACGTACGTCGCTCCATCGGTCATCTCCTGGCTGGCCGCCGACGCTCTCGGGGCACACATGGTCGTCGCCTACCGAATCAACAGTTTCGGCTGGCTGGTCGTCTTCACGACCGTCGGGATCGGCATTCTTGCCGAGATTCCGGTGACGATGCTGTTGTTCGACCGCGGTGGTATCGTCCCCTACCGGATCATGCGTGAGCGCTGGCGCGTGGTCGTGCTCGCGTTCTTCGCAGTGGCTGCGCTCATGACGCCGGGTGGGATGTTCTCGATGCTACTGCTGGCGGTTCCGGCCTCCCTGGCATATCTCTTCGGACTTGCCGTCCTCTCGGTCGTCACCCTCGGCGGCCGTCGGGGCAGCGGCCGGCAGCCGGACGTCGCAGGCTGAGACGTCGCCGACCGACTCACAGCGCGAACACGAGTTCGAACGTCACCACCGAGGCGACTGTGGCGAGTACGGGGACGATGTTCTGCATGAGAAGGACCCGCCCGGTCGTTTTCGGGTCGAACAGGTCCGAGGCGTCCGGAATATCCTCGCCATCTCCCTCCTCGATCGGCTCGGGTTCCGCGTGGTCGGGGTCGGACAGGCCAGGTTCGCCGACGGTGGCCTCGTCCTCGTCTGCGGCCAGCGCACCCACGGACACCTGTGGCGTTTCCGATCCCCTGACGGCGTCTTCGAGTGCGACAGCCCGGGTCGCCCGTCCCCAGCCCAGTCCGACGATGCAGGTCGTCGCGATCATCACGAAACTCGCGGGGATACGCGCCGCCGACAACGCGATGACGATCGACGACGCGACGACTGCGACGACGATCGCCGCCGTCAGCGGCAGGTCGGTGATGTCGTTGCCCAGGGTTTCCATCGTCCGGCGGGCAATGGTGAACGCCCCGATCGCCACCGTTGCCGACCCGACGACGATGGCGACGTCCATGTCGAGTTCGCCCGACCCGACCAGTGGCGCGACCGCGTTGGCGATGTTGCTCGTCCCCGAGGAGAAGGCCATCAGACACCCGATCGCCACGAGGACGAGTGTCCCGACGAACTCCCGGCGACTTGTTCCTGGTCCGGCGACCGGGCGCGGGAGCACACCTTCTCGTTCGAAGACCACGAGCGGCCCGTCGGACTGATCGATCGAGATCAACCGTCGCAAGCGCGGGTAGAAGTACCGGCCGATCACCGCCGAAATCCAGAAGCCGAGTATCGGCGAGGCGAGCCACCAGGAGACGATCCCGCCGACGACCGCCCAGTCGAGCGTCCCGGAGGCCACCCCCAGGCCGGCGATCGCACCGACGGCCGTCATCGATGTCGAGGCCGGCGCACCCGAGACGTTGCCGAGCAAGAGTGCCCCGCCGATGAAAAAGAGAACGACGATGCTGACCGGCAGGGTGAACACGCCCGGATCGGTCAGCAGGTCTCGCCCCAGTGTGTCTACGACCCGGCGACCGATGGTGAACGCACCCAGGAAGAAACTCACCGACATCAGCCCGGCGGCGGCGACCTTTCCGATCGCACCCGCGCCGACGGCCGGCCCGAACGCCGGCCCGGTCGTCGCGCCACCGACGTTGTACGCGACGAAACTGGCGATCAGAACCCCAACGACGAGTAGTGTCTCGACCATACTCTCACCTTTCAGTGTTCGTTTCGTCAGTCGATACTGCTCTCGATGCCATCAATCGCTCGGTCACGGCGGTGGCCCCGTTCGATGAACCGCTTGGCCATCTTCACGCTCTGGCTCTCGTTCATTCCTGTCCAAGAGATCTCGTTATCCGTCACGTTTCAAGCCATTCGAAAGATTGTCTGGCCGGCAAGTCTTTCAGCTGAAAACGCGACGCTGAAGTATTCCAGGGATAATCTCTCGGTATGCCCAAGATAAGCGTCGAGGTGCCCGCGGAACTGATCGCGGACCTGGATACTCATGTCGGCGAGGACGGAAAGTTCGTCAACCGCAGCGAGGCGATCCGGGCGTCGATCCGCAAGACACTGGATATCCTCGACGAGATCGACGAACGACAGGGGAGGTTCGACGATGAGCACTAATCGGTCTTCACCACTACCGCTCCCGCGGCTCGGCTTGATCGCGGTGTTCGTCACTGCCCTGGTCACGTCACAGGTCACTGCGAGCAAGATCGTCGGGATCGACCTCCCCGTTTCGATCCCGCTCGCCGGGCCGACAATACTCGTTCCCGCAGCGGCCTTTGCCTACGCGGTGACGTTTTTCGCCTCCGATTGTTACGCCGAACTGTACGGTCGCCGGGACGCGACGCGGCTGGTCAACGTCGCGTTCGCGATGAACTTCGTCCTGCTGGCGCTGGTCTGGCTCGCGATCGAGGCCCCGATCTTTGCGGAGTCTCCTGTCGGCCAGTCGGCCTTTGCAAAGGTGCTGGGCTCGAGTACGGGCATCGCCGTCGGGAGTATGCTTGCATATCTCGTCAGTCAGAATCTCGATGTCGTCACTTTCCACTGGCTGCGGGACCGTACGGACGGTCGCTTCTTGTGGCTGCGCAATATCGGGTCGACGTTGACCAGCCAGGCCGTGGACACGGTGATCTTCATTACGGTCGCGTTCATCGCCTTCCAAGGCATGCCCGTCGGCGACGCGCTCGGACTGATGGTCGGCCAGTATCTCGTCAAACTCGGCGTCGCGCTGCTTGATACGCCCTTCGTCTATACCGTCGTCGGGTTCGTCCGCCGTCACGACCGCTCGCCCTCCCCCGTGATGGGCGACTGATCGGCCCCCCGAACTTTGTCTCTCACTCGAGTAGCTGGGCAAACGCATACTGCGGTTTGACGTCGTCAACCCGGACCGTTACGGTCTCGCCCTCACTTGCGCCCGCGACGAACAGCGTGAACCCATCGACCTTCGCGATGCCGTCGCCTTCACTCCCCTCGTCGACAATCTCGACCTCTATCGTGTCGCCCTCTCGAACGGGTGCCGTCAGACGACTCTTGCCGACCAGATACAGCTCCGAGGACGAATCACGCGAGGCGTCCGGACGCACCTCCCGGACGTACTCGAATTCCGTTTCGACATCCGTTTTCAGGTCCTGGAGGTCCCGGCCGTCGAAGACCTTGACTGCGAGATCGCCGCCCGCGTCGAGGATTTCCAGTGCCACGTCCAGCGCCTGCCGGGCCAGGTGAACCGACCGGGCGTGATCGAGATCGTACTCGCCGGTGACGTTCGGGGCCATGTCCGAGAGGACGAGGTTGGCCGACCCCACGGCCTCGGTGATGGCCTCGACTGTCGATTCTTCGGTGATGTCCCCCCGGATCGTCTCGACGGGAACGTCTGGGTCTTCGAGGGGGCCGATACGCTGGCGGTCGACGCCGACCACGCGGCCGCCATCCCCGAGGCGCTCGGCGGCGACCTGGAGCCACCCGCCGGGGGCCGCCCCCAGGTCGACGACGGTCCGCTCGGTTCCCAGTAAGTCTGCCGTCTCGTCGAGCTGCCGGAGTTTGTACGCCGAGCGGGCGCGGTAGCCTTCCTGCTTTGCGCGGTTGTAGTACTCGTCTTTGCCACTCATGAGCTGCTCACCGGAATTCGTCCCATCTGCTGGATGGAGATCGCGGGCGAATCGACGTTCATACACGAAGAAACGCCGTCGAAGCGGAAAGGGACATCGGATAGCGTCGGCGACGACAGCCTCGGCGCGCCGCCACGCAAGGACCGAATCGTGAAATCACAATACCGTTGCACCTGTGTGAATACAGTTGTCTCACAGCCGTTCTCATCGTCTGACTCCATGAACTGTGACCAGCGCGCCTTTGCCGTCCTTGCTGGAGTCGAACTGGGAACCTGGCATATGGCGACGACGGCAGTGGCTTCGGATAATTATCGCCCCACTCACCGGAAGTTCCAGGTTAGGTAGTTCAAAATAAGGTATTCTAAAATACCCTATCTTAATCTACCTTAGCCGACGCTGTTATTGCGGTGGCCCCAGATTGTGGGGATATGGATGCGTTCGTCGACCGCGGTGCGGACATTGCAGCTCTCAAAGAGCGGTACGACACCGACGAGCCGTCGCTGATCACCGTCTGGGGCCGCCGGCGTGTGGGAAAGACGGAACTGGTCGAACACTCCATTCGTGGCCGGGACGATGTCGTCTACTACCAGGCCACGGAAACGACGAAACAGGTGCAACTCGACGATTTCGTGGCGGAGGCGGCGAGAACCTTCTCGGGCATCGAGCGCATCCGCCGCGAGTGGGAAGATGTCCTCGGTTACCTTTTCGAGCAGGACGCGCTGATCGTCCTCGACGAGTTTCCGTTCCTCATCGAAAGCGACGAGGGCCTCCCTTCGGTCATCCAGCGGCTGTGGGATCACGAGGTCGAAGACAGGAGTGCCACGCTGGTGCTCGTCGGCTCGTCGATTAGTATGATGAAGGAGTCGGTGATGAGTGGCGGGAGCCCACTTCACGGCCGGTTTGATATGCGCCTCCAGCTGGAGGAATTGCCGTTCGATGCTGCCACGGAGTTCGTCCCCGACTACGACCTCGAAGAGACGGTGCTGGCGTGGGGCGTCTTTGGCGGGACGCCACACTACCTGCAGGCCGTTGACGACGACCGGCCACTGCGGGACAACATTCGGGATGCCGTCCTCTCCAAGCGGGGGTTTCTCCACGACGAACCCGAGTACGTACTGCGCACCGAATTGGAGAATCCAAATCGCTATTTCTCGATTCTGAAGACGATTGCCGCCGGGAACGCGACTCCGAACGAGATCGCGCAGGCAGCTGGCATCGACTCCGACCAGATCAGTCACTACCTGAAGAACCTGCAGGACTTAGAAATCGTCGACCGGGAGGTGCCGGTGACCGAGAACCCCGCGCAATCCCGGCGCGGGCAGTACGTGTTGACGGATGCGCTGTTCCGATTTTGGTTCCGATTCGTCTACGGACAGGGTGAGAAGTACGACCGGGCAGGCACCGATGCCTACGAGGAGCTGATCGAACCGTACCTCGCGGACGCGGTCAGTCCGAAGTTCGAGGAACTGTGTCGAGCCGCCGTGTACAACCTCTATGACGGGTACACGTTCAATCGCGTGGGCCGCTGGTGGTATCAGGAGCAGGAGATCGACGTGGTCGGACTGACGACTGGCGAAACGATGGTCGCTGGCGAGTGCAAGTTCACTAGCCAGCCGATGGGGTACGACGTACTGGCCAACCTCGAACACGACGTGGCGGACATCCGTTGGACGCCCCAGGGCGGGGGCGACGTCGCCTCCGAGTTCTGTTTGTTCTCCCTGAACGGCTTCAATCAGAGTCTTATCGAGGCCGCAGAAGAGCGCGACGACCTCCGCCTCTTTTCGATAGAAGATATCGTCACCGCGTTTTGATCCCGGGGCCACGAGTAGTCGGTACTCGTTCCTTCTGGAAAGTGACTGCCGGCGTCGATTTGACGCGTTCAGTTGGTAGTTACCGGGCCGAGTAGTTGTAGTACTCGTCTCTGCCACTCATGAGATGCTCACCGGAATTCGTCCCATCTGCTGGATGGAGATCGCGGGCGAATCGACGTTCATACACGAAGAGACGCCGTCAAAGCGGAAAGGGACATCGCATAGCGTCGGCGAGAGTCCGTGAGTTCGCCTGTGCCCGTACCGGATCGGGGAATACACCACAATATCCGCTCTCTGGGGGTTACAGACTCCCGGCCCATCCCGATCGGCGGAGTACCTCGTAGGACTCCTTGAGTCGCTCGTCGTAGCTGGGTTGATTCCAAGTGTCCCACTCGTAGGTCGTTGTCCGGAGTGTCCCCCTGTCGATCCCGGCGGCGGCGCTATCGAGGGCGACGGCATCGGACTGGGCGGAGTCGGCTTCCGTCTGATAGGTCACGACGCCGATCTCGACACCATCGAACGCCGTGCGGTCGAGCCCGGACTCCCAGGCGGTCTGGATCCGGCGCTTGCTCGATGGATCCGCAACGTTCAGCAGGGTCCACGGGAGTTTGAGTTCGACTACCGCGCCGTCTGGGGCAGCGTAGACATCGGTCAGCGAGTCGTAGGCGGCCGCGTCCGGGTCGCCGTTGCCGTACCGCAGCTGTCCCGTCTCGACCGCGTCGAACGGCACCCGCTCGTCGGTCGCCGGGACCGTGTAGCCGAGGTTGACCGGCTCACGAACCGGGACGAACCCGGCATCCCCGCTGCGATAGGCGTCGATGTCCAGCCCCGCCAGCGAGCCGAACTCGCGTGCGAAGGCGTCGTAGGACGATTCGACAAGGAGTTTCGAATCGGCCGGGCCTGACAACTGAGCTACGAAGTCCGCTGGTGCCGTCACACCTGTCCCGAAGGGAAGCGTGGTCGATCGACCGGTCAACCCGACGGTCACCATCGCGTTGGTCACGGCCCAGTCGATCGGCGCGTCCGATCGGGCCAACGCCAGTCGGACGCACAAGCCTTCGTAATCGTGGGTCACGCGGACGGCTTCGAGCGATCGGGCCGAGGCGTCGGTGACCGTGGTCGCCGGGACACGCTTCGCGTCGGTCCACTCCTCGTCCGTACCGCCAAGGGAGACGCCATCGACCGGGTCGAACGCCAGCAAACCGAATCGCTGCTCGGGCGTCTCGATGTTCGACCAGAAGGGGCGACGGCCCGACACCGAGCGGGCGTCGAGATTCCAGGTGCGTTTGAACCACTCATTCTGCCAGGCGAAGGCGATCCCGCCGGCCGCACCGGCGTGGCGGATGTCCTCGTACATCGCGGCGACAATCTCGCCCTGTCTGGTCTCGGTGTGACGGCCCTGATCGCGGCCGTGAACGTGTCGGTGGGCGATACCCCGGGAACTCGGGACGCCGAACTCGGCGACCACGAGCGGATGGGCCGTCGCGTCCACGAGATCGTTCAGATAGCCCGCGTAACTGTTCTGCTCGCCGCGGTGGTCGACGTACTCGACGTATTTCGGCGTCTCGTTGAGCAGGTCAGGATAGTACGGATAGGCGTGATACGCGGCAAATGTCCCCGCGCTGAAGTCGTCGGTGGCACTGATCGCGTCCGGGTCGATACCGACTCGATCCTCGTCAGGAAACGGTTCGTAGGGATGGGAGAGTGGATCGGTCGTCACCCAGTTGACGAACGCGGCCGGGTGCTGGGTGTTGTACGTCTCCATCTCGTGGGCGATGGCCCGATCTAGCCGGCCTGCGAGCCACCGCTCGAACGCCGGCGCGCCTCCTGCCTGGAGGTAGCGGCTCTCGGCCGACTCGACGCTGTCGGCCTCGTTGGTTGCGACGACGACCTCCGGCGGCCACTCGATTCCGAACAGCAGGCCGAGCGTCGCGTCACTGACATCGGCGTCGTATGTCCCGCTTGCGTGGCCTGGTCGGTCCGGGAGTGTCGTCGCGCCGTGGAGCACGTCGACAGTCCGCTGAAGCCCCCGATCGACGGTCGCAGACAGTTCACTGGCGTCCTCGGCTTCGAGGAGGGCGGGCGTCGGGACCCACGTTCCCTGCAAAACCAGCAGCGGGTCGGTCGCCGACTCGTTGTAGGCCGCAAGCGCACGGTAGAATTCGGGTGGATGGATCGTATAGGTTCGAACCACGTTTGTGATCTCACCCATCGCGGCGATCCACCGGTCGTACTCCTCGCGGGTGATCGCCGCCTGACCCGGGAACGCGCCGGGTTTCGTCATTCCCAGATTGATCCCACGGGCGGTAAGCGGGACGTAGCCGTCGTCGGTCCTCCGTTCGAAGCCCTCTTCACCGACTCGAAACGGGATGTGAGTCTCCTCTCGTGGCGCTGTCGTCGCTGGATCTGGGTCCGTCGATGTTGAACGAGTCCGTCCCGTCCCGGACCCTGTCTTTGTGCTCGTTTCGTCCGGGGACCCATCTTCCGACCCTGCCGGACAGCCGGCCAGACCCGTGACCCCGCCGACACCGACCGACGCCAGAAACCGACGCCTATCCATATCCAATCGAGCGGCTCGAACCCCATTAACGCCTCGCGGGATGGGTTGCTATGGGATGCGCTTTTATCCAACTAGGTATCATCTATAAGCTAATGACAGGGAACGTCCTCGTCGTCGACGACGACGAAACGATTCGGCGGCTCGTCGACCACCGCCTGAGCGCGGCCGGGTACGACGTGTGCGTCTGTGAAGACGGGCGCGAGGCTGCCGATCTGCTCGACAGCGGGTACGAGCCGGATCTCGCTGTTCTGGACGTGATGATGCCCCGGCTGGACGGAACCAGGCTCGTGAGGATGATCCGCGGGGGAGAGCTCGCAGTCAGGTCAGATCTCCCGATCGTGATGCTGACCTCTCGAGGCCGGGAAGAACACGTCCTCGAAGGGTTCGAGTCCGGCGTCGATGATTATGTCACCAAACCGTTTCGGAGCACGGAACTACTGGCCAGGATTCGGAGACACGTCGATGGTTAATCCTGTTTGCTGTCTCTTCACCCTGGCATCTGTCACCCCTAGACTCCGCTATGTGTCACCTGCATACACCCGACTGTCCGCATACTGGGGAGGCCATTGATGGCTGACGTGGTCGTGTTCGGGTATACCGTTCCGCTGGAGGTGGTCCTCGTAGCTGTCGCGCTGGTCATCGGCCTCGCGCTCGGAATCTCGTTTTTCCTCACGATCTCGCTGTCGGTCTATCGGTCGGTCAACGAAACTCGGCGTGATCGGGTCCGCCCTGTCCTCCGGGAGGAACTGTTCGAGCGTCTGTTCGCCGAAGAACCCGACTGGGGCGCGTGGGTCAAGGAGTTATCCCACGTTGAGCGAGAGGTCACTGAGTCCCTACTCGACGAACACCTCCGGGAACTGGACGGACAGGAGGCCACACAGCTCCGCGGGCTCGGCGAGGCGTTGGGCATACCCGAGCGTGCCGCTGGCCAGCTCTCAAACAGAAACATGTACACGCGATTGGACGCACTCACGTGGCTGACGATACTGCAACGTCCGGAGCCCATCCTTGAGTCGTCGTTCGAACCGACGACGCCCAACGAGCGGGCGGCGATGGTGACCCTCTTGCAGTCAAGTGATCGCCTGCCTGACGCGGCAACTGGCGTCTCGATCCTGCTCGACGGGACCGACGAGCAGTTCACCGTGTTCGGACAGGACACGCTGTATCGGGTCGCGAGGGCCGACCCGGGACCGCTGTTGCAGACGGCAAGCAGTGAGTACGACGCCTGGCCGGAACCCCTTCTGGCACAGGTGCTTGCGGTGTGTGCACACCTGGAAACGAGCGTCCGCGATGGAGATCTGAACTGGCTGACGGCCGCCCTCGAGACCGAAAACGAGGCGATCCGCGCGGCCGCGGCCGAGGCACTCGGTAGCTTCGGCTGGCGAGCATCGCTCCGCGATCAGATGTTCCTCGAGCGGGCGACAGACGACCCCTCCCCACGCGTACGAGCAGCCGTCTACCAGATGCTGGCGACGTGGGGTGATCAGAAAGCGCTCTCGATACTCCTGTTCGCACTCGTCGAAGAGAAGCACCCGCGAGCGCTCACACTGGGGACGACGGCGCTCGTCGGACGCCGCGACCGGATCGACACCGACGCCGGAGCAGTACTGGGCGATGCCTGGGACTGGAGCGCCGAACACGCGACCTACGATCGCCTCGCTCGCGAGACAGGCGGCGAACAGGTAGGTGGATAAGATGCACTCGATCGAACACGTCCTCTCGACCGGGCTGACTCTCTTTGGCTTGTTCCTCATCAGTTACTACGTCGTGGTCAACACCTGGTACCTACTGTTGCACGTCCTCGCGTTGCTCGAACTCCGTGAGGACGTCGCGGAGTCTCACTGGGATCCGCCGTTCAGGAAGTTTGCCAGTCCTTTTTACCCCGGTATCGGTGTCGTCGTCCCCGCGTACAACGAGGAGGCGACAATCGTCGAGAGTGTCCAGTCGATGCTGTCGCTGAACTATCCTGAGCTGGAGGTGATCGTGGTCAACGACGGCTCAACGGACGCGACGCTCTCCCGTCTGATCGAGAACTTCGACCTCGAAGTCGTCGACGCCGATATCCCCTTCGACATCCCCACAGAAGAGATCCACGACGTCTACCGATCGACGACCTACGAGGAGTTGCTGATCGTCGACAAGGAAAACGGCGGAAAGAGCGACGCTCTCAACGCCGGCATCTGGCTGACCGAAATGGGACTGTTCTGTGCGGTGGACTCGGATACGGTTATCGATCGGGACGCACTGCTGTCGCTGGTTCGACCCTTCCTCGAAGCGCCCACGACAGCCGTCGCCTCTGGTGGCGTGATCCGTGTCGCCAACGAGTGTACGATCGAAGACGGCGTCGTCAAAGATGTCGAGTTGCCGAAGACCGGCTTGGCTGGCCTGCAGGTCATGGAGTACCTTCGGGCGTTTTACTCTGGTCGGCTGGGACTCAACCGGATCAACGGTCTCATCCTCATCTCCGGCGCTTTCGGCCTCTTTCAGACTGACGCAGTCAGGGATATCGGCGGGTACAGACACGACACCATCACGGAGGACTTCGACATCGTGGTCCGACTCCACCGTTATCTGAAGGAGGCAGACCGGGAGTACACCGTCGATTTCGTCCCCGAGCCCGTGGCCTGGACGGAAGTCCCGGCAACCCGCCGCGTGCTGGGTCGCCAGCGCCGTCGATGGTACCGCGGGATGGTCGAGACGGTCGTCACCCACCGGCGGATGTTGTTCAATCCGCGATACGGCCACGTCGGCACGTTCGTCATGCCCTTTTTCGTCGCGGCAGAGGCTATCGGTCCGCTGCTCGAAGGGTTGGGATACGTCCTGTTGCCGCTGGCGTGGTACTTCGGGTTTTTGGACATCGAGTTTTTCGTCGTGTTCTTTTTGCTGACGACCGGGTTCGGTGTCTTCCTCTCGTGGTTCGGTGTCTTCAGCGAGGTCTGGAGCTTCAACCGCTACGACAGCCCCTGGCAGGTGCTCCGTCTGCTCTGGTACGGTGTCCTGGAGAATTTCGGCTACCGACAGTGGAAGACAATCGTCGCGTGGCATGGTCTCTTCGAGTATCTCAGAGGCGTCGATACGTGGGGTGCGATGGAACGAGCCGGGTTTTCGACCGAAGACGAATAGTAATTCCAGTGGAATAGCAGATTATGAGCGAACAGGAAGTCCGGGACTACTTTCGGGATCTGTACGAACTGGGGGTGGATGAGACGGCGTCACTGGACGAGAAGATCGAACGGGCCATCTCCGTCGGTCAGGACCGGCTTGACGTCGACTACGGCGTCCTCTCGTATACGGGTGCAGGCGAGTACGAAGTGATCGGATCGACGATCCAGAGCGGTGACTACCAGACCGGTTCTGTCCACGAACTGGAGACGACCTGGTGTCGCCACGTCGTCGGCCAGGAGGCGTTGGTGGTAATCACTGACGCCGGAGACTCGGCGTACAGCGACGATATCGCACGGGAAGTGACCGGTCTGCAGTGTTACATCGGCGCGCCGATCACCGTGGACGGGGACACCTACGGGACGCTGTGTTTCTCGGGAGAGGAGCCGCGTGCTGTAGAGTTCACAGAAGACGAACAGCGGTTCGTCGAACTGCTGACCCAGTGGATCAGCCACGAGATCGAGCGCGAGCGACACTACCAGGCCCTCGACACCCAGAACGAGCGCTTGAACGAGTTTGCGGGGGTGCTCGCACACGATCTGCGCAACCCGTTGACCAGCGCACTCGGGTACACCGAACTCGCGGCCGAGACGGCCACGGATCCCGAAGCGGAGTACCTCGATATCGTCGTGGACTCGCTTGGTCGGATGGAAACGCTGATCACAGACACGCTTTCGCTCGCCAGAGAGGGGGTCGATGTCGGGGAGCGTGAATCGGTACAGCTCTCGGTGATCGCCCGTGCCGCCTGGGACACCGTCGAACCCGACGCCGCGTCACTCGAAATCGTCGACGACCGAACCATCCAGGCAGACGCGTCTCGTCTCCGGCAGTTGTTCGAGAACCTCTTTCGCAACGTCGACGAACATTGCGGCACTGACGTGGCAGTGACCGTCGAACGAACCGAAGATGGGTTCGCAGTCGAAGATACGGGTCCGGGCCTCCCGCCGGCGATCGCCGACTCGTTGTTCGGTGGATCGTACGGCGAGCAGAGACGGGGGCTGGGTCTGCTGATTATCGAACGCGTCGTCTCGGGCCATGGCTGGAGTGGCTCGGTCCACTCCTCGGAGGCGGGCACTCGATTCGAGTTCTCAGACGTTGGGGTCGTGACAAACCCACCGACTCGGTGACCGCTCCAGGCGAACTGGTTGGCCGTGACAGATCGGCAGTGACACCCGGTTTCCTGATTCACATTCTGCTCGTGGCGGAGTCCCGTTCGCGAGGCTGGACGAACAGCCCGTGATCGCCGTCCGTGCCGCCGGGAGACGGGCGGCCGTCGCCGTCGGGAACATGAAGTCTTTTTAAATGATGCGATCGTACTCCGCGTCAAGATGTTTAACGCCATCGTGAGCGCGGATACGTTGCGGGCGGCGCTGGATTCGGTCAGCGTGCTGGTCGAGGAGTGCAAGCTACGACTCGAGGACGACGGGTTGCACATCCGGGCCGTCGATCCGGCCAACGTGGGCATGGTGGACCTCTTCCTCGAGGCAGCGGCCTTCGAGTCCTACGAGACCGACGGCGGCGTCATCGGCGTCAACCTCTCGCGACTGGAAGACATCGCTGGCATGGCCGAGACCGACCAGTTGATCCACCTCGAACTCGACGAGGAGACCCGGAAACTCGAGATCGCCATCGACGGTCTGGAATATACGCTTGCGCTGATCGATCCCGACTCGATCCGCCAGGAACCCGACCTGCCAGACCTGGATCTCGCCGCCGAGATCGTCCTCGAAGGCCGTGACCTCGATCGGGCCGTCACGGCCTCTGACATGGTGAGCGACCACATCGCACTGGGGGTCGACGAGACCGACGAGCTGTTCTACGTCGATGCCGAGGGCGACACTGACGACGTCCACCTCGAACTCGACCGCGGTGATCTGATCGACCTGACGGCCGGACCCGCCCGATCGCTGTTCTCGCTGGATTATCTCAAGGACATGAACAAGGCGATCCCGAGCGACGCCGAGGTCCGGATGGAACTGGGCGAGGAGTTCCCCGTGAAGATGCACTTCGACATCGCCGAGGGGCAGGGTTCGGTCACCTACATGCTCGCCCCGCGCGTCCAGAGCGACTGACTCCCGCGTTCGAGACCGTCAGCCGTCTCGACCGACCGCGATCGACCTCGCCCGACGACTCGCGCTCACCGCTCGTTTTCGACGGTAGTTCGGTTGGCTGTCGCAACTGGTCTTGCGCTCGTCTGACGTATCGTTTTGTGTGATGATGCCCAACTCCCGGGTATGCCGAGTCTCGGTGACGCCTACGGTGATTCCCGGTGGGGCGACCGCAACCCACGTGCCGTCTATGCGGGGATTGCTGTCTTCGCTGCCGGCGCAATCGCCATCGTCACCGGGATCGTCCTCGTCGCGACGCCGCTGTCCGGCACGTTCGGCCTCGAGCAGAGCGGCACGTACCGGATCGCTGGCGTGATCGCCGGCCTGGGCGTCCCCGCGGCGCTGCTGGGCGTGGTCGCCGGGCTGCCGTCCTCACGGCGCCAGCGGATCGGTGTCGGAATCGGTGCGCTCGTCGCCGTCGCGGGCGTCGCGCTGTACTGGCACGCCTATCCCGCCCACTGGACGGCCAGCGAGTCGTCGCTGGCGTTTCACACCGCTGTGGTCTACTTCCTCGGTGGCTGTCTGGCACTGTGGTTCGTCTTCTCGGCGCTGGCGGGCTATCATGTCCGTAATAACCCTCACGGGACGGTCAGACTACGTCTCACCCGACAGGGCGAAACCCGGACCGTCGAGGTGAGTCGCGACGAGTACCAGCGCTACGCCCGTGCGGTCAGCGACGGCGGTGAGGACGAAAGCGTCATTCAGGAGATCGAATCGAAGTACGAGCAGTGACACAGGCGTCGTGACATCGTTGCTCCCGAGGGTTTATTCGCCCACGGTTGGTACCCCTGCGTCGATGGAGCCGTTGCACGCGCGCTATCCGTTCCTGGAGGCTGCCCGCGAGGCCGTCGAGGCGGCCGACGTCGACCTGGCGACCGTCGTCGCCGAGCGAGGCCCCGCGGTCGATCGCGGCCGCGAGCGGGTCGTCTCGGCGCTGTTCGAGGGCTCGGTCGGCGATACACACCGACGCCCACGCGTCGAATTGCTTTCCTATCCTGTCGCGCGCGTACTCGTCTCGTTGATCGACCAGCCGGCGCTCACCCACCGCTACGCACGGGGGGAGGCCGCGACGGCCCACGAGCGATTCCGGGAGGACCTCGAAGCGAGCGATTTCAGAACGACCGACCGTCGCGGCCTCGACCTCGCAACGTTGCTGGCCGAGTTCGACCGTCAGGACGCGGTCGAACCGGTCGGGACTGTCGATCTCACGGAGGCCGACCGGTTCTCGGTGGCCGTCGGTCCCTATCTGGAACTGGCCGCCGGCCAGTACGGCGACGACTGGGCGTTAGTCAACCGCTCGCTGGCCGACGGTCGCGTGCCGGTCGAGCGCGAGGAACTGCTCGAACTCCTCCGGCAAGCCGTCGAGAATCGGATCCTTTCGGGACTGCCGCTGACCGTCCCCGACACGATCGCCGAGGCGCTGGCCGAAGACGTCGAGGCGATCGAGGGGCGCCTGGACGAACTCGACCTGACGCGGGACATCGATGCGGTCGTCCCCGAGCTGTTCCCACCGTGTATGACCGCGCTGCTCGATCAGGTCCAGAAGGGCGAACACCTCGCTCATCACTCCCGCTTTGCGATCACCTCTTTCCTCGCCTCGATCGGTATGTCCACTGACGAGATCGTCGATCTCTACGAGGTGAACCCGGGCTTTGGCGAGGAGATGACTCGCTACCAGACCGACCACATCCGCGGGGAGACCTCGCCGACGGAATACTCTCCACCCGCCTGTGCCACGATGCAGTCCTACGGCGACTGCGTCAACATGGACGATCTCTGTGAGGAGATCTCTCATCCGCTGGGCTACTACGAGGCGAAACTCGAAGACGCGGACGAAGAAGAGATGACCGACTGGCGCGAACGTGAGGCTGAGAGTAACGACTAGTTGTCGTCGTCCTTGTCGTCACTGCCGCTTTCGTCATCGTTGACCCCGTAGCGCGTCACCAGCAGTCCCGCGGCGGAGATGGTGACGATGAACCCGAACAGCGCCGTCACCAGCGCGTACCCGCCGATCTGGGTCACATTGCCGCTCGTCGAAAATACCGTACTCAGCGTGGCCAACACGCCGATAAACAGCACGACGACGACGGAAGAGACGACAACCTGTAACTGCGTTTCCCTGTCCATGATCGTTGCTAATCGTTCCGTTGGCCGGTGCAAAAGCGCTTCGAAGCGTTCCCGACCGTCGAAACTATCGAAACCGGAACTCCGGACTCGGCCAGCCGTGTGATTTAGGCATCCCGAGACCGTAATTTCAGGTGGACGCAGATGAGAAACGACAAGCGTCCGATCCCCTATGACCGATATTGCCCATCCAGTCCGGGGCGATAGAGTTCCACTCCCACCGGACCCTCGCTCGATGGATGACCGGGCCGCGCGAGCCTGGACCGAAGCGATGGCCGTCCGATCGCTCGGCGACGACCGCTACGCTGTCGACAGTGCGAGCGGTGCCACTTACGTCGTCGACCTGCCCGGTCGAACGTGTTCCTGTCCCGATCACGAGATCCGCAAGCAACGCTGTAAACACCTCCGCAGGGTCGCCCTTGAGGTGACTCTGGGCCGCGTCCCGCCGCCCGGACAGCGTCGAGTCGCCTGTGACGCCTGTGGAACGGAGACGTTCGTCGACGAGGAGGCCCCGGAACCGCACCTCTGTCCCCACTGCCGGCTGGAGCACGGTGACCGTGTCGTCGACCGCGAGACCGGCGACTGGTTACACGTTGTCGCCGTCCGCGCCGACCGTGCCGAGGAAGTCTGGCTCTCCGAGGCCGACTGTACCGTCGCGGAATACCCCACCAATCGCGCGTATCCCGACGACGACCTTGTGGTCGAGGCCGTCTACATCGCCGACGTGGCCCGGGAGACGAATCCAAAGCGCTACGCGTTCCCGCTGTCCCGGCTGGAACGCCGTCAGGTCGGGACGCTTTCGGACGCAGAACGGAGCGGGCGGTCGGCACAATCGCCGATCAGCGGGGCCACCGACGAGAGAATGCGCCTCCCCGTCGAGTGATCGGTCACTCCTCGTCGCCGTCGAACTCCGTCAGACTCGTCCGTTCGGACTCTCCGACGAGTTCCGCGAAGTCGGTCCCGTCCGCGAGTGCCGTCTCCTTCTTGACGCGATAGCTTCCGGCGTCAGTCGTATAGAGGTCTGCCGGGTGAAAGAAGTACCAGTCCTCGCGGTCGAAGCGCACGCCGATGCGCGGCTTGGCACCGAAGTTCCGCGCGAAATAGACCAGGTTCTCGACCTCTTCCCCGTCGAGATAGATCGGATCGCCGGCGCTGGACTTGGCCTCGATCGCGTAGAAGTTTCCCCCGTCGCCGGCGAGGACATCGGGTAACTCCCGTTCGGTAGCCGATCCGCTGGCCGGTGCGCGCATCACCGCAAAGCCCGCATCGTCGAGTTCGTTGACGAGTTCGCGCTCGCGGCGGTCGCCCTTCGCGTTCGATCCTACCATTGTCGGGGTCTGGCTGGCTGCGACCTTGAACGCGTCGGCTCTGATCCCCGGTCGGGGGTCGTCTATCCGTCACGCTTCCCGGTCGCCCCGGACGGTCACGACCGGGACGGGAGCCGACCTGACCGTCTTCTCGGCGACGCTGCCCAGCAGGACCCGGTCGACGCCGCGGCGGCCGGTCGTCCCCATCACGACCGCCTGACAGTCGTGTTCGTCGATGGCTGTGAGGATCCCCTCGTCGACCGCGCCCGTCTCGACGTGGGTCGTAACCTCGACGCCGCGCTCGGCTGCCCTGCTGGCGATCGCCTCGACGGCCGCTCGCTCGGCACGCTGGAACTCCTCGTCAGTCATCATCGACTGCATGTCCGGCCCGACGCTCGGGACTTCGGCGACCGACAGCAGGTGGATCGCCGCATCGGTTCGTTCGGCCAACGCCAGGGCATGCTCGCCAGCCCGCTCCGCGGGGTCGCTGCCGTCGGTCGGGACGAGGATCCGTTCGTACGGGAACACGAACGTGTCCTCCCCCTGCATCCGAGCGGTCAGGACCGGCACGTCCGCCAGTCGGACGACCTTCTCGGTGACGCTGCCCAGCAGGTACCGCGAGAGCCCCTCTCGGCCGTGGGTCGGCATCACGATCAGGTCGTACCCGAACTCGGTGGCGTACTCGACGATCGTTTCGGCCGGGACCCCCTGGACGATGTCGGTACTGTACTCGACATCGAGGGTCTCTAGGGTCTCGCCCGCGTCGGCGACGATCCCCTCGCCACGGCCGACGAGGCCGTCGACGACGCCCTGGTCGGTGAGGGTGACGCTGTGCTGTTCGGTGTCGGCGACGTGCAACAGTCGGATCTCGCTGTCGAGGTAGGTGGCGATCTCGGCGGCGTGATGGAGGACCTCGGCGTTGCCGGTCGTGTCGTCGACGGGGAGGAGGATCTTGTCGTACATCTCTCTCCGTAGATGTTTTCTCGGCAGCATGATAAATTCGATCCCGCCAGTGGAAGTCGCGTTCGTGGTTCGCGTTTCATTGGGATCTTCGCGTCGGCGGTCCTGCGTCGCTGAGGTCACGCCGTTCGTGGACTACGAGAAGGCCTGTACCGGATCATCGGAACTTCAGTCCACGATGACGACATCAAGAGAACAGTCCCCCGCTCCCTTCATTGCGGATCGTGACGTTGATCGTGTCCAGGACGCCCTCGGTTTCGTTCCATCCCTGGATTTGGTACCATCTCGGGGTGTAGGGTTTGCTCACAGGACCATTGAGCCCAATAGAATAATATCCTACTGTATAATTTCTCTCACGCAATTTCTCCCATTCATTGTCCCGTTTCTCGTAATACTGAATCCGATCAAGAGATTCTTCGCCTGAGATATTTTCGATCGGGTATGACAATTGGTTGCGCGTGTGTCCAGCATAAGAGAGGTTCGAGAAGACAACGCCAGTTGTCGGCTCCTCGAACGTGACGTTGAACTGACTGGGCGGCCCGTCACTGGTAAAGACTCCTAAACAGCCACTGGTAACGATGGTCACTCCGAGGGCCACCAAGACCAACACCGAGCTGAATTTGAATTTCATCCGTCGAATTGATGTCTATCGTCAATCACTCGTTCCGCGTCACTGTGGCGTTTATCGAGTCAATGACTGCGCCGCTTTCGTTCTTCGCAACAATCGAATATCGATATGTCTGGTCCTTTGATGATTTAAGGGGTGCATCTAGATAGATCTGCGAAAAGTTCTCATATATGCCCCCCTTTGTTGCAGAGTGCTTGTTGTACTCTCCATTATTCTCCGTGTAACGTGTCACAAGTATCTCCGATATATTGCTCTCTTCAGTGACGTTTGGGAGTCCGTAGATTAATTGCCCACCTTCCGATCCGCCGTAGTACATGTCGGAGAACCCGATACCCGTTTTCGGCTCAGAGAACGAAACGCTCCAATCAGACGGGGACTGGGCGTCTTGGCCAAGACAGCCAGTGGTGATAGGCACTGCTATCACGACTGCCAACACCAAAAGAACTGATTTCTCTACCATTGGCACCTTGAATGATGGCTTTGTTATTGATTCCTCAAGTGTATCCGGTCAACTCGGCAGCAAGTCCAGCTGCGTACATCTCGGCCCATTCCATGCATTGTTTCGTTTTATCACCCACATGCTCCAATGGATGAGAGTTCTCATGCACTGCTACCGCAACTTCTGACGCGTAGGGGTGTGTATCGGATCCAAGCTTTCTAGCGTGATAATCGTACTTCGATAGCACGTACCACGGATCTGTGACGACTTCGAGGTTCTCAATGTCTTCAAGGTCTTCCTTGAATAATTCGTCAAATCTGCTGTCAACTTTCTTCTCGTATGTTCTATGTATCGATCTGTGCCAGGCAGTCTCAGTAAACCACGCTCCGGTATGTAACGGATTGGCTAGATCTTCGATGATATGCATTGCGAACGCTAGTTGTTTGAACCTATCTTCCCCAGAGTTATCCTCCGCATTTTTCATAAATTTCTGTGTATACTTTGGCCCACCTCCCACAGGTCCAGTTACTGCCTGTAGTCCTACTGGGTCTGGATTCCAGGCGTGAGCATAAGCCTGGGCTTTCTCTTCAGGAAATATATCGTCTGGGAAGATCTCTGGAGCCGGATCGTAATCCATTCTTTCCTCGTTATCTGGTATTTTTGACCACTCTCCAATGTCAGAAGCGGTCACATTATCTAGTGATCCTGGTTTTGCCCCACTGTTCACTGCGATCTCGGTGATTTTCTCATGAGTTGAATCCGGATGCCACATTGGCTCAACCTCCTCGGTTTCGCCCGTATCGTCGTCTTTCATGCCGGAGCCAATAACATCCGACAATTCTGATAGAGTGGCCGCGTCTTCCTCGCTCACACTGGTCGTTCGGACGCCCTTCGATTTGCGTACCCTCGACTCGGCACCCTTCAACGTCCGTTTAACGGCCGATTTGTCGCTTTCGAGCGCATAATACGTGGTTTTCCCCTCTTTCTCGTGTTTCGGTCCGTTCTCACGCTCCTGTTTTCTCCGCCGACCACCACTGTGCGTTTGCCAGCGATCGTCCTCTCGCTCTCGTTTTCGCTTTTCCTGTTGCTTCCGGATTTCTTCCCAGGCTTTCGTTTCCGATGTGACCTCGATCGTTGACCAGATATCTTTCAGCGACTCGCGAGCCGCACGCTTTTGCTTTCGATCGACTGTCGCTTCCTCGACATACCCGGTGAGTGCGTCGGCCATTGATTCCCGCTCGTTGCCCAACAGCACGAGCCAGTTGAACTTCTTGAGGTTGGACCCGATGTAGAGATTCGGCGCAGGCGCAGGCTCGAGATCGGTAACTGGTTGCGGATCCGATCCTTCGGCACCCCGGCCGAGGGACACCAGTGAGCTTCCCACTCCGGAGAGCCCAGCAATCGAGGCGGCAGTCGTTTTGAGGACCGTTCGTCGACTCGTTCCGCGGGACCAATTCTGTTCAGCCATTCTGAACAACCAGTTTGGCAATCTTACCGGTGTGTATTAAATTTTGATATTTAGCGGCCTTAAACCTTCTGGCGACTGATGAAATACTATAATAGAAACACAAAAATAATTGGCCATTCGGTCACAATCTTCCTCATAGCGTTCTGCCAAACCAGATTGCGTGAGCGGCCACATCGGCCATCCGCGACAGAAACGCCTATGCGGACGCCGCCCCCTCAACGAGACACGCGTGGCAAAACAAGCCGAGAGCGCCAGCGAGGTCGCCGTGGCGGACGTGTTGCCCGAGTTCGCCGATGCGTTCCCTTTCGAGACTTTCAACGCGATGCAGGCTGAGACGCTGCCGGCCCTGCTGGAGTCCGACGAAAATGTCGTTGTCAGAGTACCGACCGCGTGAATGTTCTCTCCCCCATTCTCGCGTTGTCTTTGGATCGCCCGCCAAGATTTGGTCTGGGATTTGATCTCGACATCTGTCCAGATATCTTTCAGCGATTCGCGGGCCACACGCTTTTGCTCCCGCTCGGCTGTGGCATCGCCGAGTAGCCGGTGAGCATCCTTGACATTGAATCCCGTTCGTTGCCGAGCAAGACCAAATCATCGAAAATCATAGCTCAGAGACGATCTTCTACGCGAGATAAAGCGGTATCGTATAGCTCAGAGACGATCTTCCACGCGAAATATAGCGGAATCGCATAGATCAGTCCGAGGGCTATCAAAGTAATGAAGGCCCCCAAAGATGGAACGTCACCTGGATGTGGATAGAGTTCAATGTATATTAGAGCTAAAAACCAGAGCTCGCCGCAATTGAAAATGAATGCTTCGGTATCCATTGTGTCTCTCAAGTTAAATAGGCGTGTTCAGTATTTACTTTTTTAGAGCGTCTTCTCCCTACCCCAGAAAACCCGGCAATCGAAGCGACAGTTGTCTTGAGAACCGATCGTCGGATCGTTTTACGAGACATATTCTGGTCTGCTATACTGGAAAGCCATTTTGGTAGTTCAATTAGTGTATATTAAGGGTTGTCATTTGACAATCTCATCCTTCTCTATTCTATGGCGAGACCATCATCGAATAGCATGAGTTGTTCACCGTGCAGGCAATCTCTACATCGTGGCATTCCTTCACACCAGATTGAATGACTGAACACACTAGCCAACCCTGGACAGAAACGCCTATGCACGGCCCGCCCCCTGTCTGACCCACAGTGGCAGAGCCAGTCGAAAGCCGAACAGAGGTGCCCGTCGCCGATGTGTTGCCCGATTTCGCCGACGCGTTCCCCTTCGAGAGCTTCAACGCAATGCAGGCCGAGACGCTGCCGGCCCTGCTGGAGACCGAAGAGAACGTCGTCGTCAGCGCGCCCACCGCCAGCGGGAAGACCGCCGTCGCCGAGGTCGCTATCTCGAAGACCATCGACGCCGACGGGACGGCCCTCTTTCTGGCTCCTCTCAGAGCTCTCACCAACGAGAAGGAGAGCGAGTGGGAGCGCTTCGAGGAGCTGGGCTACTCCGTCTATGTCGTCACTGGCGAGCGCGACCTCAATCCGCGCCGGGCCGAGCGCGCGGACGTGCTGGTGATGACTCCCGAAAAGGCCGACTCGGCGACCCGCAAGCACGACTCTCGGCGGTACGGGTTCGTCACCGACGTCGACTGCGTGGTCATCGACGAGGTGCACCTGCTCGACGCCGACCGCCGCGGGAGCGTCCTCGAAGTCACCATCTCTCGCCTCCGACGACTCTGTGACCCACGGATTGTCGCCCTCTCGGCGACGATGACCAACATCGACGACGTCGCCGAGTGGCTCGATTCGCCCCCCGAGAGTACCTTTGCCTTCGGCGACGACTACCGGCCCGTCCCGCTCAACGCCGACGTCAAGACCTACAGCCACGGCGAGAACGCCTTCGCCGACAAATATCGGCGGCTCTACCGGGCGCTCGACCTCGCCGAACCCCACCTCCGGGAGGACGGGCAGGCCTTGGTGTTCGTCTCCTCCCGCCAGGACACTGTCCAGGCCGCAAAGAAGACCCGCGACGAACTCGCCGAACGGGACATCCCTATCGGCGCCCGCGGGGACTACGATTTCCACAACGACGCCTCGGAGTTGAACAACAATACGCTCCGGCAGTCGGTGCTCGATGGCGTCGGCTTCCACCACGCCGGCCTCTCCCGGGAGGACAAGAATCGCGTCGAAGCGTGGTTTCGCGAGGGGAAACTGGACATTCTCTTCTCGACGTCGACACTTGCATGGGGCGTCAACCTCCCAGCCCGCTGTGTCGTAATCCGTGATACCAAATTGCACGATCCACTGGAGGGTGAGGTTGATATGAGTCCGCTCGATGTCCTCCAGATGCTCGGGCGGGCAGGGCGGCCGGGATACGACGATCAGGGCTATGCGTGGGTGATTACCGATCGTAGCGAGGCCGACAAGTACCGGCAACTGCTCCGGGACGGCAAGGAGATCGAGTCCCGGTTGGCCGAGAGTCTCGATGCGCATCTCAACGCCGAGATCGCGATGGGGACGATCGGCGATCTGGACGACGTGCTGGACTGGCTCGAAACGACCTTCTACTACGTCCGTGCGGGGAACGCGCCCGACCGGTACGAGGCCGCCGGATCGCTCCGTGAGCAGGCCAGTTCGACGCTTCGGGGACTGGTCGACCGGGGGTTCGTCGAGATGGACGACGACCTCCGGGTTTCGGCGACCGCGCTGGGCCGACTCGCCTCGCGGTTTTACCTCCGGCTCGATACGGCCCGGCACTTCGCCGACCTGGCCGAGGCCGCGAGCGAGCAGGAACTCGGCGAGCGCGACGTACTTACCGTCGTCGCGGGTGCCGGCGAGTTCGACAGTGTCAGCGCCCGGACCGACGAACGCGACGCCGTCCGTGCGGTGCTGGGTGAGGCGAGCGATCCCGGCACCGTCGTCGACGTCGATCTCGATGCCGGTCAGCGGAAGGTCCTGGCGATCCTGGAGGCCAGCACCCGCGGGACGACCCCGGCCGAACTGCAGAGCGACGCCTGGGTCATCCGGCAGAACGCGATGCGCCTGCTGGCGGCGCTGCGGGCCTTCCTCGACGAGTTCGATGGCTCGCGGGCGGCCAACCTCGCCCGCCGGGTCGAGGCCAGGGTCGAACACGGGATCGGGAGCGACGCTGTCGGCCTGACGGCCATCGACGGCGTCGGTTCCGGGCGGGCGAGTAAACTCGCCGCCGAGGGGTTCGCTACGCCCGCCGACGTGGTGAGCGCTGGCGCCGACGCCCTCGTCGATGTGGGTCTGAGCGAGGGCGTGGCCGAGCGCGTCCACGACAGCGCTGGGGAGTTACCCGCTATCGATGTCGAGTGGGGCGAATTCCCCGAGACGATCGCCCGCGGCGAGAACGAGATGTGCGAGGTAAGCGTCCGGAACAAAAGCGGCGGCGCACGGGCCGGCGTCCGCGTCACCGTCAACGGTGTCGAAATGACCGCGAGCGAGACCTACCTTGGTGAGGCGACGCTCCCGGTTGGCGTCTTCGGTGGCGATGCTGAGGCACTTCAGTTCGCCGTCGAGGTCGCGTTCCCGGAACTCCCGCTTCGGCCGGTCGTCGAGACGCGGACGGTCGCGGTGAAGTGAGCTAATCACGACAACGTCCGCCATCAGTTCCGTGTTTGAATACAGGATCCGTGACGATACTGGTCTAGAGCCGCTCGACCAATAGCTCCCGCAGCTCGTCGATGTCCTCGGCGACCACGTCCGGGATCGAGCGATCGATGCCGTTGTGGACGCCAGTGAAGCCGATGGTGAACGCGCCGGCGGCTTTCGCTGCCGACGCCCCGTTCGTCGAGTCCTCGATGGCGATGCAATCGGCCGGGTCCTCGCCCGCCAGTCGCCCAGCCCGCTGGTAGACGTCAGGCGCTGGCTTGCCTGCTTCGACATCGGCGGCGCTAACGATCGCGTCGAAATCGTCTTCCAACTCGAAGCGGTCCAGAACGACATCGATCCAGTGGTGTGGCGAGGAGGTCACCAGCGAGATGCCGTGGCCGTCGGCGCGAACGTCTCGGAGCAGTTCGGGGACGCCAGCGACAATATCGGCTTCTTCGCCGTAGATTTGGCGACCCGCCGCCTCGAACAGCTCGAGGAACTCCTCCTGAGAGATGGCCGCACCGTAGTTGTCGTCGAGGTAGTCGTAGATCTCGCGGTAGTACATCCCCGTCGTCTCCTCGGGCGGAACTTCCTGGTCGGGGACGACTTTCGGGTAGATGTCCTCGCTCTCGTGGCGCTTCCAGTGGGCCTCGGAGCTGATTATCACGCCGTCCATGTCACAGAGGACTGCAGTCATACCCGGACGTACGTCAGCGTGGACAAAGCGGTGGCGGTTCGACGTCAGGCGGTGACGTGTCTCGCCGGCCCCGATCGCCATCTCCTGTCGTACGCGCTGCCAGCGAGGGGCTCTGAATGGCCGTTGTTTGAGCTGGGATCGACAGTGTACACCCCAACGCGCTCTCGTGCGGTCCGACTGGCCCGGTCGAACTGATCGATACGGCACCCCACCTGTGGGCACTGGTCGATGCTGTCACGGGCGAGCCAGTCCGGGCCATGCAGTGATCCGCCTGTCGGCGTGTTCTCGATCTCAGTTCTCCTGGATCGCGTCGACGACCATCGCCGCGGCGACGATCGGTTCTTTTGGGACGTCGCTCGCGTCGTCGATGACGATATCGTACTGATCTTTCAGCGAGAACTGGCCCTCGATCCGCCCGACGTGATTCCCGTCGAGGTCCGTGATCTCGTACTTGTGTGGGATCCAACCACCGAACGGGACGACCGACCGGGCCAGAGTGACGGTCGCACCACGCGAGTTGATCTCGGCGAGTTTGGCCTCTGTCCGTGCGTCCCGAATCTTCCACGTATCTTGGAAGATCGAGTAATCGTTGTCGAGGATGACGAGTTCCTCGCCAGTCCGGGCGTCACTGAGGACGTAATCGCCGGCCACGTCGAGGATGCCGCCCGCTTTCACCGTGAACACCTCCTCGCCGTTGGCGTCGACGAATGGGAACTCTTCTTTCATCTTGAACATTTTCTGCTTGCCGCGGAGGACGACGTTGCCACGGCCGTCCTCGGCTCGATACTTGTTTCGAATCAGTGACTGGACAACGGTGTAGCGGTCGCCGGTCAATTCGATGCCCTGGATGGCGTATTTGCCGGTCATACCCATCGTAGTCTCGTCTTGGTATATAAATGTCGACGTGCCACGACGTAGGCGAGCAACCGACCGTACCCGCCGCGGCCCGCCGCTTCGCCGGTGACGATCTGCACTTCTTTGCCGGCCAGTCGCTGCTCGGCGAACCCGCTCGCGTTTTACCCCACCCGCGGAGCCACGCCCGTCCCGCGCCTGTGTCGGGAACCCTGTCTCACTCTCCTGGGGCCACTTCGGCATAGGGTTCCGACGTGTCCACGCCCAGCAACCGGATCGTCTCGCGGGTGCCGTTCGCGTATTCGATTTCCATTGTGTCGCCGTCGACCACTTCGACGACCGTGGCGGTCCTGCTGTCGCCCGACGGGACCGTCGGTGAGCTCGAGCCGTCGGAGGGCATTTCAACTGTCGTTTCCCCGCCGAACGCTGGTGACGTGGCCGTCTGGGCGTCCGGCCCGGACTCGGGCAGTCCCGTACAGCCGGCGAGCACCACGCCCGCGATCACGACGGCGACGACGCGTCTGCGCATACTGCTTTCAGATGGACCGGAAGCACGAACGTTCGGACTCTGGGTGCGTGGAGGTCCTTTCCCGTTGGCCCCGGTAACGATCAGAAACCGGCCGCGCGTTTATATCGGAGAGTGAGGGCAGCCGGGGTATGCACGATGGTATCCACGTCGTCGCCGGGGAGTGTACGACTACCTTCGAGGGTTCGCGCGTCCGCGAACACGAACAGTGCGGACAGGTCCTGGTCGTCGTCAAGCCCGACAACACCGTGCTGGTCCACGACGCCGAGGGGTATCAGCCGGTCGCCTGGCTCACGCGTGCGGAGACGGTGACCATCGACCGCACCCACCTCGCGGCCAGTGATGGCAACCAGCGTCTCGAAGTCACCATCCACGAGGAGACAGCCAGCGGTCGCTACCCTGTCAGTGCAGCCGGTACGCCGGTCGGCGAGTGCCCGGACTGTGGGGACGCCCTCGTTCGCGTCGCCGACGCCGTCGTCTGCACGGGCTGTGACGCCCGGCACGGACTGCCCGGCGACGCCGAGATACTGGACGATCACTGCGACTGTGGCCTCCCCCGGATCCGCGTCGAGCGCGGCCGCGCCTTCGAGGTCTGTGTCGACCGCGAGTGCGAATCGATGGACGAGGCAGTCGCCGGCGTTTTCGATCGAGAGTGGGACTGTCCCAACTGCGAGGGTGACCTTCGGGTCCTCCGGCGTGGCGGTCTGCTGGCGGGTTGTGAGCACTATCCTAACTGTGACACCGGTTTTGCTTTTCCTGCCGGCGTGGTGGTCGAGGAGTGTTCATGTGGGCTCCCGTTGTTCGAGACCGCCGGCGGCAAGCGCTGTCTGGACGCCACCTGTGAGGCCTGGCACGAGGTCGGTGTCCAAGCAACCGACGGGCAGTGATTCGACTTCGATCGTAGCGCCTTTGACCGCCCGCCGGCAGGTCGGACCATGGAACTGGTCTTGGAAGAGAACACGGTCCGGGGCAACGGCGAGGCCCGCGAGCGGTTCTACGACTCACGGGGCTACGGCCGGGCCGACGCCGGCGGGCTTACCCTGGCCCCCGTCGAAGCCGCCCACCTCCTCTATCGGGGCGACATCCAAGCCGTCCGCGACGCCGACAGTGGCGATTCGCTCGCCTTCCGAGCATTGCTTTCTTCGGCTGCCGTCTCGGAAATCGACTTTCTGGTCTACAAGGACCTCCGGGATCGGGGGTTCTATCTCTCGCCCGCCCGGGAGGGATGGGTCGACGATCCCACGGGGGCGGATTTCGTCGTCTATCCGCGCGGACAGGGTCCCTGGGACGACGATATTGCCTACCGCGTCCGGGCCGAAAGCGAGCGGACGGCCATCGACGCGGCCACGTTGGGTGATAGCGTCCTGGCGGTCGTCGACGAGGAATCGGCGATCACTTACCTCGAAACCAGCCGTCGTGAGATCGACGGGTCGACCGCGGTCGACCTACCGACCGGCGTTGGGGCCGACTTGCTGGGCGATCGGGTACTTGTCTGGAGTCCGCCCGAAGCGCTCTATCACGAAGGGTTCTACGGACAACCGCTCGACGACGAAACTGGCGATCCCCTTCAGCTATCGCTGATCGAGGCCGCCGCGCTGGCCGGTCGTGGCGTCATCGACCTCGCGGACGGCGAGGCTGCGATCGTCGAGTGTGGCCGCGAGGTCGAAGGCGAGCGCTTCGACCGGCGGCTGGCTGTCTATCGTTCGCTCCGCGAGCGTGGCGTCGTCCCCAAGACGGGCTACAAATTCGGTGCTGACTTCCGGACTTACGCCGACGTCGAAAGCGTCGATTCGCTTGGCCACTCCGAGCTGCTCGTGCGGGTGTTGCCGGCCGATCACGCCTTCTCGCCGCGTGATCTCGCCCTGGATGTACGCCTGGCTCACGGCGTCCGGAAACAGATGGTGTTCGCGTTGGTGACCCGCGCCGACAATACCGATTCTCCCCGGATCGAGTGGCTCGAAGTCGGTCGACTGACGCCGTGAACGACCGATGGAAAACCATTAAACCTCTGCTGGTGGAGACCTACGCATATGGCGTCCACTTCCCCCGACATCCGTCGCTGGCACCCTCGGGAAGTGGACAGTGTCGCCGTCGCCGGCTGGCGGGCGTAACTCGCCGCCCGGCGGGCGACGCTCCCTCCGCTTTCTCGGCTCGGTGGCCTCAAGCACTAATCATCCAGACTATCACAGCAATGACGCGAGACACACACTCCGACGACGAATCGCCAGACGACCGACGGTCCGAGTCGACCGACCCGAAACTGCGGCCCGACGGCGGGGCGGCCGCCGGTGCCGACGACACGACGCTGGACCCGTGGGGTTCCTCGACTGTCTCCGATTATCGCAACCTCTTCGAGGAGTTCGGCATCGAGGAGTTCGAGGCGTTACTTCCCGAGGTACCTGACCCACATTATCTGATGCGCCGAGGGGTCATCTTCGGCCACCGCGACTACCGGCCCATCGCCCGTGCCATGCGCGAGGACGAACCTTTCGCTGTTCTCTCGGGCTTCATGCCGACCGGTGACCCCCACATCGGACACAAACTCGTCTTCGACGAGATCATCTGGCATCAACAGCAGGGCGGGGACGCCTACGGTCTCATCGCCGATCTGGAGGCCCACGCCGCCCGCGGGCTGACCTGGGACGAGATCGACGAGCACGCCAGAGATTACGTCCTCTCACTGCTCGCACTGGGTTTCGACCCCGAAGAGGGGACCCTTTATCGCCAGTCCGAGAACCGGGAGTTACAGGATCTGGCGTTCGAACTCGGCGTGGAGGCCCGTTTCGCCGAGTTCGAAGGCATCTACGGCTTCGACGGCGAGACTGACGTCTCTCACATGCAAAGCGTCGTCACACAGATGGCCGACATTCTCTACCCGCAACTCGACGAGCCGAAACCGACCGTCATTCCCGTGGGTCCCGACCAGGATCCCCATATGCGGCTGGCGCGTGACGTGGCCGCCCGGATGCGGTACTTCGGCGTTACAGAAGCGTATGCCTCTTTCGAGACCGACGACGCGGAACGCCAACTTATCGCGGAAGCCTACGAGACCCTTTCGGAACAACACCCCGACCAGACCGTCCGGTGTGGCGACGCCGCAACCTACCTCGACAATGGGCGGGATCGCGACGCGACCGATCCCGACACCATGATCGTCGATCGCGTCATCACGATGCTCCGGGAGGCGGGCAAGGAACCCCTCCGTCCCCGGGTCCGGTTCCTCGATCGCAACGCCACCGAGGAAGCGTTCGACACCCTCATCGAAGCCATCGACGGCGAGAAGCGCGTCTACGACGAGCATATCGACGTGTTCGACCTCTCCCGGGAAGCGGCCGAGGAACTCGCCCGCGAGGTCGAACTCGATCACGGTGGCTATGGCTTCCTCCCACCGTCGTCGATCTACCATCGCTTCATGACTGGGCTCACCGGCGGGAAGATGTCTTCGTCAGTCCCGGCGAGTCACATTAGCCTGCTGGACGACCCCGAAGACGGCTACGACAAGGTCCGGTCGGCGACGACGGGCGGCCGCGAAACGGCCGACGAACAGCGCGAACTCGGCGGCAAACCGGACGAGTGTCCAGTCTACGAACTGTACGCCTACCTGCTCGCGGATGACGACGACGAACTCGCGACGGAGGTCTACGAGGAGTGTGCCGGTGGCGAACGGCTCTGTGGCGGCTGTAAGGAGCAGGCGGCCGAACTCATGGAAGCGTTTCTCGGGGATCATCAGGAGAAGCGCGAGGAGTGGGCCCAGAAACTCGACGAACTGGACATCGAATTCGACTCCGATCGGAACCGGTGACGGCCCGGGGTGTCGGATCGTCGCCGTTCCAATCGACGTGAGACGAGCGGACAGACCCTGATTAGAAGATCGCTATCGGGTAGTGGGTGGCCGTCCCGGCAACGATGACCCAAGTCACGAACAGCGCGTTCGTGAACGCGCCCGTCCAGATACGTCCCGTCTTCCGGAAGAAATACGTCGAGATTAGCGGTGCGATCGAGAGCAACACGAGGAACTGGAAGGCGAGGATCGTCAGCAGGTCCACGCCGGCCGTCAGGAAGTTACTCATCAGATGGCCGGTCGTGACCATCCACCCGTACTGGACGGCAAGCAGGAGGACGAACGGCCCCCCGACTATCGCCCAGTTTGTCGCCATCTCCCGCCGGACGGACGCATAGCCGTCACGCGGCCGTAACTCGCCGTGTAGCAGGATTCCGAGCGCGACGAAGAACACAGTGAACGGGATCAGATACCGCAGGACGATCCAAAACTGGAAGGTCTCGAGTGGTCGGATCCCGAAGACCCAAAAGCGAAAGCCCTGTCCGGTCAGGTATTCGGTGATCGAGAGCAGGAGGTACAACCCACCGACGATGCCGATACTCGAAAGCGCTGCCCGCCCGATCGTCCGGAGGCCGGTATCGGTTCCTAGCCCGTATGACGCTCGAAGATCGGCGAACGATCCGTCCTTGGTATAGTGGAACACGGCAAAGCCCACTAGGATCACGATCGCGTTGAACGTCGCCCACACCGCGACGCCGGTCGTAATCTCCTGGGGCAGGAGCGAACTCGCCGCAAAGGTGCTCTGGCCCCATTCCTGGAGGTGATAGTAGGTCAGGATCGGCAGGAAGAACGCGACGAGTGCCGTACCGATCCGAGCAACCCCTTCGAGTCCGACCGATTCGGGCAGTTCCCGGCTGAATCCGGCCGAGCGATCGTACCGTTCGACAAGCAGCGACCCGAGCGGGAACATGAACACGATGCCGCCGAGCATCGCCAGCAACGTGCCCAGTTCCTTGAAGTACCAGGTCTGATCGCCGGGTGGCAGCGGGTCCTCACCATCTAAGGTCGTCTGGAACCACTCGATCGAGTCTGCGGTCGCGGTCGGCGAGAGGTGCAGCCCTGGATGGGTCGTCCCCGGCGTAATGAGTTTTCGGGCCGTCCCGTCCTCGATACTTCCGTAGACGCGCCCTTCTTCGACGGTGCTGTCGGTCCCGAAGACGCTCTGCAACTTCCCACTGTTCTCGACGTTCCGTGCCTTGTTTAGTTCCCACATGTAGGGGAACTCCTCGTACTCGCCGTAGTCGACCAAGAGATTACGCGGGAATTCGGGAGTTCCTTCGGGTGCACCGAACGACCCTGTGGACGATCCGTACAGTACCATCGACTCGTAGCCGTCAGGGTGGACGGCCGCCGCAGCGACGCTTGCCCATCCGCCCATCGAGTGGCCTTCGAGGCCAATATTGTCCGTATCGACCATCGACAGCGACCGGAGGTACTCCAGGGCCGGCGGGCCGCCGAACCCGTGGGCGAACGCCGGCGGATCGGATCCCCCGTGGCCGGTCTGATCGACCGCCAGGACGACGAACCCGCGTCTGGCGTACTCGATCGCGAACGGCGATTGAGTCTCGTGATAATTGATGTAGCCGTGTGTCGCGAGGATCGCCGGCGCCGGGTCGGCCGTCGAGACACCGGGAGGGACGTACAGCTCTCCGGTCATCATCGTCCCGTTCGTTGCCTCGAACTGAACGTCCCGGACCTCCACCGTCTGGCCGTTCGTCTCTACCCAATAGGCTGTACCACTACCGACCAGAACCAGCACGAGTGCAACGATGAACACCGTCGTTCGTGCATCGAGATCAGTAACCGCCATCCACAGCCAAATCCTATCCCATATTATATAATTATTGTTGTGTGCCGTTCTGGGTGGTCGGTTTGCCCGGCCACTCCGCTTCAATGAAAGTCACCAACTCACTCGGCCCTTTCGAGATAGGAAGGTCTTTTTCCGCCGACGAACTACGTCCGCTCACTTCGTGTCACGCCTTCCGCTTTCGATCGACAGCGCCGTCCAGTCGATCAAGCGCGTTGGTTCTCGCGTGAATCCCGTTCGTGGCGTCATTCTCTTGCTCGGTCTGGGGCTTGCTCGTCTCGGGTTGATCGACGCCTCGCGGGCACGCCGAGCGACGGATCTCTCCTGGCCGCGCGTTGTCACCGGGATCGCCCGGATGTCGAAAAACGCCGCCGACGTCGCCATGGTCGGGGCGGCCTCGGGGATCGTCGCCAATCCCGCGATCTCCGGGATCGGACTGGCCGGCCCGTTCTGGGGTCTGGCTTTCGCTTTCGGCGGTGGGTTCGCGGCCGGGACGATCGCACTTGTCTCTCAGCGCTTTGGTGCCGAGGAGTTCGCCCAATTGAGCCAGGCCGTCCGTTCGAGTTTCTTGGTCGTCGTCACGGCGACGATACCCATCGGCGCCGCGTTCTGGCTCGTCCCCCAGGAGCTCATCGGCCTGCTGAACAGCGATCCGCAGGTCATCACCTATGGCGCGACGTATCTCAAGATCCTCGGACTGGGCGTGCCCTTTGCCGGACTCAACCTCGTAGGAAGCCGCGTGCTCATCGGCGCTGACGACGCCCAGATTCCCATGATCCTCCGAGGTGGCGGTGCGGTCCTGAATATCGCCCTCAACGCCGTGTTCATCTTCGGTCTCGGGCTGGGCGTGGCTGGTGCGGCCTGGGGGACTGTCCTGGCGAACGTCATGGTCACGTCGTTGTTCGTCGTCGGCTTGATCGTCGGCTGGCTTCCCCTCATCGGGCAGTTCCCGGTCTCGGTCTCCCCCCGAGGGACGTACATTCACTGGGGGGACGTCACCGACATCGTCTCGATCGGGACGCCCGTCGTCGGCCGGAACATGACCTGGACGGTCGCTCGTTTCCCCATGCTCGCAATCGTCGGGATGTTTGGAACGACGACGCTCGCGGCCTATACCGTCGCCCGGCGTCTCTGGGGGCTGATGAACGTGCCCGGCTGGGGCTTCGGGCTTGCGGCGTCCAGTCTAGTGGGCCAGCATCTGGGGACCGACGACGAGGAGACCGCCGAGATCTACGGCCGAGAGATCGTCCTGATGGCGGTCGCGACCTACACCGTCTCGGCAGCGATCGTCGCGCTGGTCGCCCATCCTACTGTTGTCCTGTTCGGAACCGAGGCCGGGGCCGTCCCGATCGCCGTCGGCCTCGTCTTTGCAGCCTGTGTTGCGATCATCCCGCAAGGAGTCAACAGCACTATCGCCGGAGCCTTAGACGCCACCGGCGACACGAACTGGCCGTTCGTCTACCAGGCTCTCGGGGTGTTCGTCGTCTCGATCCCGGCGGCCTACCTCGGTGCAACGACCACGATCGGCGTCTGGGGACTGTATATCGCCTTCCTCGGCGAGACGCTCGTCCCCGCGGTGGGCAACTACTACCGCTTCTCGACGGGCAAGTGGAAGGCAATCAGTCGGGAGTACCGCCCCGAGACGGCTCTGGACGACTGATTGCCGACCGCGACGGAACGTTCTCTGGGTCCAGTGATCAGGCCACGGGCGTTTTCGACGCCATTTGATCGCGATAACTGCCGATCAATGAGATGAAATTGAAAAAACTCATTTGAATTGGTTTCGTCACTATCATACTGGCTCCCAAACAACCCACGACGGGACACACTGGTGTCACGATTTCGTGAATCCAACGACAACCATGGCAGAAACGAATGCGTCTAATACTGGTATCCGGAAGCTCTTGTACGTCCTTTTCGCGATTCAACTCACGATCATTGGTGCAGTGGTCGAGCCATTTTGGCCACTTATTGTCGCTGGCGTCGTCATAAGTCTCATCGTAATAATCAGTCCGTAGGTATCGAAGCAGATCCCGGAGACGTTTGTCTTCCGTTGGGGATCACCCTCCATTTCGACTGGGTCGTGCAAGATCATCCGTCCACAGAACTGTCTGAAAGCCGCACAGGTGGGCTGATCGGTACGGTCACAGGACGGAACGTTTTTGTGTGGGTGCTCACCAACCCTGTGGTATGGCACCGGACGTCCACGCTCGGTGGACCGCCAGTCAGCCGAGAGCCGCTCGGGCGTTCGGCTTTTTCGAGGGGTTCTGACGATCGGTGGACTCCCCGCATTCGGGAAACTGAGTCGGGGACGAAACCGATCGCCCGGGTTCTTCGCCCGCAGGGCCGAGTGAGAACCGTTAACTGAGCAACCCCAGTGTATCCGACAACAACTGATGGAACTCCCGACCGACCAACTCGCGGTCCTGGAGGCCGCGAGCGCCGACGACAGACGCACCGTTGCACAGCTGAGCGAGGAGACGGACCTCGCCACGGCAGCCGTCACGCGGGCCGCTTTCGAACTCGAAGCCGAGGGTCTAGTCTCCGTCACCGAAACGACCGACGAATCCGTCTCGCTGACCGACGAGGGTCAGTCGTATCTCGACGCCGGCCTGCCCGAACACCGCCTTTATCGGGCCGCCATCGAGCAGGGGGCCGACGAGCATGCCGTCTCGATGGGCCAGGTCATCGGCGCCGCCGATCTGGGCGGCGAGGCCGTCGACATTGCGCTGTCGAATTTCGCTCGGAAGGGGTACGGCGAGATCGAATCCGGCGAGATCACTGCCGATCCCGACGCTGATCTCGGTGCTGATGCGGAAGCGAGCGCCCTGGAGGCCATCGACGCCGGCAAACCCGTCGATGACGACGACGCTCTCGATCAACTCGACCGGCGTGAGCTGATCGAGCGCTCCGAACGAACTGTCCGATCGGTCGAACTCACCGACGCGGGCGTGACGGAACTCATGGCCGGCGTCGAGGAAGCCGAACGGGTCGATCGACTGACCTCCGATCTTCTCACCAGCGGCGAGTGGGAGGACGTCGAATTCGCCGACTACAACGTCGAAGCCGACGCCGAGGCGATCGACGGCGGGAAGATTCACCCACTACGCGGGATGGCCGAGCGCGTCAAGGAAGTCCTCGTGGGCATGGGCTTTGAGGAAATGGAGGGGCCTCATGCCGACGCGGAGTTCTGGATCAACGACGCGCTGTTCATGCCCCAGGATCATCCCGCGCGCACGCACTGGGATCAGTTCGCACTGGAGGTCCCGCCGATGGACAACCTGCCCGCGGAAATCCGCCACGATGTCGAGCACGCCCACCGCGAGGGCGTCGGAGAAGACGGCGAGGGCTATCACTCGCCGTGGGGTGAGGAGATGGCCCGTCAGATCGACCTGCGTGGCCATACTACCTCTCTGTCGGCCCGTCACCTCGCTGGCGTCGCGAAGGGTGACCTCGAACCCCCGCAGCGCTTTTTCTCCGTCGAGAAGGCCTATCGCAACGACGAGATCGACTCGACCCACCTGCTGGAGTTCTTCCAGATCGAGGGGTGGGTGATGGCCGAGGATCTTTCGGTGCGGGATCTGATGGGGACATTCACGGAGTTCTACGAACAGTTCGGGATCACTGACCTGGAGTTCAAGCCGACGTACAATCCCTACACGGAGCCGAGTTTCGAGCTGTTCGGCGAACATCCCGTCACCGGCGAGGTCGTCGAGATCGGCAACTCCGGGATCTTCCGGCCCGAGATGCTCGACCCTCTCGGCGTCGAGTGTGACGTGATGGCCTGGGGACTTGCCCTCGAACGACTGATGATGCTGGTCACCGGCGCCGAGGACATCCGTGATGTCCACGGGACGCTGGTCGACCTCGACTATCTCCGCACCGAGGAGGTGCGTTACTGATGCCCACTGTCGACATCGACACCGACGAACTCCGGACGCTGACCGGCCACGAGGAGAAGAGCGACGCCGACCTGCGCGATGATCTCTTCGAACTGGGCCTGGAGTACGAGGGCGAGACCGAGGACGGTGAGCTGCGCTTCGAGTTCGAGCCCGACCGGCTGGATCGTCTCTCCGTCGAGGGGGTCGCCCGGTCGCTGCGCTACCAGTACGGCGACGATCGCGGCATCTACGTCCCGAACACTAACGATCCCGACTGGACGATCCGCGTTGAGGACGTCCCCGAGGATCGACCCTACGTCACGGGTGCGATCGTCCGCGGGCTGGATCTCGACGAGGCTTCCCTGGACTCGTTGATCCAGCTTCAGGAGAAGCTCCACGCGACGATGGGTCGCAAGCGCGCGAAGGGTGCGATCGGAGTTCACGATTTGACCATGCTCAAGGGGGGATCGGCCGGTGACAGCGAGAAGTCCATCCGCTACACCGGTATCGACCGCGACGGCGAGGAATTCGTTCCACTCGAGGGCGACGAAGCGATGACGCCGGGCGAAGTCCTCGAAGGCCACCACATCGGCACGGAATACGCCGATCTGGTCGCCGACTACGACACCGTCCCGGCGATCTACGACTCGATCGGGCTGTTCTCGTTCCCACCGGTGGTCAACGGTCGCCGGACCGAGGTCTCGACCGAGTCGCGAGACCTCTTCATCGAGATGACCGGGACCGACCAGTGGACGATCGACCACATGCTCAATGTCGTCTGTTACGCCTTGGACGCCCGCGGCGGGACGATCGAAGAGGTCCGCGTCGAGTACGCGAACGGCCCCGAGGAGTACGGCACCGAGCTGGTTCGTCCCGACTTCTCGACGAAAACCAAGACGGTCGCTCACGACCGGATCGAGCGCACGCTCGGGATCGAGCTCGCGGCGGAAGACGTGATCGACCTCTTCGAACGATCCGGACTGGACGGCGACGCTACTGAGGCCGACGATGGGCCAGGCTACGACGTGACGATCCCGCCCTATCGCGTCGATGTCCTCCACCCTGTCGACGTGATCGACGACGTCGGGCGTGCTTACGGGTTCAATGAACTCGAACCGCGTTACCCCGAGGTGGGGACGATCGGCGGCCGACACGAGCGCGCCCGCCTCGAAGAGGCCGTCCGGACTACCCTGGTCGGACTCGGTTTCCAGGATCTATTGAACTTCCACCTCACGAGCGCGGACGAACTGCACGATCGCATGGGGGTCGATCCGGGGACTGCCGTCCTGGGCGGCGGCGATCCCGTCGCGGTCCGCAACCCCTACAGCGAGGACTACACGGTCGTCCGGACGTGGTTGCTTCCCTCCATTATGCAAGTGTTCTCGAACAACACCCATCGCCGCTACCCCCAGGACCTCGCGGAGGTCGGGTTCGTCGCCCGGCGAGACGACGAGGCGGACACCAGCGTCGCCGAGGCGCGACACGTCGCAGGTGCGCTCGCGCGTCACGACGTCTCCTACGAGGACGCCAAGGCACGCCTCCAGGCGCTGGTTGCGGAGTTCGATGCCGACCTGGCGACCCCACCCACGGAACATCCGTCGTTCATCGACGGTCGGACCGCCACCGTCGAGATCGACGGGGAGGCGGTCGGCGTGATCGGCGAAGTGCATCCCGCAGTCCTCGTCGAACACGATCTAGAACTGCCAGTGGTCGCCTTCGAGTTCGAGCTGGTAGCGTTGCAGTAGCGGTTTTTCGCCACCGGGAGAGCAAGCTCTCCCGAGCCCACACTCACTTCGTTCGTGTGGACCACGCTTTTCGCGTGACGGTTCGCTCGTGACCGTTTGTATCAGCACGCAGGCCAGGACCGATGAGTTCCAGCTGCATCCGGATATTGGGTGGTCATATGTTCATGTATTTGGGAAAATGTGGTCGTGTGATGTGATATGTGCCGACAATGGTGGTCATTTCATTCGATTCGCGCTCCTGTTTCACGGTTTGGCCAATATTTCCGGTACAGTCCGGTATTTGTGTGTTCCTCTCTCATACAGAAACAGGAGACACAGCGTATGTCAACGACCGACGAATCCGGTTCTGAGGCGACGTTCGATCCCTCGGCGGACGTGCCGGGCGAGGGCCCGTCTATCGAACTCGACCGGGCCTACGACGATCGTGAGGACCCCTCGACGATGACGGTGTTTCCGGTCGACGCAGAGTGGCCGGAGATCGGGACGACCTGGATCAGCGTCGATGTCGAGCACGCCGTTCCGGCGAGTGACTACCGCTGAGCACGGTCGCAGTTCAGTTTTCCAAAGCAATCAGAGATCTACGCCGACCGCGTCCTCGACGCTGTCGAAGCCATCACGTTCCAGTAGCGTCGCCAGACCTCGATTGACATTTCGGGCAACAGTCGGTCCACGATAGATGAAGCTCGTGTAGATCTGAACCAGGCTCGCGCCGGCCCTGATCTTCCGATAGGCGTCGGCCGCCGTGAACACGCCACCGACACCGATCACGGGCACGTCCGTCCGCTGGGCAACGAACCGAACCATCTCCGTCGCTTCGTCTTCGAGGGGTTTCCCCGAGAGGCCACCCTTCTCGACGCGATCCGGGCTCGAAAGGTTCTTCGGTCGGTCGGTCGTCGTGTTCGTCGCCACCACCCCGTCGAGGTCGTATTCGTCGACTAAATCGAGGGCGTCTTCGACGGCGGGTTCCGGCAGATCCGGCGAGAGCTTGACCAACAATGGACTTGCGCCGGCCTCCGTCAGCGCGGCGAAAATATCTGCCATCGAATCCCGGTTTTGCAACTCTCGAATGCCCGTTGAATTGGGGCAGGAGATGTTGACGACGTAAAAGTCACCGTGGCCGGCCACCCGTTCGTAGGTCTCACGGTAATCGTCAGCAGCCTCTCTCAATGGTACCGACTCGGATTTTCCCAGGTTGACGCCGACGGGGTGCTCCACGTCCGTCTCGGCCAGGCGCCGACCGAGGACGGCTGCACCCGGGTTGTTCAACCCCATCCGGTTGATGATCGCCTCGTCTTCCACTAGCCTAAACACGCGCGGGCGCGGGTTGCCCTCCTGAGGCTCGGCCGTTATGCCCCCGACTTCGACGTGGCCAAAGCCCAGCGCTTGCAGGGCGCCCGGCGCCTGACCTGTCTTGTCGAAACCGGCTGCGACGCCGATGGGATTCGGGAACTCCTGGCCGAACGCCGAGACTTCCAGCCGCTCGTCCTCGACGACGAACGTTCGCTTCAAAATCGCCTCGAGAACTGTCCCATCGACGACGTGGAGCCCACCGTGAGCGAGCCAGTGAGCGGTCTCGGGAGAGAGCTGAAACAACAGCGGCTTGGCAATGTCGTATAGTGTCATGAATCGGATGGGTTCCCTGCCGTCGACGAAATTAGAACTCGTGTTCGACGTCCTCCGGGTTCGCCTTCTGGATGATGATCTTGCTGTCCCGAACCCGTACGAACACCTCGTCGCCGATCTCCAGTCCGGCGACGGCCAGCTCGTCCTCGTGGAGATTGATGTGGACGTTGTGGTACTCCCCGTCTTCGTCCTTCGCGCCACTCGGGCTGAGCTTCTTCTTGCGCACCATCGCGGTATCTCACCCTGTGGCTCGCCGGACCATACACTTAAGTTTACCGTGCCGGCTCCAGTTCACGTGCTGTCCGGTGGCGCCCCTTCAGTACCGCGCGCGAGCGCCGAAATCCCGGTTCTGGTGGGTGTTTTCTCCAAATACCGTGGTCCTTCTGTTCATCAGATAAATACTTTGTGTCGCCTGCCCCCCAAGTCGGGGGGTATTTTTATAATGGGTCATGTTCTGAGTTGACATGGAGAGTCGAAAACCATGGCACGCGATACGGACAAGCGTAACTTTGCGCTGCGCGAGGAGGATGGTACAGAGTCGAGCGTCTTTTCCGGGGGGACTCCTCGGCAGGCCGCTCTGAAAGCAGCACGTCGACTCGACCCAGCACCGAGTGAGGACGACGCGGACCCGGAACCGATCCGCCTCCGCGAGAAAGGCACCAAGAAAGTCCACGTCTACGAGGGCTGGGCCTGGGAACAGGAAGCACCCGATGACAAGCCTGACTGGATGCCGGGCGACATCACGAAAGGTAACGTCTCCAAGCAGGGCGTCGAGCATCTCGAAGAGATCTGATCGGGGTTTCTTCTCAGAACCTTTCTTGCATATCAATCGCAAGTCGATACTCTCTCGGACATCGACGGACAAGTCAGTCTGCGCGGCTCCCACTCGACGTGACTGTTCGCGCACGATGCGCGGGATGACCGCTCGACCTCCGGCCGCGCAACACCATTTCTGTACAGTCTCGTCTCTCTCGTTCGATCTCCGATCATCGCCGGGAGTGTGCTAAGGTAGGTCATCCCGATCCGCTTGTAATCGCATGACGTGGCGGGTCTCCTTCGACGGGCTTAAGTATTAACCTCCCATCTGAGTAGATACGCAGCGACGAAGGGCGGTCGACGCCCCTCCGGTCGCGTCGTGCCACTCGCGTGGTGCGATTCAATCCGACGCCCTTAAGTGTAACAGGGCACTTCGGTTTGAATACGAACGCGGCTCGGGCGGGGCTCGACTTGCCCCGGTCGCGACGGACCATCCGAACGCCAGTTCGGGGCCAACTCGAAGGGTTTATACCCTTCCTCGGTCTACGATGTGGTCCGGAAGACATGAGGATTCCACCCCTGCGGTCCGCCGTATAGATGGGATCTGATGTTAGCCCTGGTAGTTCGGTGACACCCGACTGGGTGTCAGCGAACGTGCTTACGATAGCGATCACACCCTTTTGGGTGTGTTCCCGCCTAACCCTCCCCATTCTGGGGAGACATTCCGGTTGATCCTGCCGGAGGCCATTGCTATCGGAGTCCGATTTAGCCATGCTAGTCGCACGGGTTTAGGCCCGTGGCGGAAAGCTCAGTAACACGTGGCCAAACTACCCTGTGGACGAGAATACCCTCGGGAAACTGAGGTCAATTCTCGATACGGCTCTCATGCTGGAGTGCAGCGAGCCGGAAATGTTCTGGCGCCACAGGATGTGGCTGCGGCCGATTAGGTAGACGGTGAGGTAACGGCTCACCGTGCCAATAATCGGTACGGGTCATGAGAGTGAGAACCCGGAGACGGTATCTGAGACAAGATGCCGGGCCCTACGGGGCGCAGCAGGCGCGAAACCTTTACACTGCACGACAGTGCGATAGGGGGACTCCGAGTGCGAGGGCATATAGTCCTCGCTTTTCTGTACCGTAAGGTGGTACAAGAATAAGGGCTGGGCAAGACCGGTGCCAGCCGCCGCGGTAATACCGGCAGCCCGAGTGATGGCCGCTATTATTGGGCCTAAAGCGTCCGTAGCCGGCCAGACAAGTCCGTTGGGAAATCGGCGCGCTCAACGCGTCGGCGTCCGGCGGAAACTGTCTGGCTTGGGGCCGGAAGACCTGAGGGGTACGTCCGGGGTAGGAGTGAAATCCCGTAATCTCGGACGGACCGCCGGTGGCGAAAGCGCCTCAGGAAGACGGACCCGACGGTGAGGGACGAAAGCCAGGGTCTCGAACCGGATTAGATACCCGGGTAGTCCTGGCCGTAAACGATGCTCGCTAGGTGTGCCGCAGGCTACGAGCCTGCGCTGTGCCGTAGGGAAGCCGCGAAGCGAGCCGCCTGGGAAGTACGTCTGCAAGGATGAAACTTAAAGGAATTGGCGGGGGAGCACTACAACCGGAGGAGCCTGCGGTTTAATTGGACTCAACGCCGGACATCTCACCAGCACCGACAGTAGCAGTGACGGTCAGTCTGATGAGCTTACCTGAGCTACTGAGAGGAGGTGCATGGCCGCCGTCAGCTCGTACCGTGAGGCGTCCTGTTAAGTCAGGCAACGAGCGAGACCCGCACTCCTAGTTGCCAGCAGCATCTCGCGATGGCTGGGTACACTAGGAGGACTGCCGCTGCCAAAGCGGAGGAAGGAACGGGCAACGGTAGGTCAGTATGCCCCGAATGTGCTGGGCGACACGCGGGCTACAATGGCCGGGACAGTGGGATGCCAGTCCGAGAGGACGCGCTAATCCCCGAAACCCGGTCGTAGTTCGGATTGAGGGCTGAAACTCGCCCTCATGAAGCTGGATTCGGTAGTAATCGCGTGTCAGAAGCGCGCGGTGAATCCGTCCCTGCTCCTTGCACACACCGCCCGTCAAATCACCCGAGTGGGGTCCGGATGAGGCCGTCATGCGACGGTCAAATCTGGGCTCCGCAAGGGGGATTAAGTCGTAACAAGGTAGCCGTAGGGGAATCTGCGGCTGGATCACCTCCTACTGACCGGGATCGAGGCGTTGCCTCGACCCACCACGCACGTTCGCCGACACGCAGTCGGGCACCTATGAACTACCAGGGCTAACATTGTACGGCGGATGGGCCCATAGCTCAGTGGTAGAGTGCCTCCTTTGCAAGGAGGATGCCCTGGGTTCGAATCCCAGTGGGTCCATACCTCCGTGCCCGATCGAATCCGTGTCCCTTAAGTGGGTCACGACACTCGAATTCGGGTACGGAAGACCGATGCACCATCCCGCGTCAACGCGTGGATGGGAAGGGTTGATGCACGCACTGCCACCGACAGGCGTGTAAATGATACCGCGTGTACGTGCGATCCAGGCGTCCACTGGACGCGTTACGTCGAGTTCACACTCGACGTGGCTGCTATGTCAGCTGGTGGATGGCTCGGCTCGGGCGCCGACGAAGGGCGTGCCAAGCTGCGATAAGCTCAGGGGAGCCGCACGGAGGTGTAGAACCTGAGATTCCCGAATGGGAACTCCTCACCGCAATTGCCTTGCGCAATGGGGAACGCCGAGAACTGAAACATCTCAGTATCGGCAGGAAGAGAAAACGAACGTGATGTCGTCAGTAACCGCGAGTGAACGCGACACAGTCCAAACCGAAGGCCTTACGGCCAATGTGGTGTGTGGACTGGCACGCATCGTCGGAACGTCCTCTTGAAGTCTCCTGGAATGGAGCGCGATACAGGGTGACAGCCCCGTAACGAGGTCAAGTACGACGTGCGCCAGTTCCTGAGTATCGGGGGTTGGAAATCCCTCGTGAATTTGGCAGGCATCTACTGCTAAGACTAAATACGTCCCGAGACCGATAGCGAACAAGTAGCGTGAGCGAACGCTGAAAAGTACCCTCAGAAGGGAGGCGAAATAGGGCCTGAAATCAGTTGACGATGGAGCGACTGGGCACAAAAGGTCTCTTGATAAACGACCTATCCGCGAGGATACAGTAGGACTCAAGGGAAGCCGGTGTTCAGTCGTACGTTTTGAAAAACGAACCAGGGAGTGTGCTTGTATGGCGAGTCTAACCCGATCATCGGGGAAGGCATAGGGAAACCGACATGGCCGCAGTGCTTTGCACGAGGGCCGCCGTCTTCAAGGGCGGGGAGTCATACGGGCACGACCCGAATCCGGACGATCTACGCATGGACAAGGTGAAGCGTGGCGAAAGCTACGTGGAAGCCTGTTAGAGTTGGTGTCCTACAATACCCTCTCGTGATCTATGTGTAGGGGTGAAAGGCCCATCGAGTCCGGCAACAGCTGGTTCCAACCGAAACATGTCGAAGCATGACCTTCGCCGAGGTAGTCCGTGGGGTAGAGCGACCGATTGCCGTGTCCGCCTCCGAGAGGAGTCGGCGCGGCTGTCAAACTCCGAACCTACGGACGCTGTCGACGCGAGGAGTCCGGTATGCGGGGTAAGCCTGTGTACCGTGAGGGAGACAACCCAGAGCTGGGTTAAGGTCCCCAAGTGTGGACTAAGTGCGATCGAAGGTGGTCTCAAGCCCTAGACAGCCGGGAGGTGAGCTTAGAAGCAGCTACCCTCCAAGAAAAGCGTAACAGCTTACCGGCCGAGGTTTGAGGCGCCCAAAATGATCGGGGCTCAAGTCCACCACCGATACCTAGCCACACCTGTCAAAGGGTGGCTGTGTAGGTTGGCGTTCTGCGCGGGTGGAAGCACGGGTGAGAACTCGTGTGGACCGCGTAGAAACGAAAATCCTGGTCTTAGTAGCAGCGAAAGTCGGGTTAGAATCCTGACGGCCGAAAGAGCAAGGGTTCCTCGGCACTGTTCGTCAGCCGAGGGTTAGCCGATCCTAAGATCCGTCGCAACTCGAGCGGATCGAACGGGAAACTGGTTAATATTCCAGTGCCACCGTACATTCAATGTCGACGCCTCGGGGTAGACCGAGCCGGGTATTCGCCCGGTCAAATCGTCAAAGCTCGTGGAAGCCGTAATGGCACGAAGCGGGCGAACGGCGAGATAGAGAAATTTGGTTCAACCTGGGGCCCATGAAAAGACAGTACGGTGCTCGTACCCAGCACCGACACAGGTGCTCTGGCGGAGAAAGCCAAGGCCTGTCGGGATCAATCGACGTTAGGGAATTCGGCAATTTAGCCCCGTAAGTTCGCGATAAGGGGTACCTGCTCGGGAAACGAGCAGGTCGCAGTGACTTGGAGGCTCGGACTGTCTAGTAACAACATAGGTGACCGCAAATCCGCAAGGACTCGTACGGTCACTGAATCCTGCCCAGTGCGGGTATCTGAACACCTAGTACAATAGGACGAAGGACCCGTCAACGGCGGGGGTAACTATGACCCTCTTAAGGTAGCGTAGTACCTTGCCGCTTCAGTAGCGGCTTGCATGAATGGATTAACCAGAGCCTCGCTGTCCCAACGTTGAGCCCGGTGAACAGTACATTCCAGTGCGGAGTCTGGAGACCCCCAAGGGGAAGCGAAGACCCTATGGAGCTTTACTGCAGGCTGTCGCTGGGACATGGTCGCTAATGTGCAGCATAGGTAGGAGACGTTACACAGGTACGTGCGCCAGCACGCCACCGAGTCAGCATTGAAATACTACCCGTTAGTGACTGTGACCCTCACTCCGGGAGGAGGACACCGATAGCCGGGCAGTTTGACTGGGGCGGTACGCGCTCGAAAGAATATCGAGCGCGCCCTAAGGCCATCTCATCCGGGTCAGAGATCCGGAGAAGAGCGCAAGAGCAAAAGATGGCTTGACAGTGTTCTTCCCAACGAGGAACGCTGACGTGAAAGCGTGGTCTAGCGAACTCATTTGCCCGCTTGATGCGGGCAATGAATGACAGAAAAGCTACCCTAGGGATAACAGAGTCGTCACTCGCAAGAGCACATATCGACCGAGTGGCTTGCTACCTCGATGTCGGTTCCCTCCATCCTGCCCGTGCAGAAGCGGGCAAGGGTGAGGTTGTTCGCCTATTAAAGGAGGTCGTGAGCTGGGTTTAGACCGTCGTGAGACAGGTCGGCTGCTATCTATTGGGGGTGTTTGGTACCTGACGGGAACGACCGTATAGTACGAGAGGAACTACGGTTGGTGGCCACTGGTGTACCGGTTGTTCGAGAGAGCATTGCCGGGCAGCCACGCCACACGGGGTAACGGCTGAACGCATCTAAGCCGGAAACCCACCTGGAAAAGAGGTACCGCTGAGGTCGCTCCTAGAAGAGGAGTTCGATAGACTCGGGGTGTACGCACCGAGGTAACGAGGTGTTTAGCCCGCGAGAACTAACTGACCAAAGCCACCATTCATACCGCATGTGAACGCGACGTAGTCGCGTCCAGGCGCAAACTGGATCGCACGTACACGTGGCAGTGCATCGACCGATCGCTGGCCTCGCGTGGTTCGATTCCACGGATCGGCGTTAAGGCGGCCACAGCGGCGGGGCAACACCCGTACCCGTTCCGAACACGGAAGTTAAGCCCGCCTGCGTTCCGGCGAGTACTGGAGTGGGAGACCCTCTGGGAAATCCGGTTCGCCGCCTCCATTCATACTACATTCAACCCATCCGGGAGAGACATCTGTCTCCTCCGGGTGGGTTGTTTATCGTTATACAGTACAGTCGAGTACAGCCATAGCTGCCGTGAGTGGTAAACGCGCAAGCGGCACTGTCACGACTGATTCTCCGCTGACCACACTTTTCGATTCGACGCCGAACGCCTCGTTGGCGAAAACGAGCAGTAGACTGGTTGATGCGACAGTTAGGCTGACGTGTGTGAAGGCTCTGTGATCCCAATCGCGGTCAAGAGTGCGCCCGAGACCGTCAGCAAGAGTGTACTGATGCCGCCAGGCAGGTCACTCGAAACCAGCAATAGCCAACCGGCCACCAGCAGACTCGCCACTACGAGTACTACACCTAGGGTGATCAGTTGCCAATCGTTTGTTTCGCCCCGGAACGATCTGTTGAGTGTAGACATGTATGTGCAGTCAGGGAGTCGCCGCTCAAGAACGTTTTTACATCCTGATAAATACTTGTGGATATTAATCGTTTGTGCAGGATTGAGCGGTGACGTCATCGACTCCCGTAGGAGACCGCTATGCTTATTGGATTGGTTCGGTTAGAGGAGAGTGCGCCAAGGTGGCAGAGTCCGGCCTAACGCAGCGGCCTGCAGAGCCGCCCATCGCCGGTTCAAATCCGGCCCTTGGCTCTTCTCGCCGAGCAACACGAGGCGTGAGAGACATCGCTGCGATTTGAACCCTAGAGGACGAGCGAAGCGATTCTTCGTCCGGTTCAAATCCGGCCCCTGGTTGGTTCACACAATTCCTCGGCCCTATTTCAGTCGTCCCATCGGGAGAGCAGCACCGAAAACACGACGCCAACCGCGGGGAACGCACTGAGGGTGAGCAACGTTCCCAGCACGTCGAAGGTGGAAAGCAGGACACCGGCGATAGCCGCCCCGGCGGCGCCGACGCCGAAGGAGACGAGGTACGTGTACCCATAGGAGACTCCCCGGCCGTCGGGTGGGGTATACTCGGCGATAGTTGCCTGGTACAGCGGCTGGAGGGCGAACAGGAAGAACCCAAGCAATCCACTGACGAGCAGCAGCGACGGCAGTCCCGCTCGTGCGGCCGGGACAAATCCGATCGCGATCACGACGAGAGACCCGAAGACGACAGTCAACCCCCGCGTCGGAGCCAGGCGGTCGGAGAGTTTACCGCCGACGTACTGTCCACCGATACCGACCGTCAACAGCACTGCATAGAGGTACGAGGACGTGTCGAACGCCTCGGCGACCGGACTTCCTTCGCCGGACGGCTGGATCAGGTCGCCCATTGGAGGGAGAAACTCACCGAGGACCTCCGGCAGGAAGGTGAGCGTCCCGCGGTAGAAGAGGCCGTTCATCATCACGATCCCGAGCGCGAGGAGGAATCCGACCGTGAACAGCGCGCGGCTATCGGCGACAAATCCGGACAGTGATATCGATCGATCGGTCGCTCGTTCGTCGTCAGTGTTCACTGCGGCCATCTCGTCGAAATCCGTCGTCAGCGCGTAGCCGATGACGCCGATGGTCGGGATCACGAGCAATCGAGTGACCGTCTGCCAGTCGAAGAGTATCAGCAACGAGGCAGTCAGGAGCGGCCCGAGGGCGATCCCGGCGTTCCCGGCCATGCCGTGGTACGCGAAACCGGTACCGCGGTCCCTGACACCGGTGGAGATGAGCGAGAGGGCAGCCGGGTGATAGACGCTCGCTGCAATCCCCCAGCCCCCGAGCGCGATCGCGATCGTCAGCACGCTTTCCGCGAAACTCAAGGCAAGAAACGAAAGTCCCATCCCGCCGAGACCGGCGATGATGAGGGTTCGAGCACTGAACCGATCGGCCAGGACACCGCCGGGGAGAGCACCGATGCCAAACAGACCGTAGCCGACGGTGACGACGATTCCGAGCGTCGCTGTCGTCACCGGGAACTCAAGCAGCCAGATGACGACGAGGATTGGAATCGACAGCTCGTAGGTGTGGATGATCGCATGTGAAACTCCGGTGAATACGACAATATCGCGAGCGTTGCTGTGCATGACTATTGTGGATCGGTTGTCTGTTGTCGGTCTCGCCGCGGGATCGGCCGTCTTCGGCCCCTGTTGGTGCCGATTGCAGTTTCGTGGCCAAATCGTCTTTGCACGCGGACATCGGTGGGTCCCAACACCTACATTGGTCTTCAGATACAAACGTTCGACCGCAATGGGCGAGAAGACAGACGAACTTCGGGACCTCTTCGTCGACGTGGCCGGGACCGATACCGTCACAGAGGATCAAGAGCCGTCCAGTGGCACGCTGTCCAATCCGGACGAGCAGACCGTCGACCGTCAGCTCCGGGCGGTGCTCGAGGGCATGGCGGAGCGGTTCTCTTTCGAGACTGCCATCGGAGACGACCAGCGTGTGGCGCTGGTCCGGGCGTTCTATCATGGCGATTCCGACGCCGAACTGGCCGATCGGTTGTCGATCGACGAGGAGACGGCCCGCAGGGCCAGGCTGGAGCTGCACCTCTTCCGGGAGGCCGATACGGACGCGCCGGTTGATTGGGAGGAACTCCGCCGCCGGCTCAAGGAGGACGAGGAGACAGTCCTGGTCGAGGAACTGGACCTCGACCGTGACGCGATCGCCCAATATCGACGTGTTCTCGAAGCTCGCGAGGAGGCCAGAGGGGTGAGCTATCGCTTTCAGAGTGCGTTCCGGGACGTCATTCCCGACGCCGACCTCGCCGAGCGGCTGACGGCAGACGTTACCGAGGACGGCCTCGAGGAGGCTGCTGCGGACATCGAGACGGACGTTTCCTTTTGATAGCGGTCCCATTTAGCAGAGGGTCTGTGGGTTTAAGTACGAGATCGCAGCCAGAACCGTCGTGCCAACCTTTCGCGATCTGGAAATCGCCGCCTACTGCCCGCGCCAGTTGTACTACCGCCGCCGGGCAGATGTAGACCCCGAGATTCCTGCGGAGGTCGCGGAGACGCGCGCGCTGGCCTTCGAGTATCCGCGTTTGCTCGCCCGGGCGGACCTCTCTGCCGAACCCATCGCCGTGACGGGTACGCAGTACAGCTCGGCGTTGCATCGGGCAAAGGCCTGCCTCGATTGCTGGGATCGCCTCGTCGATCCTGCAGGACGTGACGTCTTCCTCGAGGGGCGGGACTGTCGGGGCATCGCCCACAAAGTGATCGAGGATCCGCTGGCGCCGTCGTTGGTGTTCGCCGGCGAGCCACCCGAGAATGGTGTCTGGGGGCCACAGTCCGTCCGCCTGGTCGCGGCCGCGCTGGCGCTGTCTTACGAGCGCGAGCGACCGATCGAGGTCGCGTTCGTCGAGTACCCGGCTCACGGTGTCGTCCGCCAGATCGACCTGTCAGCCCATCGGCGGGCGACGTATCGGGCGACGCTGCGAACGGTCGCGTCGATCGACGGTCCGCCCTCGCGGGTCGACAACAGACGGAAATGCAACTCGTGTGACTACCGCGAGGAGTGTGGTGTCCGGACTCGCTCGTTGCGGTCGTTACTCTGAGTGGTTCCGGAGCCAGCGTTCGACCGCGTTCGCATTCGTGCCACGGCGGTAAATCTCCCCAGCAGCCACGTCGACGACGGTGCTCGCCGTGCCGGCTGTCTCGCCGCCGTCGAGGATCGCCCCCGCCGCGTCGCGGATCTCAGGATCGACATCGGCGACCCGAGTTGCACTTTCCCGCCCGCTGACGTTCGCGCTCGTGGCTGTCAGCGGTCCGGCCCGGTCGAGCAGTTCGCGCGCGAGGTCGTGATCGGGGATGCGGATCCCGACCCGGTCGCGCCCGCCGGTGAGGACGTCCGGGACGGTCTCGCGTCCCTCGAGGACGACCGTGACGGGGCCGGGGAGGAACGCCCGCATGAAATCCCGTTCGTGCTCCGACGCGTGGACGTGCTCCAGGGCGCACTCGATGTCCGGGACGCCGAGCGAGATGGGTTCGGAACGATCGCGGCCTTTCGCTTCGAAGACGCGTTCGACGGCGTCCGGTTCAAGCGCGTCGGCGCCAAGTCCGTAGACTGTCTCGGTTGGATAGATGACGAGCCCGCCGGACGCGACGATGTCCGCCGCGGTCGTGAGGTCTTCCTCGCCGGACATATTATGGCGACGTGAGTGCGTTTTCGACTTCGTCGTAGGGCGGGAAATCAGGCCACTCATCGGCGACCCAGGCGTATTCGACAACGCCCTCGCCGTCGAGGACGAACACGGCCGGCCGGGGCTCCTCGATGCCGGCCATTCCGTCCAAGTCGTGGACGACGTCGTACTTCCGGGCCACCTCGTTGGCGGGGTCAGCATAGAGGCGATAGTCCGCGAGTCCTTCGTCTTCGATGAGTCGCTCGTGGGCGTACGGCGTCGCGATCGAGACGCCGACGACGGTCGCGTACTCGTGCCACTCGCGGTCGGCGATCTCGTTCCAGACGTACGTCGCCGGGAACGACCCGTCCATCGGGTGAAACACCAGGACCACGGGTGGATCGTCGAGCAGGTTCGCAAGCGGGACGTCTTCCCAGTACTCGTCGTTCACTAGCGGCCGGGTGAACCCGGGTGCCTGCTCGCCCTCGGCGACGTGGCCGGTCTCCGGCAGGTCGACGATGTCGAACTCGAGGTCCATCAGGCATCACCCTCCGCGTGGTCGATTGCGGGTTCGCCCGTCGCCTCGTCGCCGTAGGTTCCTTCGAGGTATTCGACGATCCGGGCGCTCTCGCTCATCGTCACGCCCGTGTTCTCGTCTTTGATCGCGGGAACGGTTCGTGCCCCGGTGAGGCGTTTGACGGCGTTCCGTCGGGAGTGGAGCGGTTCGACGAATCGCGAGCGGTATTCGAGGTCGAGGTCGTTCAGGACACGGACGACTCGCTCACAGAACGGGCACGCCTGCAGCCGGTAGAGCGTGATCGCTGGATCAGTTCTTGGCATGTCCCGAAGTTGGGGCCGGTGTTGGCTAAGTCTGTCGGCGGAGGCTTTCTCGGACGGCTTTGGGCTGTCGGGGTTATGCAGTGTTTCACACAAGAGTTAATTTCCCGGCATGGCAACAAGAGGTGTTGATGGGTATATCTGTACTTACAGCAGTGTCTGGACTCGGCATCCAACTGTACACTGTTCCGATCGTCGGCGTCGAACTGTCGAAGACGGGCGTCACGATCGTCGGCGCCCTCATGATTCTGTTTCTCATCATGGGGTCAGGGTTCTTCTCCTCCTCGGAGATCGCGATGTTCTCGCTGCCGGCCCACCGGATCGACCCGATGGTCGAGCAAGGAATGCGTGGTGCAAAGGCAGTCAAAGCCCTCAAGGACAACCCTCATCGCTTGCTCGTGACCATTCTCGTCGGGAACAACCTCGTTAACATCACGATGTCGTCTATTTCGACCACTATCGTCGCTTTCTATTTCGATCCCGGACCGGCAGTAATCATCTCGTCGTTCGGCATCACCTCACTCGTCCTGCTGTTCGGCGAGAGTGCGCCGAAGTCCTATGCTGTCGAGCACACCGAGTTACATGCCCGCCGGGTCGCACCTCTCTTGCAGATCGTCGAGACGCTGCTGTGGCCGCTCATCACCCTGTTCCACCACTTAACCCAAATCGTCAACCGGGTCACCGGTGGCGGTCCGGCTATCGAGTCGTCGTATCTCAGCCGATCAGAGATCAGGGATATCATCCAGACCGGCGAACGGGAGGGCGTCCTCGACGAGGAGGAACGACAGATGCTCCAGCGCACTCTCCGGTTCAACCGGACGATCGCCAAGGAAGTCATGACGCCGCGCCTGGACATGGACGCCATCAGCGTCGACGCATCGATCGACGAGGCCATCGAGGAGTGTGTCCACAGTGGCCACGCTCGTCTCCCCGTCTACGAGGGGAGCCTCGACAACGTTATCGGCGTTGTCAATATCCGCGATCTCGTCCGCGATTCCCAGTATGGAGGTGCCGACAACGTTGACCTCGCGGATGTCATCGAACCAACGTTGCACGTGCCCGAGAGCAAGAATGTCGACAGTCTCTTGTCTGAAATGCGTCATGAACGTCTCCACATGGTAATCGTCATCGACGAGTTCGGGACGACCGAAGGGCTGGTGACAATGGAAGACCTCACCGAGGAGATCGTCGGCGAGATTCTCGAAGGGGAAGAGGAACATCCGATCGACTTCCTTGACGACGATACCGTGATTGTCAAAGGCGAGGTCAATATCGAGGAGGTCAACGAGGCGCTATCGATCGACCTCCCAGAGGGCGAAGAGTTCGAGACCATTGCTGGATTTATCTTCAACCGGGCAGGGCGACTCGTCGAAGAGGGCGAGTCCATCGAGTACGACGGCGTCGAGATCCGGGTCGAACAGGTCGAGAACACCAGGATCATGAAAGCCCGCATCACCCGTCTCGACGAGGAGACGCTCGAGGACGACGCCGAGGATGGTTCCGGCGGGGCCGACGCCGAGGAGGAACATTGATTCAGACCGCCGCAAGCAACGTATAGCCGACGTACCCTGCAACCAGCGCGAGCACGAGCGAACCGACCCAGGCCAGGACGGTGTACCCCATCTTCTGTCTGCTAATCCCGCTGCCACCAGCCGCCAGGCCGCTGCCAACGATCGCACTCACCATGATCTCGTTGAACGAGACGGGGATCCCGAAGAAGACAGCCGTCTGGGCAATGACGAACGCGGGAATCAGCGCGGCGATCGACCGCCGTGGGGAAAGCGAGGAGTAGTCTTGGCTCAGTGCCTTGATCATCCGCGGCGCACCGGTCCAGGAGCCAGCCAGTAATCCGAGTCCGCCGCCGAAGAGGACTGCCGCGAGTGGGATGTCGTAGGGATCGACGACCGGCAGGACCGGCCCGATCGCCAGGCCGACCTGGCTCCCGCCCGCCGAGAACGCCACGAGACCGCCGAGCACGAGTAAGAACCGCCGCTGACTCGTTTCTCGATCCCGACTAGCCCCCCGATAAAGCAGTCCCGCTGCGATCGCCGCCATGAGGAGCGTGACGCCGACGCCAACCCATGGGGGGCCGTCGAACGCCTCGGTGACTGCGGTGGCGATCGAGGCCTGTTCGCCCTCCGGAGCGAGGACGCTAAAACGAACGTTCGCGAGGATCACGCCGACGAGACCGGCCAGAACGGCGACGATGCGGGCTTCGCCGCCCACACCGCTTCGGAGCCACCGGGTTGTCGCGTAGGCCGCGCCGCCGCCGACGAACGGGACGGCGACCCACAGCGCGACGATCTCCTGGTAAGTCCCCCAGGCCGGCTCGCCGCCAAGGGCCAACCCGACGCCGACGACCGCGCCGGTCACAGTAAAGGCCGTCGCGATCGGGTAGCCGGCGAAGACGCCGACGGCGACGAGCCCACCGGCGATCAGCAACAGCAGAATCGCGGCCGTCGAGGTCAGCCCGCCGCCGTCGGGAAAGAGGACCAGGCCACGGCCGACCGTTTCGGTGACGGCTGCGCCCTGGAGGACAGCACCGGCGAGTCCCAGGATCCCAACGATCAGTCCAGCTCGCATCACGGAGATAGCGTTCGCGCCAACGGCGGGGGCAAAGGGCGTCGAGCCGGACGATCCCGCGCCGATGGCCCACGCCATAAAGAGACTCGCAAGCCCTGCGACGACGAGAGTCCCCAGCGTTACCACCAGTCCCATTTGCTCGGCGTTGCCTCCGTGTCCGGTAATACGCTTCGATGTCGGAGATTCCGGGCAGGTGACTGGTTAACACCGGCAAACGGAGACCGATCAGTTGGTTTTGGCGTCGGTCTCGTCGTGGTTCTCCGGCGGGGCCTCGACGCCTTCGGCGGCCTCCGGCGCGTCGGTTTCCTTTTCGATGTCGACGTGCCAGCGGTCGACAGTCTGCTCGTAGTCGGCGAGCTTGTTCGAGACGCGGATCTTCAGGTCGTCGTCGTTGACGTTGACCTCGAGGACGTACTCGGGGTTCTCGTCGTCGATCCGCCGGACGTTCGCGCTGATCAGGTCGTTGTCGAAGTAATAGGGTGCCATCCGGGTCATGACGTTTCGATAGACCCGGTCCTCGACCGCCCGGATCGCCTTCCGGCCGGCCGAGTCCGCAGCGCGGGCGACGTAGTCGATAGACTCGCTCCAGGCGTCGACGGCCTCGTCGGGTTCGTCCAAGTTCTCGTAGGAGTCGGCGAGTTTTTCGCCGGCCGTCCGGAGATCCTCGTCTGGATCTTTGCCTTTCTTCTCGCCTTCACCCTCGTTGACGCGGGCTTGCGCGGCCGTTTTCTCATTGACGTCTTCGTCGAGGCGTTCGTGGCTTTTCGGTCGCCACTCGTCGAACTCTGCAAGGGCCTCGGTGTCGACGTCGTACTCGTCGGCGAGTTCCTCCAGGGCACGCATGATGCGCTCGCCGTGTTCGACGATATCGATCCAGTCGCCGCGAACCTTGAAGCCGGAGACGCTCTCTTCCATTAGCTATCCGGGAGCACTGGACGGAATAGCTCCCATTAGTGGCGAGGGTTTGGCGTGCTCGTTCATAAGGCTTGTCGGCGCGTGAGACTCTCTACCGACCCGTTGGAGTCGACTGGAATATCAACGCCTTTGAGGTGGCGTGTTCTCAGTGTCGACGATGACTATCGAAGACCACGGACACGCGAAGGTCGTCTCCCACGCGCTGGCGAGAGACACCCTCACACGGCTCCGAGACGTCCAAACAGAACAAGTCGCCTTTCGGAAGGGCCTCGTCAAGCTCGGCCGAATCTGTGGCTACGAGATTGTCGATGGCCTGCTCGAGAGCGAAACCGTCACCGTCGAGACGCCCCTGACCACGACCGAGGGCGAACGCGTCGGCGAGATGGACGATGTCGTGATCGTCAACGTCCTCCGGGCGGCGACGCCGTTCGTCGAGGGCCTCCTCAAGGCGTTCCCGCGCGCGAAACAGGGCGTCATCAGTGCCGGTCGCGATGAAGAAGGTGGCATGAACAGCGAAGGCGAGTTCGAAATCTCTATCGAGTACGTCAAGATGCCCGAAATCCACGACCAGGACACCCTCATCCTCGCTGACCCGATGCTCGCAACCGGGAGCACGATGTGTGCCGTCCTCGATGAGATCCTCGACGGGGCCGATCCCGAGCGCGTGATCGTCCTTTCGGCGGTCAGCGCCCCCGAGGGCCTGGACCGACTGCGCGAGGAGTTCCCCGATATCGAACTGTTGACCGTCGCCGTCGACGACCACTTGGACGATGACGGCTATATTGTCCCCGGCCTGGGTGACGCCGGTGATCGGGCGTTCCGGACGACGTAAGCGCCGTTCGTCAACAGACGTCCGCTGTCAGGTCGATTGTCCGTTCGATAATCGTTCCCCGCAGAGACACGCTTTCTTTGCTTAGTCGACTGTATGTCTGCCCGTAATGGTTGCCTGCAGTCACTGAGTGAACAGCTTACAGTAGTGTCTGCATCCACTGACCTGACTACACGTCGGGTCCATCAATGCCGGCAGGAACGAGCGACAGTCCCAGCGTCCGGAAGTCAGTGTCGAAGGCAAAGACATGTTCGATGTCGTGCTCACGTGCCAGCGTCGCCGTCGCGTGATCGACGAACGAAATCTGCTGGTCGTCGTAGCGCTCGAATTCCTCGCAGATGGCACCGAACGTCGTCGCGTCCGGGTGCAGGATCGTCACTGCGTCTGAGTCCTGAATCCACGACAGCGTCGCTGTCGCCCGCTCGTGGCCGGCCTTTCGCAACACGAGCGTCGCTAGTTCGCTCATGACGTAGTTCGTCGTGTACAGCGGTCGAAAGTGCAGTCTATCGTCCCCGATCGCGTCCATGACTGCCCGCGCCTGGTCGTGGCGTGGCGTGTTCGAAACGAAGTACGCGAAAAACGCACCCGTGTCGACGAACAACGGTGTCGCCCCGACCCCGCTCATTGCTCGACTGGTCCGTAAAGGACATCGTCAATCTCGTCGTCGCCGACCGGGTCATCGATGGCAAACGCCGGGGCATCGAACAGCGTATCCCCGGCGTCGTCCTCGTTGCCCTCGCTGTCGTCCGTGTACCACCACACCACGGTACGACTGCCGAGGGAGACTTTCTCTAGTCGCCCCGCCTCCGATAGCTTCCGGAGACGACGATAGGCGGTCGATCGGTCGATGTCGAACCGGTCGGCGACCTCTCCGGCGGTGTGGAACGGCCGTCCAACGGCGAAGTACCGGATGATGTCCTGATCGTCGAAGCCGGACGTGAACTGACCGCGATCATCCCGGCCTGGCGGCTTGGACATGAATATTCCTTGGGAAGGTGTCATTCCTATGCATTCATTAGTGTTTCGAATAGTATATTACATCACATGGTGCATGGTTGTACGTGCGTCTGCAACGACACCGATTAGACGCCACCGTCGCGGAACCGCCCATCGGAACCTCCGCTATCCCGTCGTAATCGTCGACCTCACCGATCAGTAGCGTCGCGTCGGCGTCTTCGGCGGTCGCCAGCGCGAAGGCGTCACCGTGTGCCGGCGGTCACATTGGAGAATCGGCTGTCGCTCCGACTGTCGCCCGGCCGCTGGTCGCGCTCGCGATCCGATCGCGAAGGGCGTCGGTCTCGGTGGTCGGCACCCGAACCTCGAAGGAAACGACCTCCTCGTATGCGGCTTCGAACTCCACACCTTCACTCTCCAGAATCCCCCGTACAGTCCCGGAATCGTCGTACGCAACTTCGATCGCCAGGCGCTCGTGTGGTCGTTCTTCCCGGACGTCGGCGTCGTCGATCGCCTCTTTCACCGCTCGCGAATAGGCACTCACCAGGCCGCCGACGCCGAGTTCGGTCCCGCCGAAGAATCGCGTCACGACGACGACCACGTTCTCCAGATCCTGCCCTTCGAGGACGTTGAGCGCCGGTTTCCCCGCCGAACCCGAGGGCTCGCCGTCGTCGCTGGCCCACTCCCGGAGCGGATCGGCCCGCACCCGGTAGGCCGGGACGTTGTGGGTCGCGTCGTCGTATTCCGCCCGGATCGAATCGACGAACGACTCGGCTGCCTCGACGGTTTCGACAGGGCGGGCGTGGCCGATGAACTCCGAGCCCGAAATCGTAAAGCGCGCTTCGCCGGGGCCGGCGACCGTGCGATAGCGTTCGTCGGTCACTGCAGTGACTTCGACTGGCGTGGTGAAACCAGTTTCGCGAATTTACACCCTCGCCACGCAGTCGCGCAGTTTCACTTTCACTCCGGTGGGATGGCTTATTTACTCCCTCCCGACCCATTCGAAAGTGGAGCGTCGCTGGTGACACGCAGTCGCACGCTCCGTCGTTCCCCTTTCGACACAATGCACTCAGATACCCGTATCGTCGGCCGCTGTCCCCAATGTGGGGCCGCGATCGACCCCGGCCGCGTCATTATCCGGTACGAACGCACTGACGGCGAGGCGATGTACGCGACCTGTCCGGACTGTCGGGACGTGGTCAGGCCCGAACGTTCGGACTGATGGTTTGCCGGAGCTGTAGCATGAGAACTATGAATCGGAGCGAACCGAAACCGTTTGTACGCCTGCCGACGTCAACCCTTCTATGGTAGCGTTCGGTTCGTGGGTATTACACGCCCCCAAGACCGGGACGATCGACGGCGGGCTGACTGTCGTGGTCGTCGCTGGCGGGACGCTTGTGGGTCTCGCCCTCGCCCGGGTGGCGGTCGATCGGCGCCCGGAGGTGGCCTGGATCCGTGCGTTTCTCCTTGGGGTGCTGGTGGTGATGGCTGGCCGATTGGGGCTGGCGTTCGCCGGTCTGGGGATCGGCTCGTTCCACGCACTCGAACACATCCTCGACGCCGCGATGATTTCGCTGACGGTCGCGACGTTGTACGCCGCCCGGACGAAACGCCGCGAACTCGGGGCCGGCGGATCGCCGGCCTCGCGGTAGCGACCGCCGCAATCGCAATCCGTTTTGGGGATCGCCGCGTATGGCAACCGTGTTCAGACGGCAGTTTCTTCGCGCCGGATCGGTGCTTGGCGTCGCCGCGATCGCGGGCTGTGGATCGCTCGAGTCGCGTGCGATCGATGTCCCGCCGGTGCTCGACGATCGGCCCGATGCAGTCTACGTCCCCGGCCACGTCGAGGGGATGGAGATGGTCGGTACGATGACGGTCGGCGACTATGCCGTTGCCCTCTCCTATAGCTACCCCCATCGTTTCTGGACGGTCACCGGTGACGGGCGCGAGCGCACGTCGATCGCAGACGACGATTCGGTGCACCTGATGGCGACTGTCTGGGATCCTCAGACCGGACTCGTCCTCCCTGACGTGGGCGTTTCAATCGAGATCATGCAGGACGGGTCGCTGGTCTCCCAGGAGACTATCTATGCGATGCTCTCCCAGCCGATGGGCGTCCACCACGGCGCAAACTTCACCGGGCTTTCCGACGGCGAGACCTACGAGGTGAACGTCCGCGTCGGAGCCACGACGAGCCGCCCGACAGGGGCGTTCGCCGGCCGGTTCACCGAACCCGCGACGGCGACTTTCACGTTTACGTTCGACGAGAGTGCAATGCGGGAGATCCGGTTCGAACGCCTCGACCGTGCCGGCGAACGCGACGCGCTCGAACCGATGTCGATGGACGCGGTCCCGACAGGCATCGCTCCCGCTCCCGAGGAACTGCCCGAGAGAACGGCGACGACGATGGCGGACGATGTCCGCTACGTCGCGGCGCTCGTCGATCCGCCCACCGGCGTCGACGGATCGGGATCGTATCTCGCGGTCTCGCCACGCACGCGGTACAACGGCTATTCGCTCTCGCGGATGGGTCTCTCGGCGACGCTCGAAGATGGCGGGCCGGTCACCGACGGCCAACTGACCCGGACGATCGACCCTGACCTGGGATACCACTACGGCACGACAGTTCCCACTGGCGACGGCGGGGAACTGTCACTCACCGTCGACACTCCACCCCAGGTCGCCCGCCACGAGGGCTACGAGACAGCCTTTTTCGACGTACCGACCGCTGATCTGTCGCTGTGAGAGGACTGACGATCCGGATCGCCGGTGCCGACGCGGTTTTGGCCCCGGATCGTCAAAGGAAAGTGATGGACTCGAGACCGGGATACGACCGCCGGCAGTTCCTGAAGGCCGCCGTGGCTGCTGGCGGAGCGGCCGCACTGAGCGCGTGTCTCGACGTCACTGACGAACCCGTACCGAGTGGCGTCGAGGACCCTGAGACTTTGGGCGAACGTCAGCACGCCTGGAACGATCGTATCCGGACCGACGAGCACGGCAACGCCGAACTGCCACGTCACCAGTCGTTGCTGTACCTGACACTCGACCGCGAGGGGCCACCGACCGACGCCGACCGCGGGGCCGTTCGTGAGGCGCTCCGGACGCTCGATCACGCCTACGAGCGCTCGAACGAGGGCCTGGTCTATTCGATCGCCTACTCGCCGGCGTACTTCGAGCGCTTTGAGACATCGTTGCCGGACGAGATCGACCTTCCGCAACCCCGGCGGCTCTCTCCTTTCGAGGAACCCGAATTCGACACCCAGGACGCCCTGTTGCACCTCGCAAGCGACCGCGCCGACGTGATTCTGGAAGCCGAGGCAGCCCTGACGGGCGAGCGCGAGCAGGCAAACGGCGTCACCGTCGCGCCTCCGATCACGGACGCGCTGACCGTCGACGACCGCCGTTCGGGCTTCGTCGGTCCCGGAATGCCGGCCGACCGACAGGACGTTGCGGGGATCCCGGACACCGAACCCGTCCCCGAGGCTGCCCCCCTGTTCATGGGGTTCGAGGCGGGATTCCGGGGCAACCAGGCCACCGAGGACTACGTCACGATCGATTCGGGCCCGTTCGCCGGCGGGACGACCAAACACGTCTCGCGGCTCCGCCAGCGACTCGAGGACTGGTACGTCGAACAGGACTTCGAACAACGCGTCGCGGAACTGTTCAGTCCCGCCCACGCCGAAGACGCTCTCGTCGAGGGCGTCGGCGAGAACCTGGGGGGCGACAGCGGACTCACCCCGGAGATGATCGAGAACGTCCGCGAGCATGCCAGCGAGTTCGGACGGGTCGGCCACGCCCAGAAGGCAGCCCGGGCGAACCGCGACGCGGAGGGCAACGTCCGGCTGTTGCGACGCCACGTCGAGTCGACCGACGGCGACGTCGCCGCGCTGCACTTCCCGTCGTTGCAGCGCGGTATCTCGGCGTTCGAGGCGGTCCGAGAAGCGATGAACGGGGCTGACCTGACCGACGAGCCGGCGATCCGCCAGCGGGTCAACAACGGGATCCTGGAGTACATCTTTACCACGAATCGAGGTAACTTTCTCGTGCCGCCGCGGCGTCATCGGGCGTTACCGGTCCCGCGACCGACGTGACGGGGACCGCCCGTTGTCGACCGATTTCCCCGGTGTCGTAACGTTTACCGGTCGGCCCGCCGCATCGACGTGATATGCAACGACGTGCTGCGGCGATCTACATCGCGCTCTTCCTCGTCGTCGGGGCCGGCGCCTACGGATTCATGGGCGTGACCGAGGAACCGTCGGTGTCGCTGGCCGGTGACGCCTACGCCGCTGGCGACACGCTCTCAGTGGGCGATCGGACGTACACTGTGGCCTCCGTCGATGACGGATCGGGCGAACTCACCTGGCGTAACCCCGCGGCCGAGTTCTCGGCTACCCTGGAGAACGGAACCACCGTCTCGCCGTTGACGCTCACCTGGGACGGCCAGGCGGCCCGCTGGTCGAGTACGCTTGCGGACGGCGCAGAGATATCCACCGCCGACGGGACGTTCCAGCTCGGCGTGAACACGTCGACCGATCCGCCGACGGCCACACTCGAACCCGTCGGGAACGACTCCGAGACCGCAACGATCGCGGTCGGCGATACCCTGAACTACCGCGGCAACGAGACGACAGTGACGACTGTCGACGCTGAGGGCGTGACGCTGACCTGGGGCGAACCGTACCTCGTGTCCGTCCCCAACGCCACGGATCCGGACTCTGTATCGTTCCACCAGCAGTTCGACGTCTCGACCCGGCTGGTGAACGATCCGGCCGTCTACAACGAGACAGTCACAGTCGACGGCGTAAAATCGGTCGTCTGGCGAGCGAACGACTCGACGACGCCGCTTGCGACGTATCTACCCGAACCAGACACGGCATCTCTCTCTGAGGGTGCTACCCTGACCTACGAGGGGTCGACGGTCACGGTCGGCAACATCACGGCCGGGACCGTCCCCCTCTCTTGGTCGGACGAGCGCACGAATACGATCTCCCTCTCGGAAGGAGCGAACGTCACGCTGAACGGACAGTCGTACTTCGCGCACTTCCCCGGCAGTTCGTCGGTCCAGATCCTCCAACACGGAGAGGACTACGAGTCCTACCAGCAACAACTCGAGGAGATCGACTACTACCACGAACGGATGCTCGGTCTCTGGGGTGTGGCGATCCTCAGTCTGCTCGCTGCGATCCTGTTGCTTGGACTGGCCTACCTGCCTGTCAGGGGCTAAAAACGAGCCGGCGACTCTTACTCGAGACGGGCCAGCCAGGCGAGACCGACACCGATCGCAATCATGCCTGCGATGCCGAGTAACTGTATGGCCGATACCAGGACGCTACCGTTGGTCGTCCAGGGCATCCCCGCAATCGTTCCGAGCGCCACGACGACGAGAAAAGCGCCCAGTGTGACGCCAAGCGGTTCGAATCGATCGGTGAACCGGTCCGTGAATTCGTTCATACCGGGACCTGTGTGTTCCAGATAGTAAAGCAATCGGTTCACTACTGGGCCGCAACTGGTGCCGATCACGCTCCGTGCTCACTCGACCGTGAAGTTCCCGAACATCACCTCGAACCCATCTCCAGCCGGCGCTGCCGCCATCATCCCGACGCGAAGCGTCTCGGTGTCCGTCAGCTACCCCTGGCGAAGCATCGTATACGACTCGCCATCCACGGAGATGGATGTCTCGACGGTCTCATCGGCGCGTTGGATGCGGACGGACACCGGCTCCGGATCGTCTTCCTGCCACTCCGCGGGTTCGCTGCGCAACTCCATACGTCCTGTGGGAACCGAGGTGTGAAATCGTTCGGGAAATATAGAGAGGGGTCAAGAACAGCCGGGAAGCCAAGTCCCACGCCTCAACGGCAGCTACCGGAACCAATGACCGAAAACGGCGACCCCGCCCATCCGCTGTTCGCTATGATCTACGACCCGGCGATGGCTCTCGTCGAACGAACGATCCTCAAACCGCACCGGGAGTACCTCGCCCGTGACCTCACGGGGACCGTGCTGGATCTCGGCGCGGGCACCGGCGCGATGTTCCCCTATTTTGACGGGCGCGCGTCGGTCCATGCTACTGAACCTGATCGACACATGCGGGATCGAGCCCGAAACCGGTTCCCAGACGCTGCATCCGAGATCGAACTCCACGACGCCGGTGCGGCCGACCTGCCGTTCCCGGATGACCACTTCGACGCCGTGGTATCCTCGATGGTGTTCTGTACGGTACCGGATGTCGCGGCCTCGCTTTCGGAGGTCCGGCGGGTGGTGCGTCCGGGCGGGGAATTCCGGTTTCTCGAACACGTCGCCGATGATGGCTGGCGGGAGGCGGTCCAGACGACTGTCGCACCGGCCTGGAAGCGACTCGCCGGCGGGTGTCATCTCACGCGTCGCACCGCCTCGCTGTTCGCCAGTAATGAGGCGTTCGACGTCGTCGAGATGGACCGATTCGAGCTCGGTGTCACGCCAGTCCGGCCGTTCGTTCGGGGTCGACTCAGGCGGCGAGCCTGATTTTAGTATAGCCATATATGGTTTATGTGGGCTACGGTCGGGTCACCACGCTGCTCGGTCGTAGTCCCCGTAAGACGGGTGCTCAGGCCACTCAATGGCAACGAAGAGCTGGGGCGATCTCTCCCACATTCTTTCCGGATGCGACAGAGTGCTGAATCGATACCGATCTGTCTGGTCTTCTGCCCCGGCCACGATGTATCTGATCCGAACGGCGTGAGGAGCTCGGACGCGTCGTATACTGTGTAGCGATGTTCCGTGACGGTACCAATCCGAATCCGTGTCGGCGCTCACGCGCAAGGCCCGAGCCGTGTGGCCCCGTCATTGGTTTCGAGTCGCGTATTTCTCGGGCCAAGTGACGGCCTCATTGTCCCGGTAGGGTCGTCGCACCCCTGCTGCTCGTCGTTTTGCCCGGGCGATGGCGATAAACTGTATAGCAATATATTGAAATCGGGTTCCGCGGCGCTCATCGTCGTTGGAGATAGCGAAAATGTCTCCCCTCGGGAATCGGTGTTACTGGTGATCAACACGGACACGCCTCGGCGGTCGCACCTCGATCCGGAGCGTCAGAATGCCTTACCACGCCGGTGCCGTCGTCATTGTCCCGGCGTCGCGTAGAAGACCCATCCCTCCGATGGGACTGTGATCTGGACCGTCCCATCTGAGTTGGTCGTCACCGGGTTGCCATTGCCGGCGTAATCTTTGAGATCCTGTCGGGACCAGGACGTCTGGACCGTCTGGGTCCGGTCGTAGCTGCTGTTGTTGAGTCCCACGAGCAGGTTTTTCTCGCGTTCGTAGACCGCCAGATCGGCGTCGGTGTATCGCCAGCGCGTCTCCCCGCCAGCGAGATTCGACTTCACCCAGACCATGTTGGTGATGGCGTCGTTTTCCAGAACCCAGTCGGGGTAGCGGTTGTAGACGACTGGGTACCCTTCGATCGTCAACACGAACGCGTGGGCCAGTTCGTACTGTGTAGGGCCGTTCTGGTCGTGGTTCTCGACGAAGGGCATCGCTCGCATCGGGTTCTGGGCGACCAATCCAGCCCCCTGGAGCCGACTCATATCGCCATAGTCGAAGACCCCTTGCAGCACGAAATACAGCGGATAATCGAAGGCGTGCATACCCGGGCCGGCGTTTACGTACCCGGAGAGGTAGTCAGTCGAACCGCTGAGTACCTCGCCAACCCGGAACATGTCCAGGTTCTGCGCCCACTGGTTGGCGTAATTCGCGAAGAACGACTCTGGGATGTGCTTGACGGCGTCGAAGCGGTAGCCGTCGGCACCGAGCGCAGCGATGTCTTCCATGTACCGCTTCAATTGGTCTCGGACGTACTGCTTGTCCTGGTCGAGATCCTTCAGTCCGAGCAGGTTGCCGTTCTCGACCATGTCCGGGTCACATTCGATCCTGCCCGGATCTTTCGGGGTCCCGTTCTCGAAACAGCGTTCGTCACGCGAATCGAACTGATAGGACCAGTCTTCGATCCCGCCTTCGTTGTGGAAGTCCTGCGAGGAGAAATATGGGAACGTATCGTAAGGCTCGGCCGCCATGTGGTTCATGACTGTGTCCAGATACACCTCGACGCCCTTGTCGTGTGCAGTGTCGATCAGCGTCTTGAGTTCAGCCTTGGTCCCCAGTTCGCTGTCGAAGTTCCGCAGATCGACCGGCTGGTACCCCAGCGGCGGGTCGTTCCGACCGTTCTGCTCCTCTTTCGTCACTGCGCCTTTGGCGGGCTGCTGGATCCAGATCGCGTCGTATCCTCTCGATGCGACTCGATCGAGGTCGTTCGTGGTCCTCTCCCAATCCTCGTGAAAATACTGGAGTGCAACCGACTCGCCCCCCGAAGCCCCAGCCGGTACGAAACCGCCAACGCCCGTCGTCACTGCTGTGGCCGCCCCGGCGAGGCCTTTCAGTACGCTCCGTCTCGATACATTGATAGTTTTTCTCGTATTTGACATGCTGATAGTAGTTAGTGAAGGATAACATCAAACTGTTGCTACAGGGTTACATTACGGGTATATTTGAAATATGGGGGTATGTTCGAACTTCGGTTGGATCTTTCGTCCTGACAAGGCAACCGGGGGACATCCGTAAATCCCGTCACAGAACCGGGAATACTCGGGGTCAGAGAGGTATCCTTTCGTGATGAGCGTCGGCGCACGTCCGACGAACCAGCGACCGGGGTGAGGCAAGTTCACCGCCTCAAGCTCGCGGCGCTGTGGGCCACGCATGGTTCCCGAGCGGACGCCGAGAGACGAAGCTTCTCCAACCACTCGGATTCGAGACGATTCAATCGATAGCAGACGAGATGACAGTGGTCCCGACCAGGATTACTCGCCGTCGGTCGGTTCTCGCTGGACAACCAACACGGGGCCGAGGAACCGCTCTGCGACCTGATCGGCGGGCATGCCAAAGACGAACGTCGCGAGCGTCGGATCGGATTCACCCATGACCACGGCATCGTACGTTTCGGCGAGGTCGGCGATCGCCTCGATCGGTTTCACGTCCCGGTCGGTCCGGGTCTTGATCCGGGCGGGATCGATCTCGGCCTCGACCAGCCGGTCGGTAAGTCCGTCGAGCAGGACGTCGGCGTCTTCGTCGGTCTCGTCGGCGCTTGTCACGTGATAGAGCGTGATGTCGATGTCACGGTCGCCGAACAGCCCCGTGACCACGCGTGCCAGCCGATCGATGCCGACAGTGCCCCGGACGGCGACGAGGATGTCCTCGAGGTCAGCCAGCGCACGCGGCACCAGCGCGGCGAGGCAATCGTTCTCGGTGATCTGGCGGTCGATCGTCTGCTGGGCATCGTGGGTGAACACCAGCCGGTGGTCGATAGTCGCACCGGCGTCGGCTAGGGCGGTTTCGAACTCTTCGAGCCGATCGAGAGCGCGGTCCTCGAACTGCATCCGGGCCTGGCCGGGCGCGGTCTGGCTGGGGACGACGTGATACCCCAGCAGGACGACGTGGGCGTTCGCGAGGAGTTTTGGGACGCCTTCCGGGAGCGATTCGCCTTCGAGGATGCGGATCGGGACGAGTACTGATGGTCGGGTCATCTTAGATGTCTCCTTTGAGTTGCACGTCGTCGGCGTAGTAGCGATACCAGCCGTAGGACAGTACCATGATCAGCACGCCGATGACGATCGAGGCTGGATTCATGAACGCGATCAGGGCGACGCTCGCGAGGCCACCGATCGCCGGCAGGACTGGTGCGCCTGGCATCCGGAAGTCTGGATCGTACCACGCCGGATCACGTCGCCTGAGGACGAGCAACGCGAGACAGATCAGCGCGTACATCACCAGGTGCAGGAACGAGGCCACCTCCGCCAGGATCTCGACGCTGTCGGTCGCCACGAGGACGAGAATCGGCCCGCCGGCCATCGCCAGGGCGACGTGGGGCGTGCCGTATTGCAGGTTGATCTCGCTGGCTTTCTTCGGAAGCAGGGCGTCGCGGCTCAGCGCGTAGATCGATCGCGAGGCGCTCAGGATCGAGGCGTTCGCACTCGAGAACGTCGCGAGCAGACCAGCCACCAGGATCAGGACTGCGCCGGGTAACCCGAGGAGGTCCCGGCCGACGTTGACCATGGCCGTTTCGCCGAAGGTCCCGAGACGATCCGCCCCGAACGTGCTGGTCGCGACGAGGATCGTCACCGCGTAAAAGACGGTGACGATGATGACCGACCCGACCATCGCCACTGGCAGATTCCGACTCGGGCGCTTGATCTCGCCAGCGACGGTCGCGACCTGGGCGAATCCCAGATAGGACGTGAACACCAGCGCAGCAGTCTCAAGAACCGGGAAATAGCCCCGCGAGAAGAACGTATCGGGGACAGTCCCCCGGCCGAAGACACCCAGCGCATCGAGGACGCCATAGGAGAGTACACCCGTCAGGATGACGAGTAAGATGACGACGATGCCGTTCTGTAGCGCGGCCGTGCGCTCGGTCCCGGCGACGCTGAGTGCGGTGAGTGCGGCCCCGGCGATCAGGCCAAGCACAACGTGGGGGCGGGCTGGCCCGAGCGAGAGCGTGATGCCGACTTCGGCGAGTACAGCAACGACGTAGTGGCCCAGACCGACGAGATAGAAGGCCGCGGCGAAGACCAGTCCGAGCCACAGCCCCAGACCGACGATCGCCCCGCCCGCGGTCCCCAGACTACGGGAGATGAAGTAATAGCCGCCGCCGCTGCGGGGCATGGCAGTCGCGAGTTCCGAGGCCGGCAGCGCGACCAGCAAGGCGATGACACCCCCGATCCCGAAGGACAGCGCCGCCGCCGGGCCGGCCTGGTTGGCGGCGAGGCCGGGAAAGACGAAGATCCCCGCACCGATCATCGTCCCGATACCGATCGCTAGCCCTCCGACCAGACCGATCGTCCGTTCGAGTTCGACGCCCTCGCCGTGGGTCGTCGTCTCGTCGGTGACCGACTCGGGTTCGGGTTCGGGCTGCTCACCCTCGATGTTCTGGCCGCCGGTCGAGACATCGACCTCGCGGTCGTCCATACGTGGGATTCTCTCGCATGGGATAAAATTCCCCAGGCTCAACAGGTCTTCTACTAGGAACGCTCTATCAGCTGCATTTCACCACCGGGAGAGGACTGTTAACACGCCGTGGGTGAACCGTCTTGAAGTGTCGCAGCCAAAATATGATTTAACGTACTGAGGGGGTGAGGACGTTGGCGGCAACCTTCTGGCTGCTGGCGGTCCTGACAATGCTGGCGTGCGTGGGGCTGGCGAATTCTTTCAGATTGTTCCAGCTGGGGGTATCAGAACGACAGGGATATGGGAGGTATTTACATCGACGATCGTAGAGCCAGCGACACTTCACCGACCGCGAGCGTCGCGACGAGTCCGACGAGGTAACCGATCGTAAACCCTGCGAAGCACGCCAGGGACTCGATCCAGACGAACAGCAACGGCAGGAAGACCACCACATTGATCCCGTATGGTTCGTATAGTTCGAACCAGTTTTCGAGTGTCTCGACATACGCCATCCCCATGCTGGCAGCACCAGTCACCCCTCCCAGCACGAGCGACAGTCTCGGAAGTTCTGTCACCGTCCGATCGATTGCACCGAGAGCGACGTATGCAACACCACCGATGACAACGGTGATTCCAACATAGAACGCAACGAATTGCCAGTTGTCGATTCGATGGCGATATGCGGTCATTGTCTCATTCGAGTATTCATGTTTCGATATTAATATATTTTCACAAGCGCCCTGGATGACCCGGAGTATAACCGGCCGGAATCAAGTTTGGCATCGTAACTCCGTAACCAGTACCCCATTTGGCACCACTCATCGTCTGTGTGTGACCCCATGCACCTTTGTCAAATTCGATTGCGCCGATAGTGTATGACGTATACTCGGTAAGTGCAGCGCCTCCTAAGAGGACAAACGTGACAGCACCAGTAAGGGCAACGGTAGCCGGACCACCTAGGGAAGAGGCTCCGATAGCTGAGCTCAGCGCCGCAGCCACTGATCCTGCACCAACTTCGTCCAGTTCGGAAAACAGTTCGAAGGCAATCCGGTCCCGTCGATGCGTGTAGTCATACGCACCGCAATCTCCATTCGTGTTCTTGTAGACCTCGAATCGTTTGATGACGTCCTCATTTTCGCTGTCCATAGTTGAAATCTGCCTCTCAGCAGTATCATACGACATTGTTCCGACCCCAGAGGTCATTGATTGGTATTGGGATTGGGATGTCTGTTTCACCTTCACATTTTCTTGTTCAGCATCTACTTGCCCGATATAGTGTTCTTTTGTCCCATCGTTGTCGATGATAACTCCTGCAATAGTTTTCCCGCTTTCATCAACAATCGTTTCTGTTTCGACGACTCTATTCTTGCTCTTACCATTGCCTCGATTGTGTCTATTCTTGCCCTTACCATTGCCTCGATTGTGTCCAGTCCGTTTCCGTGCAGCTCCAACAGTGGAAAACAGACCAGTTCCTGCTGCTACTGCACTCATCTTCAGTACGTCACGTCGTGTTTTCTCCGACATACAATTCAAAATACATTAACTATATATATATATATATATTTTTATTCACTCATCAATAATATATTTTATTTTCATATTTGTAAATGTACTAATTGAAAACATCCGAACTTCGATCTTCTTCTTCGCAAGTAGGTGATGGATATCCCGTATATTCTCCCCGCCCGTCGAGACGTCGACCTCGCGGTCGTCCATAGCGGATTTTCAGGTGCCTGTCACAAAACCGTACCGGCGTTCTCGGCTCGATCTTCCTTTTCGGGTCCAGACACGGTCAATCGCACGCAGACCTCTGTCTCGACTCGGGACACTCTCATATGTTCTCTGGCCGTTTCGGGATCATCTTCTCGTGGTTTTCGTCTCGCCTTCTCGCCGAACTCGCCGTTCGATCGAGGACCGCCGCTAGCACAACGTATTTAATCTTGGGAAGTATTACGACGTATTACCTGGTGAGGTCAAATGACAAAAATCACCGTGTCCGCGATCAAGGCGGACGTTGGCGGCTACGTTGGACATTCAGACACCCACCCTCGCGTTCAGGATGCGATCGAGTCTCACCTCGAGGATCACGCGGACGTTTTGGAGAACTATCACGTCACCAGTGCTGGTGACGATCTCCAACTCATCTTGACCCATCGTCGGGGCAGCGACGATGAGCGAATCCACGAACTCGCCTGGAACGCTTTCGAGTCCGGGACAGCGGTCGCCCAGGACCTGGGGCTGTATGGGGCGGGGCAGGACCTGCTTTCGGACGCGTTTTCAGGGAACGTTCGTGGGCTTGGTCCCGGGGCGGCCGAGATCGAATTCACTGAACGCCCATCGGATCCGATCGTCGTCTTCGCGATGGACAAGACCGAGCCTGGGGCGTTCAACTTCCCTATGTACAAGGTCTTTGGTGACCCGTTCAACACCGCGGGACTCGTTATCGATCCCAGCATGAACGAAGGATTCACCTTCGAGGTTTGGGATATTGAGGAAGATCGGAGGGTCTTCTTGGACACGCCGGAAGACGCCCACGAGCTGCTGGCACTGATCGGTGCGCCCTCTCGGTATGTCATCAAGCGCGTCTATCCCCGTGAGGGCAACAAGAACGACCCCGACGAACCGGTCGCCTCGGTGTCGACCGAGAAACTGGTCGATGTCGCCGGTGAGTACGTCGGCAAGGACGACCCCGTGGCGATCGTCCGATCACAGTCCGGTCTCCCGGCGATTGGTGAGGTCCTGGAGCCGTTTACGTTTCCGCATATGGTGTCAGGGTGGATGCGCGGGAGCCACGTCGGACCCATGATGCCTGTCTCGATGGAACACTCTCAGACATCCCGCTTTGACGGGCCGCCACGATGTATCGCAGCCGGCTTTCAGATCACGGATGGTAATCTCGTCGGCCCGAACGACCTCTTCGACGATGTTGCCTTCGATCGGGCACGCGAGCAGGCAAGCGAACAGGCCGACTATCTGCGGGAACACGGGCCGTTTGAACCTCATCGGTTACCCCTTGGGGAACTCGAATACACGACGTTACCGGAGATTATGGACACGCTTAGCGAGGAGTGGGAGCACATGGATTCCTCGAAACCAGTCGCGCAGGCGACGCCGGTCGGAAGCGTCGAGTGACGGCAGGCTCTCACGACCGGAGCGTAGCGCAGTATCGGTCAGATGACGTTAGAGTGATGTCGGTGCCGTCCACGGACCGACGTATTTTATTTCGGGCGGTAATATGATGGGGTATGGCCAAAAAGCGGATCTCCCTGACGCTCGACGAGGATCTGGTGGAGACGTTGGACCGCCGGATCGAGGAGGAGGGGATCGGGAACCGGTCGAAGGGCGTCGAGACGTTTCTCAGGGACTATCTCCGCAGCCAGGGGGTACGTACCGCCGTTATTTTGGGGGGCGGGCGGGAGAGCTCCTGTCTCGTCGAAGTCGACGACGAGCCCGCGATCGCACACGCACTTACATTCCTCACGGAAGCGGGGATCGAGCGGGTCTACGTCGCCACCGCGGATCCGCCGGTCAGGACTTACCTCGAGGCGGAGGCCCCAGACGTGAACGTCCTCTATGAGGATGAAGCCATGGGGACCGCCGGGAGTCTCGATCGGATCGACATCGCCGAAGATGAAACGTTCCTGGTGATGAACGGCGACGTTCTTTGTGACATCGATGTCGGCGATATGGCACGGACACACTGGGATTCGGACGTCCTCGCGACGATGGCGTTGACCACGTCCGGGGAAACATCCGAGTACGGAGTAGTCCAGATGAAGGGCAACCAGATCGTCGGGTTCACTGAGAAACCAGAAGAGTCGGAGTCTCACCTGATCAACGCTGGCGTGTACTTACTCGAAGGTGCTTTTCTGAACCGTGTCCCAGAAGGCCGGTCCCAACTGGCTGATCTCTTCGAGCAACTGGCCGGGGAAGGCGAACTCGCCGGGTACGTCTACGACGGGGAGTGGCGCGAAGCCACGTGACCGGACGGACGTGTTCTCGTTTCCCCCCGGCGTCCGTCTCCGGACGCTAATCTATCACGGAAATCCATCATAGTGTGGGATAAGGTTAACAGGGCGGCGGGCTATCTCCCGATATCGGATCAATGGACGCCACGCCCAGGGACCGCTTGACGGCTCTCGAGACCAGTAGAGTGATTGACGCATGGCACTGAGTTCCGGGCTGCTGGCAGTTCTAGCGACGCTGACGTGTGTGGGGATGGCCTGGGCACTCGGCGCGAACTCGAATTCGCCGCCGTTCGCCCCGGCGATCGGTGCAAACGCCATCTCGACGATGCGGGCGGCATTTCTCATCGGTATCCTCGCGGCCCTGGGCGCACTCTTACAGGGTGGATCGATCTCCGAGACTGTCGGCAGAGACCTCATCTTGAACGTCGGGATCACCCCGCTTGCGGCCACGGCCGGGTTGCTCACTTCCGCGGCGTTCATGGCCTTTGGCGTCCGGTCGGGGTATCCGGTCCCTGCCGCCTTCGCAACGACTGGTGCGATGGTCGGGGTCGGGTTGTCGCTGGGGGGCGACCCGGCCATGGCGAAGTATCAGCAACTGGCGCTGTTCTGGCTTCTGGTGCCCCCCGTTTCAGGTGGGCTGGCCTACAGCACAGCGACAATCCTGCGTCGTGACGATATCCCTGAGACAGTCGGCGTCCCGTTACTGGCGGCCGTGGTCGCGGGAATCGTCGCGAACGTCGAACTCGGCGTCATCCCTTCTCCGGCCGGGAGCACGCAGAACTCCCTGGCGGGGTTCGCTACGATGCTCGTCGAGTTGCCACAGCCGCTCGTTCGGGTCGCGGTCACCGTCGGGTTTGCCGCGCTGGGATTCGTCGCGATCCGGCGACGAACGCAGGCCTCGACTGAGGGTGGCATCCGGACCTTCCTGGTCCTGTTAGGCAGCGTCGTCGCCTTCTCCAGTGGCGGCAGTCAGGTCGGCCTGGCGACCGGTCCCCTCGAATCGCTGTTCGTCTCGGAACTGGGCCTGCCGACGCTCGTGCTGTTGGCCATCGGCGCGGCGGGGATCCTCGCCGGCGCCTGGATGGGTGCCCCGCGCCTCTTGCAGGCCACCTCCAGAGAGTACGCTCAACTCGGTGCTCGCCGGTCGATCGCCGCCCTCGTCCCGGGGTTCATCATCGCGCAGGCGGCAATCGCGCTGGGGATCCCTATCTCGTTCAACAACATCATCATCTCTGGGGTGATCGGCGGCGGCCTCGCGGCGGGCTCGGCGGGCGTCTCCCGGCGGAAGATCGGCGTTACTGTCTCGTTCTGGTTAATAACGCTGGCCTCTTCGGTCGGCGTCGGATACGGCCTCTACTGGGTGTTCTCGACGGCACTCGGGATCGAGTGAGCCAGCTACTGGTGGCCTCGGCTCGGGATGGCGCGATCACCACTGAGGACCGGTAGGTCCGCGGTCGCTCGAACACCACCGCAGGGGCGTCGTTCACTTCCGCTTACGTCTCATCGAGCAATAGCGAGTATCCCGTCTTGGCATCGGGGTCAAACCCACAGGCTTCGTAAAAGTCGTGTACGCGCGAGTCGTCCCGTCCTGTCTGGAGTAAGACTTTGTAGCAGTCACGCTCGCGTGCGCGCTCGATCGCTCCCTCGATGCACTCCCGACCGAACCCATTCCCGCGGTAGTCTTCGTGGGTCACGACGTATTCGATCACGCCGAACGGCCGGCCGCCGTGGGAGATCGACGGGACGATCGAGAGCTGACACGTCGAGACAAGCGTCCCCTCGTACTCGACGCCCAGGACGACCGTTGATTCCTCGTTCTGGATTGTGTCCCAGGCCGCCTCGACGGCCGGGGATTGGGCCGGTGTCTCCTCGAAGAGCATCCCGTAGAGATCCCGCAGCGCGTCGAGTTCGTCTTCCTTGATCGGCCTGACAGTTCCCACTCCGGTCACCCCTCGTACTCGCTCCCGATGACTTCGCGGATACGTTCCGCTGTCACTTCGCCGACCCCATCGACTTCGAGCAGGTCGTCTTCGTTGGCGGCCATCACCGCTTCGACCGTCCGGAACTCCTCGAGTAAGGCCTGGGCAGTCACCGGCCCGACGTCGGCGATCGAGGCGACGACGTACTCCTGCTGTTCGGCCAGCGTCTTCGATTGCTTCTCGCCGTGGACGCTGATCTCCCGATCGGCCGTCTCCTGCTCGCGGGTCGCGATCGTCGCCAGCAGATCAGCAGTCCCGTCTTCGTCCGCGGTCCGGAGGACGCTCGCGCCGAAGTCGACCGCCAGCGACGCCAGTGCACCTCGGATCGCGTTGGGGTGGACGTTGCGCTTCTCGTAGAGTCCCTCGCCTTCCAAGATCACGACTGGCCGGTCGTAATAGCGAGCGTCGTCTTTGACCTGCTCGAAGACCGATCGGTCGCCACCCGTCAGCGTGTCAAGGAAGTCCGAGACCGTCTTTCGTTCGACGATGACGCGATCCGAGAGCACGTAGTCGCCGACTTGTAGCGTCTCGAGGCGTGTTTCGATACCCTCGCGGCGTGCGAGGTCACGGCCGATTGCGCTGTCGAGTTCACGCTGGTCGATGACGATTTCGCTCCCCTCCTCGCTTCCGGCGGTGGCGACCGTTCCGTCTGACACCCTCCCGTCGTCTTCGTCTCCGTCGTCACTGGCTGACTCGACCGCATCGTCACCGGTCGGTGCGAACGCGTCCAGGCCAGTCTGGCCGTCGGTGTCGCTCGTGGCGGTATTTTCGTCACTCGGATCACTCTCACCAGCCCCGTCTCGCGATTTAGTACCTTTGTGGGAATCGTCATCCGCGGTGGCGTCAGCATTGTCTTTGTCGCCGTCGAAGGTCGTCAGATCGACCTGTTCGTCAAGGCGCGATTCGATCTCGCCAGTGACGTCCTTCAGCGACCGGAGTTCTTCCTCCATGCGCTTCTCGTCCTGGCGGGACTTCCAGAAATAAGCCTCGTCGCGGGTGTCTTCGGCGATCAGCACGACCACGGCCCCTTCGGTCTGGCGGCCGGTCCGGCCCTTGCGCTGGATCGACCGGATAGCCGTCGGGACGGGCTCGTAGAACAGTACCAGATCGACTTCGGGGACGTCCAGCCCTTCCTCGGCGACGCTAGTCGAGACTAGCACCTCGAAGTCGCCGGCCCGGAACGCGTCGAGGGTCTCCTGTTGTTGGGTCTGGGTCATCCCGTCGCTGCCGTCGGTGTCGCTTTGACCGACGAACTTCCGGGTGTCGAAGTGTTCGCCCAGGAAGTCCGTCAGCGTCTCGGCAGTATCGCGGGACTCGGTGAAGACGATGACACGCTCGCCGTCGTTGATCCCCAGGGTCTCGGCGATCAACATCCGGGTCCGTCTGAATTTCGGGTGCAGATCGTCGAAGTTCTCAGCTTTCCGGACTGCTTCCCGGACTTTCGGCTCGCTGACGAGCCGCTGGTCGGCTTTCGAGGCACCCGAGGAGCGGGCGGCGTTTTTCAGGCGTTCGAGATACCGTCGCAGCGACTCGACGCTCTGGGTCTCGGCGTAGGTCACGGCCGTCCGGAGCTTCCGGACTTCCGCCAGCAGGCTCATCCCCTGGTAGCCCTCCGACTGGTCTGCATCCATCAACTCCTGGATTTTGGCCTGGATCTTGCGGATCTCGCGTTCGGAGACATCGGGTTGCGTTTTCGAGGTGACGCCGAGTTCCTTCAGCTGGGTCATCCGCTCTTTGATCACGTCCTGGATCGCGTCGCGGATCTCGACGACCGGCTCGGGCAACTCGACGCGCTCCCAGTCGACGCTGGTCTGGTGGGTATACTCGGCCACGTCGGCGTCGTCTTCGGTCATTACCTTGACCTCGCGGATGCCGAGGTTGGCACACACCTGGAGGATCGCTTCCTCGTCGTCGCCGGGCGAGGCGCTCATGCCCGTGACAAGGGGCTCCTCGGCCTCGGCGTGGTAGCGTTCGGCGATGAACGTGTAGGGGTACTCGCCGCTGGCGCGGTGACACTCGTCGAACGTGCAGTGGGTCACGGCCGAGAGGTCGATCCGCGAGCCCAGGATGTCGTTCTCGACGACCTGAGGTGTGGCGATGACGACCGTCGCTTCCTCCCACAATTCGGAACGGTCGTCCGGTTTGACCTCCCCGGTGAAGACGACAATCTCCTCGTCGTCAATCGTCAGGGCTTCCCGATAGAAGTCGGCGTGTTGCTGGACCAGCGGTTTCGTCGGCGCGAGCAAGAGAGATTTGCCGCCGGCCTCCTGTAAGCGGTGTGCGGTCACCAGGAGGCTGACGGTCGTTTTGCCCAGCCCAGTCGGGAGACAGACCAGCGTGTGGGCCGAGCGGGCCGTTTCGGCCAGCTGGAGCTGGTACTCGCGGCGCTGGAGGACGCCCGGCTCGACGAGCGGGCGGTCGACGAACTCGCCGGCGGCGTCGGTCGTCGCCATTTGACGAGCGATTCGAGATGATCGCGGTTAAGCGTTCGCGTACCGCGGTGAAAGTGTCCCTACAGTGGGAGCGCCGTGAGGAATTCGACGGCCAGGTGCATCGTCACCGCCGCGGTGATCGGAATCGTCAGGTTGTCGTCGATGACGTATCCTCGTACGACCGGTTTGATCCCGTCTGCGACCGTCGTGGCGATCCCGCCCAGCACCGCCGGCAGTGTCGGTACGAACGGCGCGGCCAGCAACGTGCTGAGGCCGAACGTCGCAAGCAGTACCCACGTCTGCTTGGCTGGTCGGAGTTCGCCAGAACCGAGCAGCCCGCTGAAGGGGTCGGCGATCGTCAACATCAACATTGCCGGCACCGCTGCGGTTGACTCGGTGAGCCCTGCTACAAGGTGGTCGGATCCCGGCGGCGTGAACGCAAAGGCGACGATGGCGAGCCCGAACGCGCCCAGGAAGTACCCCGCGAAGTTCTCCTGTTCGTAACTCCGGGTAAGTCGGTCGAAGATCGCCCAGTCTAAGCCTACGTACAGACGGACGATTTCGAGACCGAACGCACCCAGTACGGCCAGCCCGAGAAACACCTGTACGACCTGCCAGGACACTGCTTCTATGAAGACGTACGACAGCGGGACGGCGCTTGTGCTCGCGTGAACGAGTCGCCGGGCGATCTCGTCGTCGAGCCGCTCGAGCGCGCCGTCGATCACGGGTTTAGCGGTCCTCGAAGTCGTCTTCGCCGGCGACCAGCGCGTCGATCGTCGCCGCGAGATCGTCGACCGCGACCCGCCGCTGTGCGGTGCTATCCCGATCCCGGATCGTCACTGTTCCGTCTTCGAGCGTGTCGTAGTCGACGGTCACGCAGTACGGCGTTCCGATCTCGTCTTGCCTCCGGTACCGCCGACCGATCGCGCCGGAGTCGTCGTAGGCCACGGACAACCCGGCGTCGCGCAACGTGGCGGCGAGTTCGCGAGCGCGCTCGCCCAGGCCGTCCTTGTCCATCAGCGGGAAGACACCGACGGTCGTCGGCGCGACTTCCGGGGGGAGTGCAAGATACGTCCGCTCCTCGCCGTCGATCTCGTCCTCGCGATAGGAGTGATCCAGCGCAGTATAGAGCGCCCGGTCGATACCCAGTGACGGCTCGACGACGTGGGGCGTGACGTGCTCGCCGGATTCGGTGATCTCCTCGATGGCGAAACCCGTCTTCTCGACTGGAACGGTGTAGGACTCGTCGTCGACTTCGACCGTGACTTCCTCGCCTTCGAAGGCATCGGGATCTGACTCGGCCAACTCGGCCAGCGCGTCGGCCACGTCCCCGGCGCTTCCGCCGAACTCCGGCCCGAGGTAGCTCATGTCCGGATCGACGGTCGGCTTCTCGACGGTAACGGGTTCGTCGTACTGCTTGAAGACGGTGAAGTCCTCCTCGGAGTGAGCGTCGTGTTTCGAGAGGTCGTAATCGGACCGATAAGCGAACCCGCCGAGTTCGATCCAGTCCGGTTCGTCTCCGGGGTCGCTGACGTCGCCCTCGGCGTCCCAGCAGTCCTCGGAGTAGTGGGCCAGTTCTCCCGGACGGTGCTGGCGGAACCGGAAGCGATCCATGTCCAGGCCGATGCGCTGGTACCACTCGGCGGCGACGCCCAGATAGTACGCGATCCAGGGGTCGGCAACGATCCCCTCGGCGACGGCCTCGCCGATCGTGGTCTCGATGACGTCGCCGTCCGCGCGGTCCTGTGCTTCGGCCGGGTAAAACCGTGCTCGGACGTCGGCCACCGACGAGAGGTCCGGTTCGTCTTCTTCGGGGTCGACGAACAGTTCGAGTTCGGCCTGGCTGAACTCCCGCACGCGAAGCAGTGACTTCCGGGGGCTGATCTCGTTGCGGTAGGCCCGGCCGATCTGGGTCACGCCGAAGGGAAGCTGGTTGCGGGCGTACTCGGCGAGTTGCGGGAATTCGATAAAGATCCCCTGGGCCGTTTCGGGACGCAGGTAGCCAGGCGAGGACGAACCCGGGCCGATATTGGTCTCGAACATCAGGTTGAACTGCTCGATGGCCTGGCCGGCCAGTCCCGTCCCGCAGGTCGGGCACGTGAGTTCGTACTCGGCGATGACCTCTTCGACGCGCTCGGGGGCCAGTGACTCGGCTTCTTCGATCCCGGTCGCCGGGTCGTCTTCGACGATGTGATCGGCCCGATGGGACTCCCCGCACTCGGGACACTCGACGAGCATGTCGTCGAAGCCGTCGAGGTGGCCCGAGGCTTCGAAGACGGGCTCGGGCAGGACGGTCGGTGCGTCGACCTCCATGTGGCCCTCCTGGATGGCGAAGCGCTCGCGCCAGGTGTCCTCGATGTTGCGTTTGAGGGCGGCTCCCTGCGGACCGAACGTATAGAAGCCCGAGACGCCGCCGTAGGCGCCGGCCGATTGCAAGAAGAACCCGCGGCGCTTGGCTAGTTCGACCAGCTGCTCGGCGCTGACCTGGGTCATCGTAGCGCTTTGAGTACGTCGATGTCGCGGACGATACCCGCGAGGTCGTCGCCCGATACCAGCGGGACCTGCTCGATGTCGTGGCGGATGAGCAATTGGGCCGCCTCCTGTGCAGTCCGGCGGCTGCTGACTGTCACGAGGTCCCCGGTCATGTACTCGCTGACGGGCTCGTCGGGGAACTCGACGTTCCGGGTCGGCATGTAGCTGTTCCCGACAGCCTTGATGCCTTCCCACATCCACTCGTCGTCCTGGTTGGCGATGGATTCGCCGGTCTCGGCTTCGCCCTCGACGACCTCGGCGACCGTCAGTACGTCGACCTCGGTCAGCATGCCACACACTTCCGCATCGTCGTCGAGGACGACCCCGTATGGGACGTCAGCGTGACTGAGTTCCCGCTCGGCGACCGTCAACGGGGTTTCGGCGTAGACACAGTTGACGTCCCGACGGGCAAGGTCGCCGACGGACGTATCGCCGTCGTCGACGTCACCCTCGGCGATCGCCCGGATGAGGTCGGTGATGGTGACGATTCCCTCGAGGTGACCATCGACGACGGGGATCCGGGGCTCACCCGTCGAGATGATCGTCCGGGCTACCTCCTGGAGAGTCGTCTCGGCCGTGGTCGTCGGGACCTCTTCGACGAGCAACGCCAGCTGGTCCTCGTCGGGGTGTTCGATCAGGGCGTCCCGCGTGACGATCCCGCGGAATTCCTCGCCGTCGTCGGTCTCTTTGACGACCGGCACCGACGAGAATTCCCGCTCCTGTAAGTACTCCAGAACGTCGTCTCTGGTCCCCGGGATGTCGACCGTGACGACGTCTTCACGTGGCGTCATGACGTCCGCGACGTTCATACTGGCAGTTACTCCTTGGTCCACGTACAAAATCTTTGTTTAGTCACGGTGTCAGGCGTGGCGGCCCATCTCCGTGACTCTCGAAGTCCGCAGTCGCCAGTCGAGCCGGCGAACCCGTCTGACAGCTGTCGGATAGTCCTCGGCATTGTCTGTTGGTTTTCGGCACGTTTATGTATGAATGTTACTTACTCACATAGTATGTCGCAAGAGCCCGACGCGCTCGCGGCAGACAGTCGATCGGACGGCGAAGTCATGGCCTCGATCGACGAGGGCGAAGCGGACGTCTTCGTCATCGCGGACGTCACACGCGATGGGGCGTATCTGTCGACGCCGCTCTCGGAAGCGGCGACGCTGTCGGCGTGGCGATAGGGGCTCGAACGATCGGTCGTCCTGCGGCTCGGTTTCGGTCCGTCGTGTCAGTGTTCTTTCCTCGCGCGTGAGAAAACAAGCGTTATGCCGGGTCGTGCAGTCACCCCTGATATGGAGATCGTAGTAACGGGGCCGGTCGAGGAGGCCGGACTGGCGCTGCTCACGGAGGCAGGCCACGACGTGCGGACCGTCGAGGCCGAGGGACCATCGGACCTGGCGTCGGCCGCGGTCGGTGCCGACGCACTGATCGTTGCGGGCGACGTGGCGGTGACCGCCGAGGTATTCGAACGCGCCTCGAACCTGCAGATCGTCGGTCGCGCGGGGATCGACGTCGGGACGATCGACGTTCCGGTGGCGACCGAACACGGCGTGATCGTCGCGAACGCGCCGGAGGAGGCGGTTCGATCGGTCGCGGAGTACGTCGTCGGGTTGCTCTTTGCCACGGCCCGCGGGATCCCACAGGGCCACGTCAAACTCAAGGATGGCTACTGGGCGAAAGGGGACATCCTCGGGTCGGAACTGGAAGGCAAGACCGCCGGTCTCATCGGCTTCGACGATGTCGGCCAAGAGGTCGGAAAGCGCCTGGACAATCTCGGCGTGGATCTCGTGGTCGCCGCCCCCGAGGCAGCCGACGACCGGATCGCTCGGATCGGTGCCGAGTCAGTTGATCTCGAGACGTGTCTCGAGCGGGCAGACTTCCTCTCGTTGCACGCCAGCAGCGACGCCGTGCCCCGCCTGGGTGAGTCCGAGTTCGAGACGCTCGGGGAAGGATACGTGGTCAACTGCGGGGACCCGGCACTCCTCGAGGAGGCTGCCCTCGCGGATGCAGTGGCGGACGGCGACCTCCACGGCGCCGCGCTGGACGCTGTCTCTGTCGAGCCACTTCCCGATGACAGCCCACTCCGGGACGTCGAAGACGTCATCGTGACGCCAGGCGTCGCCGCCAGCACCGTCGGCACGACGGAATCGGTGTCGACGGCAATCGCTCGTCAGGTGCTCGCTGCGTTCGCCGACGAACCGGTCGAGAACGCCGTCAACGTCCCGGCGATGTCGCCGGATCAGTACCCGACGATCCGACCGTACGCCGACCTGGCAGAGACGGCCGGCCGGATCGCAGTCCAGCTGTTCGAGGGCGATGTCGACGGCGTGGAGGTGGCCTACGCGGGCGAGATCGCGACAGAGACTCTCGACCCCATCACGGCAAGCGCACTCGCCGGTGTCCTTGATTCCCTCGGGCTCGACGCCAACGCCGTCAACGCCCGAGAAGTCGCTGACCGCGAGGGTATCGATGTCGATGTCGTCACCGATCACGGGACGCCGGACTTCCGGAGTCTGGTTACACTCACCGTCCGTAGCGGTGGGACCGAACTCAGCGTCGAAGGCACGCAGTTCGCCAACGGAGATCCGCGGATCGTCCGCATCGACGACTACCGCGTCGAAGCGGTCCCTCACGGCCACATGCTCATCGTCCGCAACGCCGACGCACCGGGTGTCATCGGCTACATCGGGACCGTCCTCGGCGAGCACGACGTCAACATCGCCGGTATGTTCAACAGCCGCGAGGCGTTCGGCGGCGAAGCCCTGTCAGTGTACAACCTTGACTCCCGGCCGACCGATGCCGTCCTCGAGGCGCTCAACGACGACGAGCGCATCCTCGATACGACGGTCGTCGAACTCAACGGCCTCTGATCGACGTCGGACGGTCCCGTTGTCAGTCCTCCCAGTGACCGCCATCGCCGTCCGGTGTCGTCCAGACGAAACACCCGTCGATGTCGCCCCCTCCGTAGGTCTGCCAGAGACGATCGCTTGCAGCGACGGCACAATGGGCGTCCGATGGGTTTTCGATCGGTGGACCGCCACGATCGACGATCGCTGTCCGTACTTCTTTCTCGGCTCCTGGTACCGATCCAGACTCTCGGGGCTGTGAACGCGTCCCGGCCCGCGGTTCGTCACCCGTTTGCTTTTCAGTCGACAGCGACCGCTCGGTTGCTTTCGATCCCTGATCGTGCTCGGCTGACATGGCAACTCATCTCCCACTTCGGGCCGCAAAAAACGTCGGCAGACGAGCGTCGGCTTTCGGCACGACGGGCGTCCGTCGGACGTGGATCGACCGGGCCGTGCCCCGTCAGGAGCGTAAGTGTTCCAGCACCGCGTCGGTGTCGTCGGGCACCGGCTCGGGTTCGGTACCGGCCTCGACGGCGGCGTCGGGGTCCTTCAGGAGGTGGCCGGTCGTCAGACAGACCACCCGCTCGTCGTCGTCGACGACGCCCTCCTCACGGAGTTTCCGCAGGCCGGCGATCGACGCCGCGGAAGCGGGTTCGACTCCGACTCCCTCCTCGGCGAGCGTCCGCTGGGCGTCGGTGATCTCGTCGTCGCTGACGGCGACGGCCGTCCCATCGGTTTCGCGGATCCCGGGGAGGGCCTTCGGTGCGTTCACCGGGTTACCGATTCGGATCGCCGTCGCTTTCGTCTCGACGTCGTCCCAGCGTTCGATGTGGTCCCAGCCTTCCTCGATGGCCTCGACCATTGGGGCCGACCCCTCGGCCTGGACGCCGGTCAGTTTCGGGATCTGACTCTCGTCGATCGCGCCGCTGGTCTCGAGTTCGCGAAAGCACTTGTACAGCGCGGCGGTGTTGCCCGCGTTGCCGACCGGCAGGACGATCCGATCGGGGAACCCACCCTCCTCGGCGTTGAACTGTTCCATGATCTCCAAGCCGATGGTCTTCTGGCCTTCCAGTCGGAAGGGGTTCAGCGAGTTCAGGAGGTAGGCCTCGCCGCGGTCGGCGAGGTTCTGGACGATGTCCAGACACCGATCGAAGTTGCCGTCGACCTCGAGGATACGTGCGCCGTGGAGGCTTGCCTGTGCGATCTTCCCGGCTGCGACTTTCCCCTCCGGAAGGAGGACGAGTACTTGCAGTCCAGCCCGTGACCCGTAGGCCGACAGCGCGGCGGAGGTGTTCCCCGTCGAGGCACAGGCCAGCCGATCGACCCCGACCTCCTGGGCGACGCGGACGCCGACGGTCATCCCGCGATCCTTGAAACTCCCCGTCGGGTTCATCCCCTCGTGTTTGACCCGGAGGCGTTCGACCCCGATTTCGTCTTCGAGTCGCGGGACCTCGTGCAGCGGGGTGTTGCCCTCCGGGAGCGTCACGCCCTCTTCGAATGGCAGGGCATCGCTATACCGCCAGACGCCGCCGTGGAACGCCGTCTCGTCGTCGCCGAAGTCCTCGAAGGTCGGCAGGTCGGCGTACCGGACTTCCAGCAACCCCTCACACTCGTCGCAGGTGTAACGGATCCCCGAAAACGGCGCGAAGGTCTCGCCACACTCGATACAGGTCAGCCAGACGCCGTCAGTCGACTCAGCTGGTTCGTCCTGGGTGATCTCCAGATAGCTCATTGTGTCACCCGACGCAGCGCAGTGGAAAAAAGCCGCGGATCCACGCGACCACCTTTTTACTTCGTCGGGTGCGCCTCCGGCGCACCACTCTCTGCTCACGGCGGCTTCGCCGCCGTATGCTCGCGGGCCGATGGCCCGCTCGCATGTACGTGGAAGCGAAGCTTCCACGCTATTCGCATGGTCAGCGGGACCAGAGGTCCCGCTCGACTCGGAAAACGTGGTTCACACGGACGACGTGAGTGTGAGCTCGGGAGATATCGCTCTCCCGGTGGCGAAAAACGACCTGCTCGCGAGCAGTCAAACGCCGTCTTCGACGGCGTATGCTTTCACATCCACAACGTTACCGCTCAGCCAACCACACCAGCAATCCATTCTGGGCGTGCAGCCGGTTCTCCGCTTGGTCCCAGACGATGGCGTTGTCACTCTCGATTACGTCGTCGGTGACCTCTTCGCCGCGATGGGCCGGCAGACAGTGCATTAGCGTACGGTCGCCGAGCAGCTCTGTTGTGATCTGGAACTCCTCGAAGGCGTCGAGTTTCTCCTCGCGTTCGTCTTCTTCGCCCATGCTGACGAAGACATCCGTGTAGATCACGTCGGCGTTTTCGACGGCGGCCTCGGGATCGTGTGTCGTCTCGGGGGCGGTCCCGATTTCTGCCGCCCGTTCAAGCACGTCGTCGTCGATCCCGTATCCCTCCGGCGTCGCAACGGTCAACTCGAGATCGACCATTGCCGCACCGAGGACGAACGACTGGGCGACGTTGTTGCCGTCGCCGACCCACGCGACTCTGACCTCGTCGAAACCGCCGAACTCCTCACGGATCGTCAGCAGGTCTGCCAGCGTCTGGCAGGGGTGGGCGTCGTCGGTCAACCCGTTGATGACCGGGACGGTGGCGTATTCGGCCAGCTCTTCAGCGTCGGCGTGGTCGAACAGCCGCGCCATGATCGCGTCGGCATACCGCGAGACCGCCCGGGCGGTATCCTTGATCGGCTCGCTGTCCCCCAGGTGGATGTCATCCGGTCCGAGAAAGATCGCGTGACCACCGAGTTTGGTCATTCCCGTCTCGAAGGAAACCCGGGTCCGGGTCGAGGGCTTCTCGAAGATCATCGCGAGCGTTTCGTCTTCGAGGGGAGTGCCCGCCACCTCGCCGGCCTTGATCGCGGCCGCACGGTCGAGCATGGCCGATAGTTCGTCGCTCGTCAGGTCGTCCACATCGAGTACGTTGCGTGGCATCCTTACTCCTCCAGGAGGGTCGTGGTGACGTCGTCAAGCACCGCCACCGAGCGATCGTACTCCGGTAGCGGCAGGTGTTCGTCGGGGGCGTGATCCAGATCCGAGTCGCCGGGGCCGTATGTCACCATCTGGGCGTCCCAGTCGTCGGCGTAGATGTTCATGTCGCTGGTGCCGGTCTTGCGAAGCAGGCGCGGGTCGCCCTCGCGTTTCCGGATCGCTGCGCGAAAGGCCCGAGCGACTTCTGTCCGGGGACTCATCATCACCGGCTCGACCCAGTCGTCCCAGTTGACCGTGCCGTTCCGGAGGTGACCGTCCGCCAACTCGCGGATCTCGTCGGTCGTGTATTCCGGCGGGACCCGCAATTGCACGCGCAGCGTCGTCTCCACGGAGAGACCGTCCCCGGAGATCCCGCCGTCGATGTCCACCGGTTTGCACGTAACCCGCTCGAAAACCGGGTGCCACTCGTCTTTGGCAAACTCGGCTTCGACGCGGTTCCACCAGTCGATGGCGTCCTGGATCGCGTTGTTCTCGGGCCGTGAGGAGTGCCCCGACTCGCTTGTGGCGACGTAGGTACCGCCCAGCAAGCCACGATAACCTAGCGTGATTCCGTCCCAACCCGACGGTTCGCCATTGATGACAACGTCGGGCTCGCTATCGCGGTCCTCGACCAGATAGCGACCACCGGTCGAGTCGACTTCCTCGCCGACGACGCCGGCGAAGCTCGCACCCGTTCGGACCGCGACGGCGGCCATCGCCGCCAGTGGCCCTTTGGCGTCGACGCTTCCACGGCCCCACAGCACTTCTTCGCCATCATCGTTCTCCTCCAGTCTGACGGGGATGTCACCCGGGACAGTGTCAATGTGGGACGTCAAGAGGACGCCATCGTCTGCGGGTGCGCGGACGTTCCCAACATCGTCGATCCAGACTTCCCGGTCGTGCTCCTCGAAGAACTCCACGAGTTCCTCGGCGGCTTCCGCAACGTCGCCCGAGACCGACGGGATCTCGACGAGGTCGATTAGCAACTTGCGGGCTGTCTCGTCCGAGACTTCTGCGGTCGGGACGCTCGTCGCGCTCATCAGTCGATCGCCTCCGACAGCGCCGCGACGACCGCATCAGCTTGATCCTCGTCGACGATCAGCGGCGGGAGCAACCGCACGACCGTCCGACCGGCCGGCAGCGCCAGCACCTGATGGTTCAAGGCGAGATCCTTGAGGACGCGATTGGCTCCGCGTTTGATCTCGACGCCGATCATGAGTCCCTCGCCACGGATCTCTCGGGCGCTGTCACCGAGTTCCTCACGAAGTTGACCGCGAAGGTACTCACCGACTTCAGCGGCATGATTCGGAATATCGTCTTCGACGAGCGTCGAAACCGTCGCCTCTGCCGCGGCCGAGACGACTGGGCCACCGGAGAACGTCGAGGCGTGAGAGCCGTAGTTCTCGGCGATCCAGTCCTTGACGAGTGTCGCACCCATCGGGAAACCGTTGGCGAGCCCTTTCGCGGCCGTAAGCATATCGGGAACCACACCAGCCTGCTCGCAGGCCCACAGCGCCCCAGTCCGACCCATGCCGGTCTGGACTTCGTCGAAGATCAGCGCCGCGCCGGCCTCCTCGGTGAGCTCGCGGGCCGCCTTCAGATACTCGGTCGAAGCGGGATGAATCCCGCCCTCGCCCTGGATCGGCTCCATGATGACGGCGGCCGTCTCATCGTCGACGGCCTCGGCGAGCGCCTCGCTGTCGTCGTAGGGGACGAACTCCACGTCGCCGATCAGCGGCTCGTAGGGCTTCTTGTACTTGTCCTTCCAGGTGGTCGCCAGCGCGCCCATCGTCCGGCCATGAAAGCCCTGCATCGTGGCGACGATCTTCGAGTCGCCGGTGGCGCTCCGGGCGAACTTCAGTGCCGCCTCGTTGGCCTCCGTGCCCGAGTTGCACAGCCAGACGTTGTCGATGTCGCCCGGCGCTGCGACCGCGAGGGTGTCGTATAGGTTCGTCCGGGTCTCGACGGGATAGGACGCCTGGACGTAGGTCAGGTCCTCGATCTGCTCTTTGGCGGCCGAATCGACGGCCTCGTGGCTGTGCCCCAGCGGGACGCAGGCGTAACTCGCGCCCATGTCCAGATACTCTGTGCCCGCGTCGTCGTAGACGACGGTGCCATCACCGCTCTCGATCTGAATCGGCTTCTCGGAAAATACGAATCCGCTCATGTGTCTTCCTCCGTCTCGATCGCTGTCTCGTGAACGTGTGTACCACTGCCTTCGAGAGCACTACTGATCGGTGCCTCGGCGTTGGCGTCAGCGACGACGACCTCGGGTGCCCCGCCGTCAAGCGCCTCCTCGGCAGCCATGATCTTCCGTTCCATGAACCCCTCGGCGGCGTCTTCGAGTGCCTTCCAGTCCTCGCCCGTCTCGACTGACTCGATCAGCGTCGCCGGATCGTCGGGATCGGCGTAGACGCCGTCGACGTCGGTCAGCAGGATGAGGGTCGCGTCGAGTGCTCCGGCGATCGCCGCCGCGGAGCGGTCGGCGTCGGTGTTCACAGCCAGCCACTCATCACCATCTTTGCCGGCCATCGGTGGTCCAGCAACCGGCGTGTATCCATTGTCTAACAACGTATACAGCAGCTCGTCGTTGACTTTCTTGATAGTGCCCGAGTGGTCGCCGCGCTTGATCTTGCGCTTGCCGTCCTCCAAAATACGAACGGCCGACTTGCGGGGGCCGGCCAGGAGTTTCCCGTCGACCCCGTTGAGTCCGACCGCGTCGACGCCCTGACTCTGTAATCCCGCGACCAGTTGCGTGTTGAGGTGGCCAAAGACCATCTCGAAGACCTCCATGGTCTCCGCGTCGGTGAACCGCCCGACGACGCCGGAGGGTGTTTCGACGTATTCCGGTTCGATTCCCATGCGTTCGAGCGTCTCGTCGACCGCGGTCGAGCCGCCGTGGACGACGACGATATCCTCGCCATCCGCGACCAGATCGGCCACGTCAGCCAGCGCGCCCTCGGGGTCGACGGCGCGAGCGCCGCCGACTTTGACAACCACCGTCATTCCGTGGTCACCTCCGTCATGGCGACCCCACCGGGTGCATCCCCGCGAAGTCCAGCCCGGCCGTCTCTTCCAGGCCCAGCGCGATGTTGGCCGCGTGGACGGCCTGGCCGGCCGAGCCTTTCATCATGTTGTCGATGGCCGAGAAGACCACGACGCGTTTGTTGCCGGGATCGAGCTCGAAGCCGACCTCGGCATAGTTCGAGCCAGCAACGGCTTTCGGTTCGGGGTAGCGATAGACGCCACCGCCCCCGGCGACCATCCGGACGAACGGTTCGTCCTCGTAGGCACCGCGGTAGGCTCCCCAGAGGTCACCCTTCGAGACCGGTTCCTCGGGGAAGACGTGGATCGTCGCGCTCGCACCGCGGATCATTTCCACTGCGTGGACCGTAAAGGAGACGTTCGTCCCGAGGAACTGCTCGATCTCGGCCTCGTGACGGTGACCCGTCGGCGCGTAGGGACGGACGACGCCCGAGCGCTCGGGATGGCTGGAGGCTTCGCCGCCACCAGCCCCACCCTCGCTGGAGCCGACTTTCACGTCGATGACGATCTGTTCGTCCCCGGAGAGCACGCTCCCTTCGAACAGCGGGAGCAGTCCTAGGATCGTCGCCGTGGCGTTGCATCCCCCCGAAGCGATCAGGCCCGCTCCGGGCAGGTTCTCGCGGTTGAGTTCCGGCAGCGCGTACTCGGATTCGTCCAGCAACTCGGGACGCGAATGGCCATCGTACCACTCGTCGTACTGCGCTTCGCTCTCCAGGCGGAAGTCCGCCGAGAGGTCGACCACGGTGTCGGCAGCGTCCTGAAAGGCGTCGATCTGCTCCATCGAGACGCCGTGTGGCGTCGCCGCGAACAGCACGTCCACGGATTCGAGGTCTTCCGGGGAGCTAAAGCGAAGGTCGAGCCCCCGGAGGTTCGGGTGGGTGTGCCCGATCGTCTTGTTTGCCTTCGAGCGGCTGGTCGCCTGGATGATCTCGAAGTCGGGATGGCCGGCGAGCAACCGCAGGAGTTCGCCGCCGGTAAAGCCGCTCGCGCCGACAACGGAAGCCGAAAGGGTCGGTTCGCCTTCGTTCGCGGACATCACTCGTTCACCCCCGCTTTCGTCTCCAGCCAGTCGACGACCTGACCGGGGACGTCGGTCTCGACGGCGTCGTTCAGCGCCTTGAACTCGACGGTGTGGTTGACCTCGTGGACGGTGTAGCCGGTTGGGTCCCCGTCTTCATCTTCTCCTGTCTCCATCAGGTCAATACCCAACAGCCCGCCGCCGACGGCCTCGCTGGCTTCGGCGACGAGTTCGCGGGCGCGCTCGTCGAGTTCGAAGGGGTCGGTCTCGGCCCCTTTCGCGGCGTTGGTCAGCCAGTGATCCGAGGAGCGGACCATCGCCCCGACCGGCTCGCCGTCGGTCGCAAGCACGCGGATGTCCCGGCCCGGTTTCTCGACGAACTCCTGGACGTAGAAGACCTTGTGCTCGTAGTGGCCAAGCGTCGCCTTGTGTTCGAGGATGGCCTCGGCGGCGTCCTTGGTGTCGATTTTGGCCATCAGACGGCCCCACGAGCCGATGACAGGCTTGAGCACGCAGGGGTACCCGAAGTCCTCGATGATCTCCAGGGCCGTGTCCTTAGTGAACGCGACCTCCGTTGTGGGGGTCGGAACGCCGGCCTGCTCAAGTGCGAGGCTGTTGGTTACCTTATCGGCACAGGTCTCGGCCGTCTCGTGGCTGTTGACCACCGGAATGTCGTAGGCGTTCAGGAACTCCGTCGCGTAGAGGCTCCGACTGGTCGCCAGACAGCGATCGAGCACGACGTCCACGTCTTCGAACGCTTCGGGGGCTGAATCGAGGCCGAAGCGCTGTTTTCGCACGTCGATTTTCGTCACGTCGTGGTCACGCTCGCGCAGTTCCGAGAGGAGCAGCTTCTCGTCCTGGCGGATGCGCGAATAGAGGATCCCGACGTTCATTGGCAGTCACGCTCCGGTGGCAGCCCGGCGTGCGGTTCGCGTGCCGGCCCGTCGTCGGTCGACGGGCGGGACGATTCGGTTGTCGGTGTCGTGGTCATGTCGTGTGTCCTCTTGATCGGTGTCGTGGTCGTTGCTGTGCCCGTCTCAGACATACGTCTCCACCTCTGCCTGCAAGCTCTCGACCGCGTCCGCGATGGCCGCCCGGCGCTCTGCCAGCGTATCGCTGTCGGCGTCGTGGTCCGTCCGTGCAGCCGCGATCTGGTCGGCGACGGCCTCGGGTGCCGGACCGCCAGCCGAGTCGCGACTGGCAACGCTCTGGCCGGGATCGAGCGCTGATTCGATCGTCTGGCGGTCGACGTACTCGGTCAGCGATGCATCGAGTACGTCACGCGCGGCGGCGTCCAGCGCCTCGAAGTCCCCATCGTCGCCTGCTGCCTCTGCTGTGCTGGCGACGACTTCGTGGGCCGTCCGGAAGGGGACGCCGGCCATCGCCAGCGCGTCGGCGACGCCCGTCGCGGTCGAAAAGCCCTCGCCCGCTGCGGCCGCCAGGGCCTCGTCGTTCCAGTCGGCGGTCGCGATCGCACCAGCCGCGACTTCGGTCGCCTCGCTGACGCCGTCGATCGCCCGCCAGGCGTGCCCGCCAGCACGCTGGAGGTCGCGGTTGTATGCCCGCGGCAGCCCCTTTAGCGTATTCAGCAGACCGTTGAGACCTGCCGCGGCATCGCCCGCCCGCGCACGGACGAGTTCGAGCGTGTCGGGATTTTTCTTCTGGGGCATGATCGAGGAGGTCGATGCGTAGGCGTCGTCGACTTCGACGAATCCTTTGTTCGCGTAGATCACGATGTCCTCGGCCAGTCCCGAAAGCGTCGTGGCGAGAGTCGCCAGCGCGGCCGTCGACTCGACGAGGAAGTCCCGCGCCGAGACGGCGTCCATCGCGTTGTCCATCGTTCCCGCAAAGCCCAGCAACGCGGCCGTGCGCTCGCGCTCGACATCGAATGGCGTCCCCGCGAAGGCCGCCGCCCCCAGTGGCGACTGGTTCGTGCGGTCGTAGGCGTCGATCAGGCGGGCCGTCTCGCGAGCGAGCGCGCGCTCGTAGGAGAGCGCCCAGTGGGCGACGGTCGTCGGCTGGGCCGGCTGGAGGTGGGTGAATCCCGGCATGACCGTCTCGCGCTCGGCCTCGGCGGTCTCGATCAGGGCGCCACGCGCTTCGAGTGTCGTCTCGATCGCGTCGAGCAGGTCCTCACGCAGGCGGTAGCGAATACAGGTCGCCACCTCGTCGTTGCGCGAGCGGGCGGTGTGCATCCGGCCACCGTCGAGACCGACGCGATCGATGACGGCTGTCTCGATCGCCTCGTGAACGTCCTCGCCGTCGGGGAGTGCATCGTGGCCCGCGTCTTCAATCTCTTCGAGGGCAGTCAGGATCTCTCCAGCCGTCCCGTCGTCGACGATGTCCTGTTCGGCGAGCATGACGACGTGGGCGCGATCGACCGCGAGGTCTGCGGCGAAGATGCGCCGATCAGCGGCGAGCGACGAGAGGAACCCCCGGGCGGGGCCGCCGCTGAAGCGCTCTCGGCGGACGACGCCCTCGTTCCCGGTATCGTCGTCGCCTGCACCGTTGGCCGTGGGTTCCTCGCTCATGGTTCAGTCCTCGTCGGACAGCGATTCCGTGACGCGATTGGCCAGACGCGACTGGAACCCGTGGTACTTCGCGACGCCTGTGGCGTCTTCCTGGGTAATGCTCCCGGTGACGGCCTCCTCGTTGAACGAGGCTGCCGACTCGCTGTACACCGAGTACGCCGATTCACGCGAGACTGCGCGGCAATGGCCCCCCTCAAGCTTGACCGTGACCGTCCCAGTCACGCGGGACTGGGTTTCCTCGATGAATCCTTCGAGGGCATCCATCAACGGCGCGTCGATGAGCCCCTCGTAGGCCTTCTCGGCCCAGCGCTGGTCGATCGTGGTCTTGAACTGGCGCTCCTCCTGGGTGAGCACGAGTCCTTCCAGGGCCTCGTGGGCGGTCAGCAGGACCGTCGCGGCGGGGTGCTCGTAGTTCTCGCGGACCTTCAGGCCGAGCATCCGGTCTTCCATCATGTCCGTCCGACCGATCCCGTGGGCACCGGCGCGCTCGTTGAGCTCTTCGATGAGTTCGACCGAACCGAGTTCTTCTCCGTCGACGCCGACGGCGGTGCCGTCCTCGAAGGTGATTTCGACGAGTTCGGCCGTCTTGCCCGAGGGATTCTCGGTCCAAAGGTAGATGTCGTCCTCGGGAATCGTCGCGGGGTCTTCGAGTTCCGAGCCCTCGATCGAGCGACTCCAGAGGTTCGTGTCGATGGAGTACCGACCGCCGGCCCCGCCCTCGACGGGCAGGCCTTTCTCCTCGGCGTACTCGTTCTCCCATTCGCGGGTGAGCCCGAGTTCGCGGATCGGCGCGATGACGTCCATATCGGTGTCACGCCAGACTGCCTCGAAGCGCAACTGATCGTTGCCCTTCCCGGTACAGCCGTGAGCGAGGGCGCTGCACCCTTGCTCTTTGGCGACGTCGGCGATCGCTTCGGCGATAACCGGCCGGGCGAGCGCGGTCCCCAGCGGGTAGCCCTGGTAGTCGGCGTTGGCCTCGACGGCGGACAGACAGAGGTCAGCGAACTCCTCGGTCGCATCGACGACGTAGTGATCGAGGCCAAGCGCTTCGGCGGTCTCCTCGGCCTCGTCGAACTCGTAGTCGGGCTGGCCGACGTCGACCGTGACGCCGATGACGTCGTCGTAGCCGTATTCTTCCTTGAGCAGCGGTACGCAGACTGTGGTGTCGAGCCCGCCCGAGAAGGCAAGCGCGACCGTTCCGTTTCCGTCCTGTTGTGGCATGGGTACTGGATGCTGTCGGGTGAGAGATGACCGCCCCGAAACCCGACGGTGGGCGGCGATGAAAGCGATACGAAACCGGTCTGGATGTGGATGTATTCGGGCCTAACGGCCCGGTCGTCGTCGAAGAAGGGAGACGGACCCGCCGGTCGCGGCCACACCCGCGTCGAACCGGTGGATCGCCGTCATGTACCCCGGAGTATCCGGTAAGCGATACTAATAACTTCCGGGTTCGATCTCGCATGTGGGTATCTGACGCGCTACCTCTCGTGTCCACCCACACTGTCCGCCACAACGCCTATGCTGTTTGCCTGTGGATCCCGAATATGAGCCTCGACGTTGAAGACCTGCTGAAGATCGTCCTCGTGTTGGTCCTGGTCTGGATCATCATCGAGATTATCACCGAAGTACTCGGATGGTTCGCCGCTCTCCTCAGTCTGTTCCGCCCGCTGCTCGGACTGATAATCGTTGTCCTGATCGTGCTGTGGTTGCTCGATCGGATCTGAGGCCGGTTACATCCCGAGCACCGGGCGACTCACCCGACTGCGATCGATCGGCGCGCTTATTCTGCTCGGTCACGCGGGTAGAAACGTGTACAGTCTGAACGTCCCGGTCCCCTCCTCGGTCGCCCGACTGGCGAGCGAGTTGGCTCGGGAGGTGCCACGGGCCCGAGAACGAACCCGCGGCGAGCACACGCTGGTGCTCAAACGGCTCGGTCAGGATCGGTCCGTGCCACGACTGACAGCCCGACTTCGCGAGTATCTCGACGGCCAACCCGCTTTCGAGGCGCGAGTGACCGGGATCGATCACTTCGCCGAAGCGACGAGCGGCCCCTCTCCAGTCGTCTACCTCGCCGTCGAGAGTCCGGAACTTCGCCGCATTCACGAGCGACTTCTTGAGGTGTTCCCGCCGGTCGAAGGCATGGAGGGCGACGGATACGTCCCACACGTCACGATCGCACGGGGTGGCGATCGCGAGTCGATGGCCCGCCTCACAGAGCGCTCGATCGAGCCGATCACCTGGACGGTGACGCGACTCACCGTCCGTGACGCCCGACGCGGAGAGCCTGCCAGTAGCGTTTCGCTGCCGGCCTGATACGCGGCCCCATCAGCTCAGTCCTCGAAGCGGCGGTCTTCCTGACTCGCTTTCTGTCCGTCCTCTTGGGACACCGTCGTCGGTCGGCCGTTACCCAGGGACTGTCCGCTCCGCACGGAGTTTCGGCCACTCTCCTTGATGATGGAAAGTGCCGTCATGAGGTCCGAGCGCGTGATCAGTCCGACGAACTCGTCGTCTTCCATGACGATCAGTCGGCCGATGTTGTTCTCTTGCATCTGCGTCAGAGCCGTCATGGCGTTCTCGTCGGGATGGATCGCTTTCAGATCCGTCGTCATCACCTCCTCGGTCCTGAAGGCCTCGCGTTCGATCTCCCGGACTGCGCGGGCGTCCTCGAGAGTGACCAGCCCGACGACCGCGTCGTTCTCGACGACGGGAAAGCCGGTGTGACGCTCACGGAACATCAGCTCCATCAACTCCGCGACCGACAGCTCGGGATCGACCGTCTGGATGTGATCGACTGGCGTCATCACGTCCCTGACCGTCACGCCCTCGAAGGCGGCTTTCATCGTCGTCATCTGGGCCTCGCCCGAGGCGCCGATGTAGATGAAGAAGGCGATAGCGATCAGGAAGGGTCCACCCCCGCCGAACAGGCCGAACAGACCCAACAGGAGGGCAAAGAGCTTGCCGACCTCGGCGGCAAGCTGGGTCGCCCGGGCGTAGGGACGGGTGCGAGCCAGCAACGCCCGGAGGACGCGTCCGCCGTCCATCGGGAACCCCGGCATCATATTGAAGGCTGCCAACACGATGTTCATCAGCGCGAGATATCCGAGTAGGAACTTCACCGAGGCGATCCCGACAGCCTCGCCCGTGGGGACGAGCCGGAACCCAGTGTACGAAAGTCCCGCAAGGGCGGCGCTGACGATTGGCCCAGCGAGCGCGATGAACAGTTCCTTCTGCCAGTCTTCGGGCATCTCGTCAAGCTGGGCGATCCCGCCGAACAGCCACAGCGTGATCGAGGAGATCGGGAAGCCAAAACGCATCGCCACCAGGGAGTGGCCCAGTTCGTGGAGGACGACACAGACGAACAGCCCGACGGCTGCCGCGACCCCGAGCAGCCACGGGAGTTGGCCGCTGGACAGCGGTTCGACGGGGATACCGGCCCCCCAGACCTCGTTCATCAGCTCGACGGACTGCCCGACCTGTGCGCCGATGAGCCAGGCAAAAAGCGGGAGCACGAGCAGGAACGTTAGATCCAGCTGTATCGGGATCCCGAACGCGCTGCCGATCCGGAAACGTCGCATAGTAGGAACTACTCGCGCACGATGCTTAAGGATCCGTGTCGCGGAGAGTGTCCTCACCTCGAGCACCGGGAGTCTCCGCCGCCGGGTCCGAGCGACTCAAGTACCGCCCTGCCCCAACTGACGATGTGTCCGAGCAGCTTGCGGCCGTCGATACGCTGTTCCTCCACGAGGACGGCGAGGATTTCCAGGTGGTCGTCCAGCGGGACGGACAGCGAATGCTGGGCGGTCGCCTCGAAGTCAAACAGACCGACGCCGGTCCTCGACCCGCCCGCCTGCGGGTCCAGCGGGGGAGCCAGGAGGATCTGCGCAGCCCCGATCAGTTCGTCGAACTCGCCCGGCGAGCCGAGCGTATCCGCGTCTCCGAACAGACATCTCGTCGCGGGCGACGCGTCGCCCGCGAGATGCTCGACGCCTATCAACTGGACGCGAAGGTCGTCCGGACCTGCCGGTACTGTGCCTCTGCGGGGGAGTACTCGCCGATAACGAGCGAAACAGCCATCGAGGCCGACGGCGAGGACATCTGTCCGGACTGTGCGATCGCCGAACTCGAACGCGAACTCGCCTATCACGGTGACGTGACGGGGACGGCCCGCGATCGGCTGGAGGAGCTACTACTCGAAGTGCAAGACCTCGAACGCATCAAGAACCTCCTCTCGGGCGAACTCGACCCAGAACTCACCAAGTTCGACGAGATCAGCGCAACCGTCGAGGACGTCGACCTCGTCCCGACGGATTCGTTGAATCTCCATCCGGGGATGCAACAAAAGCTCGAATCGCAGTTCGACGAACTCCTGCCGGTCCAGAGCCTCGCCGTCGAGCACGGCGTCACCGAGGGCCAGGATCAACTGGTCGTTTCCGCGACCGCGACCGGCAAGACGCTGATCGGCGAGATGGCCGGAATCGACCGCGTGCTCAACGGGGACGGCAAGATGCTGTTTCTGGTCCCGCTCGTGGCGCTGGCTAACCAGAAGTACCAGGACTTCCAAGAGGAGTACGGCGACATCGTCGACGTGAGTCTTCGGGTGGGATCGAGCCGTATCCGTGGCGAGGGCGGCGGATTCGACCCGAGCGCAGACGTGATCGTCGGCACCTACGAAGGGATCGACCACGCCCTGCGGGTCGGCCACAACCTCGGTCATATCGGGACAGTCGTCATCGACGAGGTTCACACCCTCGGCGAGGGCGAGCGCGGCCACCGCCTGGACGGCCTCATTTCACGGCTGAAGCACTACTGCGAAGAAGGCGGGCAGACGGCAGCGCGTGACGGTCGCGGCGGTGAGGTGACTGATCCTGGCGACACTCAGTGGATCTATCTTTCGGCGACCGTCGGCAATCCGGGGTCGCTCGCGGAGTCGCTGGGCGCCCAACTCATCGAGTTCGAGGAACGGCCCGTGCCGATCGAGCGCCACGTCACGTTCGCCGACGACTACGAGAAAGTCGACATCGAGAACAAGCTCGTCAGACGGGCTTTCGACTCGAAATCCTCGAAAGGATATCGCGGCCAGACGATCATCTTCACCAACTCCCGGCGGCGGTGTCACGAGATCTCCCGCCGGCTGGAGTACTCCTCGGCGCCCTACCACGCCGGCCTGGACAACAGTCGACGCGGCAAAGTTGAGTCGATGTTCGCCGACCAGGAACTGGCTGCAGTCGTCACCACGGCGGCGCTGGCGGCGGGCGTCGACTTCCCGGCGTCGCAGGTGATCTTCGACTCGCTGGCGATGGGCATCGAGTGGTTGACCGTTCAGGAGTTCTCCCAGATGCTCGGGCGAGCGGGCCGGCCCGATTACCACGACAAGGGGACGGTCTACCTGCTGGTCGAACCCGACGGGGTCTATCACAACAGTCAGGAGATGACCGAAGATGAGGTCGCATTCAAGCTCCTGAAAGGAGAGATGGAACCTGTCACAAACCGCTACGACGAGAGCGCGGCGGTCGAGGAGACGCTGGCGAACGTCGTCGTCGGGGGGAGCGCTACAAAGCGCCTCAACGACCGGATGCTCGGCGAGGTGCCGACCAAACACGCCCTCGGGAAACTTCTGGAGTACGAGTTCATCGACGGACTGGACCCGACGCCGATGGGCCGAGCCGTGACGCGACACTTCCTCTCGCCCGATAGAGCGTTCCTGTTGCTCGACGGCATCCGGAAGGGCGAGGATCCGTTCGATATCGTCTCGGCGGTCGAGCTCGCCGACGAGGAGCTATAATTCCGAGCGTTTGACCAGGGCGTAAATCAACAGCGCCGAGAGGATGACACTCAGATACGCCTCGCTGACCGCCAGTACGACGGCCACGGGCCCCTTTGGATCCATTACGCCGTACCCGATCGTCGTGTAGGAAATATAGCTGAGGCGGGCGTTCTCGAAGAGAATCGTCAGTCCTTCGGGGGAGAGCGCGTGCCCGATGTTTGCCAGGGCGATTTGCTGGCCGTCGGCGGCACCTGTCTGGAACAGTGATCCGCCGAAGACGTACGGGAAGACGTACACGACTGGAGCGACGACGAATGCCAGCGCGATTCGGATCGGCCGCATCCCGTGGCCGCACGTCGCACCGAGGAAGAAATTCTCGAAGGCCCGGCCGGCGTTTTTGATCCGCGTCGAGAAGGCGGCTGTTTGGTCCCGCACGACTTCGAGGTTCTTCCGGCGGCTGTGCTGTTGGCGCTTGACGCGGAACTCGCCGGCGACTTTCATGTCTCCGGCCTCAGCGGCGGCCTGCTTGGCCTTGAGATATGTCGTTTCGATCACCTCCGGCGTCATCTCCAGGGCGTAGTCTGGATCTGCCTCGGGCGGTTCGTCGAAGGTGTGGAGCTTCCAGCTGTTGCGGTCGAGATAATCCCGATGCTCACTGAAGCTGAATTCGAAATCCGAGAACTCGTCGAATTCCGTCCGGCAGAACCGAAAGTAATCCAGCAGTTCCTTCGAGTCGGATTCACGCTCGACGGTCAGCCGTAGGTCACCGATGCTTGCCAGCGTCATGTCGTACCG